>JBCBLB010000266.1:0-11989 GCA_038520555.1 Myxococcota bacterium | reverse complement strand
GTGGGTCTGTGAGGTGAAGATCGATCCGGCCCTGCTCACGGTGGCCAGCCGACTGCGGTGGGCTGCGCCTCGGTTTGCCCAGGGCGCCCGTCAAGGCGAACGACGCGGCCGGACCATCGGACAGGGGCTGGAATTCGCCGACTTCCGCCCGTATCACGCCGGCGATGACCTGCGGCGGGTCGACTGGAACGCCTATCAACGCCTGGAGTCGCTGCTGCTGCGGCTGTCCCATGAGGATCGGGATCAGCGCGTCCTGATCGTCGTGGACGCGACCGGCTCGATGAGCCTTCAGGGCAAGGCCGACCACGCCGCCAGCCTCGCCGCGGGCCTCGCCCTCGCCGGGCTGGCCGCCGTGAGCAGGGCCGGATCGATCTTCACCTCACAGACCCACTGACTGGACCGCGGCCTCGACCAATTCGTCTGGTGCGATGTCTTCCATCTCGGCTTCAAAGCGAGTAAATACCCGGTGGCGCAGGACGGGAAGCGCGACCGCGCGCAGATCCTTGTCGCTGAGGTGTGGCCGCCCGGCCATCAACGCGGCGGCCCGTCCGGCCCGGAGCAGCGCCTGCATCGCCCGTGGGCTGGCCCCGAACCGAACGAACCGCTGAATCAGCCTGGGGCTGTCTGCCGTATCGGGGTGCGTGGCCAGCACCAGGGCGGCGGCCCTTCGGGCGAGCCCGGGTTCGACGATGATCTTCTCTGCGAGACGTTGGATGTTTCGGAGACCAGCCCCATCGAGGACCGCCGAGAGGTCTCTCGTGGGGCCCCGGGTGGTCTCCACGCCGATCCGGGTCAGCTCATCGATGGAGGGAAACGCCACGTTGAGCTTAAACAAGAACCGGTCGAGCTGGGCTTCGGGCAGGGGGTAGGTGCCCTCCATCTCGATGGGGTTCTGCGTGGCGATGACGAAGAAGGGCTGGGGGAGCGGTCGGCGGTTCCCGGCGAGGGTGACCGCGGCCTCAGCCATGGCTTCGAGGAGGGCCGACTGGGTCTTCGGGGTGCCGCGGTTGATCTCATCGGCAAGGACGATGTTGGCGAAGATCGGTCCTGGGCGGAACCGAAGCTCTACCGCGCCATCTGGGGACCGCAGCAGGGTCTGACCGCCGGTGATGTCGGCGGGCATCAGGTCTGGGGTGAACTGGATGCGGTTGAACTGCAGCTGAAGCGCCTGGGAGAGCAGACGGACCAACAGGGTCTTGCCCAGCCCCGGAGTCCCCTCAATGAGAAGGTTCCCACCGGCGATCAATCCAGTGAGCGCAGAGCGGACCAGCGCGTCCTGGCCAACATAGACCTTTCGGATCTCTCGCTCAAGGCGGGTGAGCTGTTCAGAGACCTGCTGGATCTGTTGCTCGGCGGTCATCGGAGTCCTCTGCATCGGCGGGGCGGATGCGCTCAAAGTAGCGGCGGATATAATCCCGCCGTCCGGGAGGGATGGCCTCATCGTTCACAGCGACGTCGGCGATGCGGGCGTACTGGGTATAGATCTCTTCATACTCAAGCGCGCTCTGGCCGCCGGTCATTCCGCCGTCGATGGACCGCACGATCCCCTCGGGGGATCTCTGCCAGCGGCTCTCGACCCATTCTTCGACCGTGCGTACATCGTCGCGGCCGGTGCCCGCGACGGATCGTTCGGTGGCGTTGGCGTCGTTGATGCCGCCCATCCCAGCACCGGACGCCAGCGGATCCCAGATCTTGTCATCGTTGCCCGATTCGATCTGGGGGGTATCATTCATCAAGTTCAATGAATTGCCCGGATCCGAGGCTTCTGCAGTCTCATCAGAGGCCTCCCCGGTGCCATCGGCCTGCTCAGAACGGGAGCCGCCGGTGTTGTTGTCCTCCCCCGGGGACGCTTCATCGACGGCCCCCAAATCGGCGGTGGACGTCTCTGCCTCCGAACCGATCTCGCCGTTCGCGGTGCCCCGATTGGGAGAGAGACCCTTCATCGGGCGGTCCGAAGGATTGTCGGAGGGGCGGTATCCACTGGCTGCGCTCTCTGCCGACATAAGCTTCATGAGGTCTTCATCGGACAGCCCTGCCGCATCTTCCGTTTCCTGTTCTTCTTCGCGGGAGGAGACGGCCTCATCACCCTCAGAGAGCGTGCCGTTCTCCTGAGCGCGTGACTTCCCACCATGAACACCGATGGTCTGGGTGTTTCCGGAACCGCTACCGGACGCGCCACCGTCCGTGTTGCTGCCGCCTTCTCCAGAGACGCCGACACCCGCACCGGGGGCGGCGATCCGTTGGGCACGATCCTCAGAGGGCTCTGCTTGCACAAGCGCAACATCCGCATCGAAGAGAGGATCCGAAGCGAGCAGGGGCGGCGCAAACTCCGGCGCACGGAGAGGGCCCGCAGGGATGAGGAGGGTCGCCGCGGCGAGGGCTGCGCCGCCCAGCCACCACCGCGGCAATCGATAGGGGCGAAGCGCAAGCGGCGTCAGTCGTGGTGCCATCGCGATGGCACGGTCGATGACCGCGCGGGCGAGCTCTGGATCACCCAGGTCGGGATCCCGCTCGACGGCTAGGGCGGTCTGCATCAGCCAGCCAGTCTTCGCCCCACGATCCAGGGCGGCAGCGAGGGCATCAACGCTCTTCGGGCGGCGCACCCACACCGCGACCTCTCCGGCGAGGATGCCACAAAGCAGACCGATGAGCACAGGCGTCGACATCGACCACAACCACCCGACCATCATCATCATGGAGATCGAGAGCAACCGGGTGCTGGCTTCGGCGAGCCGCCAGCGAAGGTTCTGCCGACGCCAGCGGTGATGGATCTGTGCGACCCGCTCCATCCTCTCCTCGGTTCTGGCAGGCTGGGTATCCCTGACCCCCCCTATCGTTAACCTTGCCACTGATGAGGTGAGCCGTCAGGTTTTCGTGATGGAGCGGCTACTCAGCGCTGACCACTTCATCCAACGGAAGTGGGGGGTCATCCGCGCTCGCTTTGGCGGCGACCATGCTCATGCTCAGCAACAGTGAGCAGATGACCATGACAATCAGGAATCTGCGTTCAGACATTGGAAGACCCGCCCTCTGTCCAGACCATACCGGAGCCTGTTCATTGTCTGGGATCTTCTCTGTAGCTGTCATTTCCAAACCCTTTCATGGATAGGGTGGCCAACGCCACAGGAGCAGCCCTGATCGTAACCATCGCCTTTTTGTCGAAATTGTCGGATAGCTCAGCGCCAAAGACTCCGCGGCAGCCATGAAGTGCTGCCGGATCCCATACGAAAGAAATGGTGACATCCTGTCTGCTGCCCTTTTCCATTCCTCAAAAAACAAAAAAATATCTTCTCCCGGGATGTTTCGATGGATCAAATGTTTGGGGAGGACAGGGGGGAACAGGTCCGGTGTGAACCCCTCCCGAAAATTGGTGCTGAACAAGAGCGCTTCCAATCGGTAGTTTTCAAAACCAATTTTGCGAAAAAGATTGATCACAATGCGTCGACCGAAGGGGCTCGACGTTCCTTCTATCAGCAGCCCTCCGGGCATTAAAAACTTGCATAATTTGATGTGGTAAGGGACGGCTTCTGCCTCGGGATACTGCCTGAGGACGTTCATGGCGCGGATCATTCGCACCTGTTCCGATCCGCTCAGTGGCAGGTCAAAGCCGCCGAGGCGGTACTCCATTCGGGGCAGCCGAAACGCATCCGCGGCGTCGATCCGCGCGCGATCGATTTCGACCCCCAGAAACCAGAGCCCGGCGTTGATTTTCCAGAAACGCTGCGCCATCTCAACGGTTGTAATTGGAACGCGGCCATACCCCAGATCAACGATCAGTCCGCCACCCTTCCGGGTAAGCAGCGATCGGTCGTACTGGATGAGGAAGTGGTCGATCCGCCGAAGTCGGTTCGTGGCGGTTTTTCCACGGGTGGGTCTTCCGTCGGGCTGGGGCACGGACTGGGCTCGTCGTGTTCGGGTGGGGAGCTGTAACCGTCCTTCGGCCCCTGCGTCGAGGGGAGCCCTTCGTGGAGAGCGGTGGTTGCGGGCTCGCCTGTCTCCGGCGCCGAGAGGTGCCCCAGGTCGACAAGGGCATCGATGGAAGAGAGGGCATCGTAACGACGGTGAGGAGTGGGTGGTCGCGTTGAGATGGTGGGCGGCAGCGTTCATAATGCTGCCGGGCGGGTTGCCCTCAACACTCACCCGACACGCTCTCTTGGTAGACCATAAACTCGATGGATACTTATCAAACCACCTTGTTGCGCGCGGTCCAGCTGCTGGAGGCGGATGACCTCTCCCGTGCGGCTCGCCTCTGCCAGCAGCTGATTGACGCTCACCCTGATGGCGTCGGCGCATACCATCTGATGGGCCGGATCCTGTCCGCGGCCGGGCGGCCAGATGATGCGTTGCAGGCCCTCGATCGTGCTGCGAAGATCGCCCCCGATGAGCCTGAGATCCGCTTCGATCAGGCCCTCATCTTCCAGGAGGCCGGTCGGCTCGAAGACGCGGTCACCCACTGGCGGGCGGGCCTGGACATCTCGCCACGCACCACGGAAGCGTGGATGCACCTGGGCGGAAGCCTGTATGAGATGGGACGGCTCGTGGACGCCGAGCGGGCGTACCATCAGGCCACCGAAGTCGATCCCGAAGACCCGATGGCGCACTTCAACCGGGGGCTGACCCTGGAAGCGCTCGGTCGGTATGCAGACGCCGTCCGCGCCTATCAAGAGGTGGAGATCATCGATCCGATGGACGTGGACGCGATCCTTCGGCTGGTGGAGATGTTTCTGGTCCTCGACCGCCCGGCCGATGCCCTCGCTGCGCTGATCCGTGCCCGGCGTCTGCGTCCTGGAGATCTGGATCTGCGCTCCCGGCTTCATCGCCTCACCACCGAGTATCCGACCGCTCGCCCTGAAGCAGAGCAGCGGGCCCGGCAGCTGTTCGACTCGCCAGAGCGGTGGTGTAACGCTGCATTGTCCGCAGAGCGCCGCGGCGATCGGCCCGCGGCCATCAAGGCGCTCCGCCGGGCGCTGGAGGTCGATGGCGACCACCCGACCGCCCGCCACCTCTACGACGCCTACAACGGCAACGCTTCCCAGTCGCCGCCGCCCGGCTACGTCCAGCAGCTGTTCGATGACTACGCGCCGCGTTTCGAAGGGCATCTGGTCGAAGAGCTGGGTTACCGGCTGCCTGTGGCCATGTTCGAGCTGCAGCAGCGCCTTCACCTCCCCACGGCCCGTCTTCTGGATCTGGGGTGTGGGACGGGGCTGGTGGGGGAGTCGTTTCGCACGGCCTCCGAAGAGATCATCGGCGTCGATCTGTCCGGACGAATGCTCTCAATTGCGCGGACCAAAGACGTCTATGATGCGTTGTATCAGGCCGATCTGGTCGACTGGCTTCGTCAGGGGCGGGGGCAGTTTGACCTGATGACCGCCGCGGATGTGTTGATTTACATGGGCGCGGTAGAGCGGTTGCTTGGCGCGGTGACCCAGCGGCTACATCCTCACGGTGGCGTCCTGTTGTCGACCGAGCGCCTCGACGGGGAGGGGTTCGCCCTCCAGGAGAACGGGCGGTACGCCCACAGCCGCGCCTACATCGGTCGGGTCGCCGCGGCGTCTGGGTTGCGCGTCGGGTTCATTGGCGAGGTGGAGATTCGACGCGCGGGCACCGCGGGCGGATGGGAGACCGGTGATCTGATCCTGCTACAACCCGTCGCCTGATGGGACAGAACGGGGAAAGGTGGTCGAAGACATCTTGAACGTTAGCCATCTCTCGAAGCCGGAGGGGGAAGATGCGCATCGCTGGGTTGTGGGTCTGGGCATCTGTTGCATTCGGGGGCGAACCGGAAGACATCGTCGCGCTTCGCCAGCAGCGCATGGCGGACTCTGCGCCGACGCTGGCGGCCTCGGTGTATGCGCGCGCGTTGGGGGGGGAGATGCAGTCGGGGGTGGAGTTCGTCCCGGGCATTGACTCCGGCAAGGGGTGGGGGGTGCATGTCATCAACCTGCCCATCACTGCGCTGTGGAAGGCGATCACCGATGTAGACAACCTGTATCGGTTCATCCCCGTCAAGCATAGCCAGAACCTGAGCGGCCACCGCCGGACCGGGCTGGTCGCCTTTCAGTATCTGGAGCTTCCGCTGGTCAGTGATCGGTGGTGGTGTGTCCAACAGCGGCACAACGCCGGGCTGTATCGGTCGACTTCCGGTCGGGTGTGGGAGATGGTCTTCTCTGATCAGCATGACAAGCCCGCCTGTTCGGCGGATCGGCTCCCAAAACTCAGCGCAGAGGGGATGCCGGTGGCCTGGACCCGTGGCGGCTGGATGATGGTCGCCCTTGGGGAGGAACGGACCCTGGTGGAGTACCACGTCTGGACCGATCCGGGGGGGAGCCTGCCCACCGCACAGGCGTCGCGAATCGCCGCGATGAAGGTTCGGGATTCGTTGTCGGGCATCGAGCGGATGGCCCGCTGGGAGCTGAATCGATCGGACCTGGGGTTCACCCGCCCCGACGGCGCAGCCTATTAGTCCAGTGTCAGGTTGAAGGTGGCCCCACGGCCACGTTATTGCTGGCCGATATGGCCATGAGTCCTTCTCCGTACCTGATCTTCTCCCGCGACGAGTGGAAGAACCTCCGTGGTGACACCACGTTGACCCTGGAGCCTCCGGAGATCGCGGCGCTCCAGGGCTTGAGCACGGAGATGTCCATCAACGAAGTGGTCGATATCTTCTTGCCGCTGTCCCGGTTTTTGTCGCTCCATGTCCAGGCGGCCCGCGAGCTGCACCGCGCCCAGTCGGTCTTCCTCGGTCGAGAAGACACGGTCGCCCCCTACCTCATCGGGATGGCAGGCTCTGTGTCCGTGGGGAAGTCGACCACGGCCCGGGTCCTCCGTGCGCTCCTCTCACGTTGGCCGGGCAACCCTCGGGTCGAGCTGGTCACCACGGACGGCTTCCTCCATCCCAACGAGACCCTCCGAGCGCGTGGGCTGATGCAGCGCAAGGGCTTCCCAGAGAGCTACCGGCGGGGGGCGCTGCTGAAGTTCGTCTCTGAGCTGAAGGCCGGCGCCCATGAGGTCCGCTGCCCGGTCTATTCTCACCTCAGCTACGATATCATCCCCGGAGAAGAGCGGGTGATTCAGCGGCCGGATATCGTTATTATTGAAGGGCTTAATGTTCTTCAAACCAGCCATAAGCCAAATTTCCGTTGGGTAGCAGACTTCTTTGACTTTTCGATTTATCTGGACGCGGGGATCCCTTTGTTGCGGGAGTGGTACGTGGAACGGTTTCTGGCGCTTCGGGATACGGCGTTCCAGGACCCAGCCAGCTACTTCCACAACTTCGCAGACCTGACGGATGAGCAGGCGGTCGCGCATGCGCTCCGAATCTGGCAGAGCATTAACGAGGTCAACCTCCAATATAATATCCTGCCGACGCGGGAGCGGGCGGGACTGATCATGGTAAAAGGCCGTGACCATCGGGTTCAGCAGCTGCGGCTCCGGCGACGCTGAGGCGGGCGGAGCACGGTTGGCAGGAGATTTTTCTCCGGATCTGATTACGTGAGTGACGAGATCCTGGTGGAGGTTCCGACGTGTTTCCCGCTCTGCTCACGCTGTGCGCGCTGTCTTCTGCATCCGCCGAGTCGCTTCCCGGCCTTCCATTGCCCTTCTCCACGAACGACGCCGGTCAGTGGGTCCTCTCCGATGGACTGCCTCAGGCCTATGCCGACGCCGGCGTCGAGCCGGGTTGGATTTTGAAGGCGGTCGACGGCCGGGCGTTTACCTCTGGCCTGTCTGTACGGCGTCAGGTGGCCCGCGGCCCCGCCCGCGAGGTGCAGCTTCTGTTCCAGACCACCGAAGAAGAGGGCCCACCTGAAGAGGTCGAGACCATTCTGGTCGTCCCCCGGGGGGAGCTGATTCAGATCGAAGAGCTGGGCCTTCTTCCCTATCCAGATGGCTTCGCGCCGGACGC
Organism: Myxococcota bacterium; assembly: GCA_038520555.1. Lineage (GTDB taxonomy): Bacteria > Myxococcota_A > UBA796 > UBA796 > UBA796 > JBCBLB01. The sequence continues at coordinate 4,086 of JBCBLB010000266.1, read as the reverse complement.
ATCGGGGTGGAAGGAGACCCGCTCCGGCGTCCCTCTGCTCATCGACGCGCTGGGAGCGAGCTGGCTGCTCGACGCCCAGACGGGCGCCCAGGAGCGGGCCGACATTGAAGTCCTCGGCGATCGTCAGATCCCAGAGGTCTGGTGGACGTTGAACAAGGGGATCTGGATCATCGACGACGCGGACGGCCTCATCGTCGGTGGGGTGGACAACGCGAAGGAAGCGATGGATGGGGCCATCCGGATCCGAAGCTTCCAGAGCCGCTCTGGCGATCACCTCGTCAAGCCCGGCCCTGAGGGGCTGCAGGTCTTCACGGTCAGCTGGCCGCGCGGGACGCCGGATCTGCCCACCTGTGAGCCGGCCGTGCCAGAGACCTGTCTGGCGTCGGGGCGTCAGCTGTATGCGGAGCTGGGGGAGCGGCCAGGGGGGCGCGATGAGGCCCTCCGTCAGCTCGGCCTCGCCTGTGCAAATGGCGTCTACCGGGGGTGCTTGGAGGCGGTGGCCATTGAGGACACCGTCCTCAGCGAGCAGGCGCTCTCCTGCATTGATGGCGATGTCAACGCCTGCCACACCGTCTCTCGAGAGCGCCTCTCCCAGGAGCCTGACGACCCGGGGCTGCTGGTCCAGGGGGTCCTCGAGTTCTCCTGTCAGATGGATGCGTCTGGTTCGCTCGGGGAGCGGCTGCGCCGGCTGGAGGATGTCGGCGACGGCTGCGTGATGCTCGCGGAAGCCTATGATGCGCTCAACCAGAAAGACCGCGCCTTGCTCAGCCTGGATCAGGCCTGCGTGCTGGGGCGGGCAGACGCTTGTGAGGAAGCCGAGCAACGCCGAAAGAAGGCGTTCGCCCTTCGAACGGTCCGAGAGTGTGAAGATCCCGCCCTGCCCGTGGCCAGCGCCTGTGTGGAGCTGGGACAGATCCTGCAGAACGAGCCGGTCTCTGCGACATCGCTCGATGACTTCAACGCGTTCTTGCGGGGATGCAACCTCGGCGATGAGGATGGCTGTCGGCTACTGGGAGACTATGTCGACCGCTGGGGGATCGAAAACCCGCGGGTCATCCAGGCTGAGGAAGAGCTGCTGTTGTCTTGTACCAATGGTGTTCAGCGGGCCTGTCTGGGATCGGCGTATCTGATGGTTCGACATGAGCCTCGGTCAGACGCCTATGCCCGCGCGCTGGAGCTGTTCAGCGGCGCCTGTGAGGCGGGCATCGCCAGCGGCTGCGTCGCTGGCGCCGAGCAGCGGCGCATCGGAAAGGCGAAGAAGGTCGACGCTCCCGATCAGCTTGACATGTGGCGGAGCGCCTGCGAGCGGCTGTCTGCGCCGGGCTGTGCAGGCCTCGGGCTTCAACTCAGCGAGGACAAGAAGGCCTGGGCAGAGGCGTTCACCGCCTACGATCGCGCCTGTGAGTTCGGCGATGCCCACGCCTGCACCCTCCAGGGGTTGCTCACCGAGAACAAGCACAAAGCGCCCTGGCCCGACGAACAGCCCACGGACGCTTACCTCAAGAAAGGCTGTGACAACGGCGATCCGGAGGGCTGCTTCGAACTCGCCGAGGATGACCTGCCCAAGAAGGGGGAGCCGCCGGAGGACGCGTATCTGCTCCTTGAGCGGTCATGTCTTGGGGAATTCGGTGAAGGGTGCGCCGCCCTCGCCAAGGTTCACCTGGATCGAAAAACCAACTTTGACCTTGAGATCGCAGCAGGGCACCTGGACACAGCCTGCAACAACGGCAGCTTTGAGAGCTGCCGGGAGCTGGCGCTGATGTACCAGCGCGGCCGCGGCGTCGAGAAGGATCGGGCGATGGCCCGCGAGCTGGCCCAGCGGTTCCAGCTCAACGCGCCGCGTCGACACATCCGCATCGGCGCAGATCTTGGCTTCCCCTACGCTGCTGGCGGGGACGCTGAGATCGTGCTCCCCATCCCGGTCGGCCCCGCGATCTCGGTGGGTGGGACCTATTCGTATACGCCGTTCATCGGGACCGCCCTGGTCTTCTTGAAGGGGGATTCCTCGCCGGACACCAACCCTGCGTTGGCCTACTGGGACGTCGTCGCGCGGCTCTACCCCAACAATAAGGCCCGCGGCCTGTTCGTCGGGGTCGGCTACCACGACCTGCAGACGGTCGGTGGGGACACCCCGACGTTGACCCGCACGGGATACAGCGCGCGCATCGGGATTCATTCAGACAACAAGCTGTTCTACACCCGGGCAGAGCTGGGGCTCGCACAGTATGGCATCATCCGACTCAGCGACTTCGATGAGGACGAGACCGGCTCCTTTCCGCTGATTCAGCCGGTGTTGGGCTTCTCGGTCGGGCTGGCCTTCCTCTGAGGGGGGGGCATCGCTACCTGCGGCCGAACGGCCACCACCAACGGCGCTTCTTCGCCGGAGGGGCCGTCTCAAGCGGGGTCGGGGGGATAAGTTCGGTGATCTCATCGTTGTCGATGAGCCACATCCCCCCTTGTCCCATCACATAGGCGGCCTGGAAGTCCTCAATGGCTGCCCGGACCAGAGCCGACACCGCGTCATGCTTCTCGGCGCTGTGCATCGCGGCGAGGACCGGCGAGCGGTACCGCTCGGGCAAGACCAGCACGGCGTCGCCCTCGGCGACCAGCCAGGCAGAGCGGAACCCAGAGGTCGAGGCGGTCTGGATCAGATGCAGCCCCCGTCCGACCTGAACCCCGTTGACCGCGTCTGCTTCGGTGATGGTCTGGCCGTCGATCCAGGGGCCGGCGTTGGAGGGGCCCGGCTCGACCGTGATGGCCAGCGAGGTCCCCGCAGCCCGCGCCTCTTCAAACAGGGGCTCCCCCTCTACAGGAAAGCCGACATCCCAGGAGAGGTTCCGCTGAAACGCGATGGCGGAACGCATCTCGGCGAGGGCGTCTTCGGTTCGGCCATCCATCGCGAGCAGAGATCCGCGGAGAAGAAACATCCGGGCAAAGACGGTGGGCTCGATAAGCTCCGTCAAGCACCCCGCCTTCGAGACCGCCAGATCGAGGTGATCCATCGCCCCGGTCGGATCGACCTCACGCCACTTCGCCTCTGCGCGGATCACCTCGTTTCGGATGTCGACCATCTCAGTGGCGTCGCGGGCGCAGTAGCGAAGGACCCCGCCGCCGATGATCCGTGGTGGGGTCGACAGCAGGTCTTCGATGGGCGTGGCGGTCAGCTGATCGGCGGGGAGGCCGGTGCGCTTGGAGACCTGCTCAATGGCTGCGGGGCCGTCGAGGGCGTCATCTTCGAACACGACCGGCACCGCGGCAGACGCGAGGGGCAGCGAAGAGAGGGCAAGCAGCGCAACGATCACTGATCACACCGGGCGTTGTTGTGGAAGTCGTAGCAGATCCCGACGCGGGTATCCGGCTTGACCGTCACCACCACCGGGTAGGTCTCTGCGCCGCTGCGCAGCTCCAGCTTGTGGGTCCCCGGCCGCATCTTATACACCCCGTTCCGTCCCACCAGCCGCTCACCGTTTTGCGAAACCGTCGCATTTGAGGGGACGGTGCGGATCTCCACTTCCCCTGTGGCTGCGGGGTCGTTTTCCGGCCCGGTGATGGAGCCCGCGTTGGGATCGCTCACTGTGCTGGAGCCGTCGGAGAGGACCCGAATCACCCGCCGTTGTGGTGGCGGGTGCTCTGGCTGTGGAGTGGGGATCGGGGACCGGTTCGTCACAGGCTGTGGTTCAGTGGGCGTGGGGTCTGGCGCTTCGATCGGGGGCGGGGGGATTGAGGGTTCGGTGTCGGGGATCGTATTCGCGGAGGCGTCGGGTTCGGGGTCCATTTCTGGCGTGACGAGGGCGACGGGGTCTTCAGGAGAGGGCTTGAGCAGCGGCGGGAGGACCACCGCCGTGCCGATGGCGATGACCACGCTCGCGGCGAGTGCAGCGGCCAACACCATGGCGATGGTGGTCGTCGACGGCGGCGCGATCTCTTTGCGGAGCTGGGTCTCTGCGGTGGGATCGGGATCGGAGACGTTCGGAGGGTAGGTCGGGTGCGTGTCGTTGGTTCGGGGGACGGCGGTGTCGATGACCGGGCCGAGCTGGGCGGGCCGAGAGCCCGTGAGGTGCTCGGGCAGAAGCTCTTCGAGCTTCG
>JBCBLB010000242.1:0-12596 GCA_038520555.1 Myxococcota bacterium | reverse complement strand
TGTCGCCGGGAGGCGGAGCGGATGATGGGGGCTGAGATCGCCGGCGACCGGTGGGATCGTCACCCACCGCTGGGCGTCCTGCGCCGGGATGAGCAGGCGGTCCGCTGTCCCGGTTGGCCGCTGCATCGGATCGGAGACGATACAGCGGCGCAGCGGACCGCCCCGCCCCATGGGCTGGCGTCCCAGGAAGAAGGCGACCTGCCCGCCGCGTGCGAGGCTCGTGGCGGCGCGGGCCAGGGCGTGATCGGCGGAGGCGCCCAGGTTCATCCCGTCGAGCGCTGCATCTGCGGCCCGCTGGTCGAACGCCGGGCCCAACGCGTCGTCGAACCGCGCGGTCGGCGCGGCTTCGGTCGAGGCGAGCGCCGCGCCGACGGCGAGCCCTGGGCCGGAGAGCCGCGGCGGCGTCCAGAGCTGATCGGCCACGCCTTCTTCAGCCAGCGCGCCCAGTACGCCGCTGTTGGCGAACAGGGCACCGGAGAGGGCGACCACATGGCAGCGGGTCTGCGTGACCCAGAAACGGACGAACGAAACCGCACACGACCGCAACAGCGCCTGGGCCGTCGCCGCCTGTTCTTCTTTCGTATAGGTGCCCATGACGGACCAGAGCTGCTCGTCTGCGGCCGGATCAAGGATGGGCGCCCGTGAAAACCGGCGCCCGTCGAAGAAGATCTGCTTCCGGGCGTGGTCGAGCAGCCCTGGAGGCGCCTGCACCGCTGCGGCGATCTGGGCGAGCGTCTCCCATCGTTCGACCACAGGCAGGGACAGCTGCTCTGCGATGCGGGCGAGGAACAAGGGCAGGGCCGCCAGGGTGGACTGGTTCCACAGCGGATCCAGCTGCCCGTCGCTGCCCATCCACGCCGATGCAAACACGCCATCGCCGCCCAGGCTGAGGGTCAGCGTGAGGCATCGGCGCGCGGGCTGGGTCCGATACGCGAGGTTGGCCAGCGCCTGTGGATGAGAGATCACTTCGAGCTCGGCCTGTGGCGCGTGGGTACCGAGCCCCGTCGCCCGAGACCGGTACGACAGGTCGGACTCCAGCAGGTACAACCCGCTGCGAAACATCAGCGACTGGTACAGCGCCCGGGCGCGCCCCCCACGGCCGGCTGCGCGGGGCGGGAGCGGAGGGGCAAACGAGGTCCCAAACACGATCCGATCGATGGCCGATGCGTCCAACCCTGCGGCCCGCAGCGCCGCGTCGAAGGCCTGCGCGCCCGCGGCCTGACCCCTTGAGCCAGGGGCGGAAATCATTGGCCCGACGCTGGAAATCAGGTCACCGTTCACGCTGACGGCCGCACCGCCCCCCCGATCATCTGCTACACCGACAACGATCATAGATGCCCTGTATCCTCTCGGAACTCCCCGATCCGAAAACCCATCCTCAGCGGTGAATCCAGGACCGGTGACATAATGGGCGCGTCAATGGCACCCGCCATCCTCTCAACCTTTAGGAGATCGCCGAGATGGGTGTAGCCTTCCTCCCGACAGGTAGAATCGTCAATAACCCCGATAGCGTCAAGCTCGTCCACGTTATCATGTCCGAAGTGTATGGAAAGGTCAGCTATGTCGTCTCCGTTAAACTGGACGACGACTCCGAACTGCTCGTTGAATCCCTCAGCGATGAAGAAGAAGCCCTCAAGCTCTCTGAGGCCTGTATCGAAGCCATCAACAAGGCCGCCAACGATGACTTCGACGATGATGACGATGACGACGACGATGATGACATCGACGACGACGACGACGACGACGACGATGATGCCGACGACGACGATGACGACGATGATGCCGGTGCTGATGCAGGCGACGATGATGATGATGACGACGACTGGGACGACGACTCCTGGTGATCGCAGCCGTCTGCAGTGAGATCCTGAACCCTGAACCTTTTTGAAGGAGTAGAATTCATGGCCCTTGTCACTCTGTCCCACGGCACGGCGGTCAACCCGGAGTCGTTGAAGTACATCACTCTTGAGACCAAGCCCTCTGGTGGTGGAACGCTCATCTTTGTGACCATCAAGCTGGATGACAACTCAGAACATTACGTCACGACGTTCGAGATGGATGAGCGCGACAAAGCGATCGCGCTGATCAAATCGTACGCGAAGAAAATTAACGAGGCTGACGAGTAAAGTACGCTTGTTTCCTCAGTTAAGGCCGACCGGGTGGTCGGCTTTTTTCGCATTCTGGGGGTTGGATTATTTTCATTTCTTACTCTTTCAGCCATGGCAGAAATAGAAAATTTTGAAAAATGAAAGTTACTCCGCGTGATCAGATGGTATACGGGGTCACATCCTTTGAAAAGGACTCAAGTTCATCGCAGGAACTGCGTTGAATAGTTCAGACACCAATACAACAACTGCGGATTTTGAGAATTTGGATTTTCAAGATCCAACCACTCAGGAGCGTCATCATGAACAAGGCCGATCTCACCGAACGACTGGCAGCAGAAGCAGGCATCCCGAAGGTCCGGGCCGCACGTTATATCAACATCTTCACCGGCTCGATCCGTGAAGCGCTGGTGAGCGGTGACAAGGTGACCATCTCGGACTTCGGCACCTTCACGGTCTCTCAGCGTCGTGGTTTCACTGGCCACAACCCCAAGAGCGGTGTTGAGATCCAGGTTCCTTCTCGTCGGATCCCGGTCTTCCGTGCGGGCAAGGGCCTGAAGAACTCCCTGAACGCGGACTGAGTCCTCGCGCGACAGCGCAGCCGTCGCCGCCTCTTCGGGGGCGGCTTGCGTTTTTGGGTCGCGGTGGTTTTATTGGACCTCTGCTGCCGGATGTACGGCACGAAATGAGGTCTCCTGATGTTCCTCTTGTATCTCTGGGGTTGCCCCCCATCTGAGCCGCCGTCAGCGCCTGCTGTTGAATCGCCCGCTGTTGAATCGCCGCTCCAGACGCAGTCTGTCTCCCCATCTCCGACAGCTTCGCCCGGTCCGTCAACGTTGGTTCTTGACGGTGCCACGATTGAGGTGTCTTGGGACGATGGTGACACGTTCTCCTACCGTTCTTCGGCGGGCCGGAAGATTCGCGCGCGTCTCCGGGGCTACAACACCCTGGAGTCTTACGGGCCTGTGCACCGTTGGGGGGAGTGGACGACCGATGAGCTGTATGCCAACGCGAAGGCTGCGGCAGCGACTGCCGCCAGCCGGCCATGGTCGTGCCAGAAGACGGGCGCCGACGGCGGCTATGGTCGTGTCGTTGTGGACTGTCCGGAGCTTCGTGAGGCGCTGCTTCGTGAGGGTCTGGCCCATGCGTTCTGGATCGATGAGGCCGCTCCGGCTGCGGAGCTGAAGATCCAGGCTGCGGCGATCGCAGGGAGGGCGGGGATGTGGTCGAAGGGTGCGCCGCAGGGTCTGATCACTTCGCTGCACTCGGGCGACGAGAAGCCGGATGCGGTGCCCTACAACCGGATATGCGATCTACAGACCGGGGCGTGTCCTGGCGTTGAGCACGACGCGGTCTACGAGAGCTGCGCAGAGGTCTGCCTTCGGGGTTCGTGTATGGTCTATGTGCCCTTCGCGCGTCGCTACCGGAATAAAGCCGAATGCCTTCGGCGGTGATAGACATCGGGCTCCAGCCTATTGATTCGGAGAAGAGGACACCATGGCGCGTCAGTTTATTTACCAGATGAAAGGGTTGACCAAGCGTCTGGGCACCGGCAAGGAGCTGCTCAGCAACATCTGGCTGTCGTTTTACCCGGGCGCCAAGATCGGCGTCATCGGTGCGAACGGCGCGGGCAAGTCGACCTTGATGAAGATCATGGCTGGCATCGACAAGGACGTCGAGGGTGAGCTGTGGATGGACCCGGACGCCCGGGTCGGCTACCTCGAACAGGAGCCGAAGCTGGACGAGACTTTGGACGTCCGGGGCAACATCGAGAAGGGCGTGGCCCGCAAGCGGTCGATCCTCGACGCGTATGAGGCGGTCAACATGCGCTTCGCCGAGGAGATGACCGACGAGGAGATGGACGCCCTGATCCAGCAGCAGGCCACGCTGCAAGATGAGATCGACGCCGCCAACCTGTGGGACCTCGATCGGCAGATCGAGATCGCGATGGACGCCCTGCGGGTCCCGCCTGGGGACGCGACGGTCGAGCACCTCTCTGGAGGGGAGCGCCGCCGGGTGGCCCTGTGTCGGCTTCTGCTCAGCCAGCCCGACCTGCTGCTGCTGGACGAGCCGACGAACCATCTGGACACCGAGAGCGTCGCGTGGCTGGAGCATCACCTTCAGGACTATGCGGGCACCGTGGTGTTCATCACACACGATCGGTACTTCCTCGACAACGTCGCCGCCTGGATCCTTGAGCTGGTCAACGGCCGCGGGGTGCCGTGGGAGGGCAACTACAGCTCCTGGCTTGAGCAGAAAGAGAAGAAGCTCCGCGAAGCGGACAAGGCCGCCAGCCGTCGAAAGACGCTTCAGCGCGAGCTGGACTGGATCCGTCTGGGCAAGGGCGCCAAGCGCAACCTCACCAAGGCGCGGCTGCGTCGCTACGAGGAGCTGGTGTCGGGTGGCGGCGGCGATCAGCGGGATGAGCGTCGGCTGGACATCGCCATCCCTCCAGGCGCTCGGCTGGGCGACGTGGTGGTCTCTGCCCGGAACCTCCAGAAGGGCTTCGGCGAGCGGTTGCTGATCGAGGATCTCAACTTCGATCTGCCTCGTGGCGGCATCGTCGGCATTGTTGGCCCCAACGGCGCCGGGAAGACGACCCTGTTCAAGATGATCGTCGGTGAAGAGTCGCCGGACCGCGGGCATCTGCAGGTGGGGGAGACCGTCGAGCTGTCCTATGTCGACCAGTTCCGCGACGACCTCACCGACACCCGGTCTGTCTGGGAGAACATCTCTGGCGGCCATGAGCTGATGCACGTCGGCCGTCGAGAGATCAACTCTCGGGCCTATGTCGCCGCGTTCGGCTTCAAGGGGGGGCGGCAGAACCAGCCGGTCGGCACCCTGTCTGGCGGTGAGCGTAACCGTGTACACCTCGCGATGCTGCTGCAGACGGGCGGCAACCTGTTGCTGCTCGACGAGCCGACCAACGACCTCGACGTGGAGACCCTCCGGACGTTGGAAGAGGCGCTGCTTCAGTTCGCTGGATGCGCCGTCATTATCAGCCACGACCGGTGGTTCCTCGACCGGATCGCGACGCATATCCTCGCCTTTGAAGGCAACTCTCAGGTCGTCTGGTTCGAGGGCAGCTACTCGGATTATGAGATCGATCGGAAGCGTCGGCTGGGGGTGGAGGCCGACCAGCCCCGTCGGATTCGGTATAAGCCCCTGCAACGGTAGATCTGACCCAGGTCTTGCACGAACAGGTCCCGCACGAACAGGTCCCGCACGAACAGGGCGCGGGCGGGTCAGTGTTGTTGTTGGAGGACCCGTCGGCGGATGCCGCCGATGCGTGCTGTCTCGCGGTCGGCGTCCAGTCGGTCCATCAGCTCCTGGAGTCGATCCTGGAGTGGTCCCAGCTGCTCGGCGAGCTGCTCGTTCATCTCCAGATGAAGATCACGAAGTCCGTTGAGCAGCGCATCGATCTGCGCTTCGCGCCGTTTGCGGATGGCCAGCAGGCGGTGGTACCGGTCGCTCAGTTCGCCTTCACCGTCCAGCACCCGATCAGCGGCGATGCTGCGGTCCAAGCCGCGGATGTCTTCATATAAAGAGAACAACACCGAGACCACCCGACGGGCCGTCTCCTGGAGTGCCGGATCATGCTCACCCAGGCGGCTGATCCGCTCCAACAGGATCATGGCCGCGTCCCACCGGCGATCGCCCGGCATCCGCCGCCACCGATCGATGGTGGCGCGCGCATGCCGTCGCTGAGGCCGCTCCTGGAGCCGCCAGGCCAGTCGACCAGCAGCCATCCCCCCCATCCCGAAGAGGGTCAACATGAGCTGTGCGAACAGCCCAACCCCCACCGCGCCCAGGATGATCCAGAGCGTGATGGTCATGGGAAGCACCATCACCCAGAAGGTCATGGCGCGGCGCTGAAGGTAGCTGAGCTGCGCCTGTGCGTCCGTCACCTCAGCGGGGAGGAGCGGTTTGGGTATCGGACGTCTGGAGACCGTCGGGACCATGCTCATTGTGTACTCACCATCTCGATAAAGAACACCCCTACGCGTGCCTAATCATGACACCTTCTATCCTTATGCGCACGCTCCGCGATTGGTGGCTCTTGACGTGACAATCTTGCGCGGGTTGGATGTTGGCCGGCCGTCTGAGCGGGCGGGTTCTGTGAGGGATGAGGGTTCTGTGACGTCGTCATTCTCGGGGCGCTGCTGATGCCCCCATCGGATGTTCGGAGAGGGAATCGACCCTGGAGCGCCGCTGGTCTGTCCCAGGAATGTGGAAGCCGTGTCGGCTTTTGGTGACAGGCCATGAGATCTGGTCACAATGGCGTTAATCCGTCCGCCACTCCGAGACCGGACGGGACCACCTCGTCACGGGCGCGTCTTTCACGCATGCTACCAGAGGGGACTATGTCAGCGCTCATCCTCATCGTTGAAGACGAACAAGAACTCGCCGCGACGATGTCGTACAACTTACAGCGGGAAGGGTACACGACCCGGCTTGCAGAGACGGGCCGAGAAGCCCTGGCCGCCGCCGAGCGGGATCCGATCCCGGACCTGGTCCTGTTGGACCTGATGCTGCCGGACATGTCAGGCACGGAGATCTGTCGGCGCATCCGCTCCGACGATCGCACCGCGGACATGGCGGTCATCATGTGTACGGCGAAGGGCGAAGAGATCGATCGGGTCGTCGGGTTTGAGGTTGGCGCGGACGACTATGTCGTCAAGCCGTTCTCGGTCCGCGAGATGCTGCTCCGGGTCCGCGCGGTGCTCCGCCGTCGCCAGCAGCCCGATGCGCGCCAGGAGCGCATCCGCTTCGGGGACCTTCAGGTCGATGAGGGCGCCCACCAGGCCTGGGTTGGCGATCGGGAGCTGAGCCTGACGGCGTTGGAGTTCCGTCTTCTGACCACGTTGCTGGCCCGGAAGGGCCGGGTTCAAACCCGTGACACCCTGTTGAGCGACGTCTGGAATATGGATCCTGGCGTCACCACCCGGACCGTCGACAAGCACGTCCAGCGGCTGCGCCAGAAGCTTGGCCCTGTCTCAGAGTACATTGAGACGATCCGGGGCGTCGGCTACCGCTTCGCCGCCTCTCCGACCGCGGAAGCCTGAGGGCGCAGGAGACCATGGCGACTCCCTCGACGCGGCTGGACATCCGAGGGCGATTGTTTCTGGTCTCCATTGCGCTGATCGTCGTCTTCGGCGGCATCAGCGGGGTCACCCTGGAGGCCCGGCTTCGGGATCGCCTGCAGACGGACCTGGAGGAGACGCTCAAACACCTCGCGGCGGTCGGCGCGGCGGGGGTGCCCAACGATCCCGACCAGATCGATCGGTACGCGGACTCGCTGGGAGAGCGGGCCGCGGCGCGGGTCAGCATCATCCGACGGGACGGTGTGGTGACGGGCGACTCGCAGCTTCCATCGGACGATCTGAGCGTCCTCGACAACCACCTCCAGCGGCCGGAGGTCGCGGACGCCCTCGGCGGCGCGCCGGTCGGCGTCGCCACACGGTATAGCCGCACCCTGGATATCGACATGCTGTATGTCGCGGTGCCCTACCCCGGCGACGGGCCGACGCGGGGGGTGGTCCGTCTGGCGGTGCCCCTGTCCGATGTCCGCGCCGGCGTGGCACGGCTGCGGCTGATGGTTTTCCTCGCCGGCCTCGCCGGGCTCGGCGTCGCGGGGATGATGAGCGGTCTGGCCAGCCACTGGGTCTCTGCGGATTTGCGCGAGGTCCTCGATCAGGCGCACCGCATCGCCCACCAGGGCGGCAGCCGGCGCCTGAGCCTCAGCTCTCCCCAGAATGAGCTGTCTGGGCTGGTCGGATCCTTCAACCAGATGGCCGAAGAGCTGGAGATGACCCTCGCCGCCCTCGCCGTCGAGCGGGATCGGTTCGGCGCGGTTTTAGAGGGGATGAACGACGCGGTCGTCGTCCTGAACGCCAAGCGGCAGATCACCCTGCTCAACCCTGCGGCCATCCAGCTGTTCCGGCCCAGCCGGCCGCCGCTCGGTCGCCCGCTGATGACGTTCATCCGCGCCGCCGCGGTCCATGAGCTGGTCACCCGGGCCCTCACCGGTGAAGACGGCACGACCGAGTTCGAGCTGGACACCGAGTCGACCCGCTACGTCCAGGTCTCGGCCACCTCTCAGCAGCGGGGGCGGGGCTGTGTTCTCGTCTGCCGCGATGTCACGGCCCTGCGTCGTCTGGAGCGGATGCGCAGCGACTTCATCGCCAACGTCAGCCATGAGCTTCGTACGCCCGTCACCATCATCCGGGCCAACGCAGAGACCCTGGTGGCTGGCGCCTGGGAAGACACGCAGCATGCGCCGATGTTCATCAACGGCATCCACCGCAACGCCGAGCGGCTGTCCCGGCTCATCGAGGGGTTGTTGAACCTGTCCCGGCTGGAGGCGGGGCGGGCGCTTTTGGAGCCGGAGACCCTCCGGCTGCAGGCGGTCGCCGAGCAGGTCTACTTCGGCCTGCGGAGCAAGGCCACACAGCGCGAGCAGACCATTGTGGTCACCGTGCCCCGGCGGCTGCTGGTCATCGCGGACCCGCAGGCCCTTGAGCAGATCCTCACCAACCTCGTCGACAACGCGATCAAGTACTGCCCTCCGGGCAGCCGGATCGAGATCTCCGCGGAGATGGCGGGAGAGGACGAGATGGTCCGCTGCGCCGTTTCAGACGATGGCCCCGGAATCTCCGAGCACCATCAAGCGCGAATCTTCGAGCGCTTCTACCGGGTCGACCATGGGCGCTCAAAGAAGATGGGCGGCACCGGGCTGGGGCTGTCGATCGTGAAACACCTGATCGAGGCCATGGAAGGCCAGATCGGCGTAAGCAGCGAGCCACCAGACGGGACCACGTTCTGGTTCAACCTGCCTCAAGGGCGAGTGCTGGATCTTGCTGAAGACTCGGTCATCGAAGACTCGGTCATCAAGGATTCGGTCATCGAGGATTCGGTCATCGAAGAGTGAGAAGGGTTCGCTGTTGACGTTAGAGTTGTAATCGGTCTCTCGGTATTTCACACAGTCGGGACCGATCGGTCATCCCAGGTGGAGTACTTTTACGTAAGGTTTGAACGGATAACCAGGAGCGGGCCCATGATTTTGTACTGGCTGTTGAGCGGGTGCACCGGCGCAGAGCAACAATCTGCGCTCATCCAGATTGATGGATCCAGTACAGTTTTTCCCATCACGGAAGCGGTCGCCGAGGACTTCCAGCGCGGTCGTCCGTCCCGGGTCACCATTGGCGTCTCTGGAACCGGCGGTGGTTTTAAGAAGCTTTGTCGTGGGGAAACCGACATCATTGGAGCAAGCCGCCCCATCACCGACGTGGAGAAGAGCCTGTGTGCGGAGGGCGGGGTTGGCTTTATCGAGCTGCCCATGGCCTATGACGGCATCGCGGTCGTCATCCATCCGGAGAATGACTGGTCGACAGAGATGACGGTTGGCCAGCTCAAGACCATCTGGCAACCAGAAGCCCAGGGCAAAATCATGGCCTGGAACCAGATCGATCCGGCGTGGCCTTCCGAAGAGATGCACCTGTATGGCCCCGGCGTCAGCTCGGGCACCTACGACTACTTCACCAAAGCCATCGTCGGAAAGCAGCACGCCAGTCGCGGCGATGTCACATCGAGTGAGGACGACAACGTTCTGGTCCAGGGGGTCGCGCGCGATCGGTATGCGATGGGTTTCTTCGGGCTGGCCTACTATACGGAAAACCAAGAGAAGGTGAGGGCGATCGCGATCAACGACGGTGATGATAGCAACGGCGCTGGCTTCATCCTTCCCAGCCTGGCCGCCATCACCGATGGGACCTACCAGCCGCTGAACCGGCCGATTTTCCTGTATGTCAGCGCCAACGTTGCGGATCGCAAGGAGATCGGAGACTTTATCTCCTTTTATCTGAGCGCAGAGGGTCAGGCGCTGGTCCGTGAGGTTGGCTATGTTCCGCTGGCCACGGCCGAGTATACGATCGTCAAGAAGCGCTTCGACGATCGGGTGACCGGCTCCCTGTTCACCAAAGACACCCCGATCGGCATGAGCATCCGGCGTGTTCTTGAAGGCGGCCAGTGAGCGCACCCCACTGGGCATCTGGTGATCAGTCGCCGCTCTCTGAGCGGGTTGTCGAGCGGCTGTTGTTGCTGTGTGGGGTAATTTCCATTTTAACGACGTTTGGCATCTTGTGGGTTCTGGTGAGCGAAACGTTCGCCTTCTTCTCAGAGGTTTCCATTTTCCGGTTCTTCGGGGAGACCGAGTGGACGCCCCTGTACGCCGATCAGCATTTTGGCATCTGGCCGTTGTTGTCGGGGACGTTCTTGACCTCGGCGATCGCATCGGCGGTCGCGCTCCCGCTGGGTCTGCTCGGGGCGATCTACCTCAGCGAGTTCGCCACGGATCGCACCCGCCAGGTGCTCAAGCCGCTCATCGAGCTGCTCGCCGGGGTGCCCACGGTGGTCTATGGTTATTTTGCCCTGATCTTCCTCAGCCCGGTCCTTCAGCAGATCGTGCCGGGGCTGTCCGGCTTCAACGCGCTGAGCCCGGGCATCGTGATGGGTGTGATGATCGTGCCCATCGTCCTGTCGCTGTCAGAGGACGCCATCCACGCGGTGCCCCGGTCGCTTCGCGAGGGCGCGTATGCCCTTGGGGCCAGCAAGCTGCCGACCATCTTCGGCGTGGTCCTGCCTGCGGCGCGTTCGGGGATCGCTGCGGCCATCATCCTCGCCATCTCCCGCGCGATCGGCGAGACCATGATCGTCACCATCGCCGCCGGCCAGCAGCCGCGGCTCACCCTCGACCCCCGGGTCCCCATCGAGACGATGACGGCCTATATCGTCCAGGTCTCGATGGGCGATACGCCGACCGGGACCCTCGAATACCGGACGATTTTTGCGGTCGGTTCGACACTGTTTGTTTTCACCCTTATCATGAACCTTATCGGGCAGCGGCTGGTTGTAAACGCGCGGAGGGCGGGATGATCGAGGGCAAGCAGACCCGATTCTCCGAGCAGGCCTTCGAGTGGCTTTGCCTCGCCGCCATCGTGTTGCCTCTGCTGATGCTGGTCGTCCTGGTCGGCGACGTTCTGATCACTGGTTTTCCGAGATTAAACGCGGACTTCTTGACCAGCTACCCCTCTCGCAAGCCGGAGCTGGCCGGGATTTTGTCTGCGGGGCTGTGCACCCTTCTTTTGGTGGCCCTCACCGCGGCGATCGCTGTTCCCATCGGCGTCGGCGCGGCGGTTTACCTCGAAGAGTACAACCGCCAGGATCGCCTCGCCCAGTTCATCGAGCTGAACATCGCCAACCTCGCCGGGGTGCCCTCGATCATCTACGGCCTCCTTGGTTTGGAGATCTTCGTCCGTGCGATGCGGATGGGCAGCAGCCTGCTCGCGGGCGCCGCCACGCTCGCCCTGTTGATTCTGCCCATCGTGGTCGTGAGCGCTCGTGAGGCGCTTCGAACCGTGCCCGACTCGCTCCGCGAGGGGGCCTTCGCCCTCGGCGCCAGCCGCCTGCGGGTCATCACCCGGGTGGTTCTTCCCATCGCGTTGCCGGGGATTTTGACGGGCTCGATCCTGGCGGTCTCTCGGGCCATGGGGGAGACGGCGCCGCTGATCGTGGTGGGCGCGTTGACGTATATGGCGTTCTTGCCCACAGGCGTCCTGTCGCCGTTTACTGCGTTACCCATTCAAATTTTCAATTGGACGTCTCGGCCGCAGGAAGGATTTGTCATTGATGCGGCCGCAGGGATTGTTGTGTTAATGGTGGCGCTTATGGTGATCAACGGAGCCGCGATTGCCTTGAGAAACCGCACCCAACGGAGGGATCGATGAGCGCTGCCACAGAAACCGGCGCGACCGGCGCGATGATCTCGAAAGGATTGCGTGCGGGGTTTGGTAAGAAAGAGGTCCTCAAGGGGATCGATCTGACGATCGTCGAGCGCGAGGTGCTGGCGATCATCGGACCGTCTGGGTGCGGAAAATCGACCTATATCCGCTGCCTGAACCGAATGCATGAGGTCGTCTCGATCGCCTGGGTGGACGGCGCGGTCGAGATGGATGGCGTCGACATCTACAGCGACCGGGTCGATCCGGTCATGTTGCGCCGCGAAGTGGGGATGGTCTTTCAGAAACCCAACCCATTCCCCACGATGTCGATTCGTGACAACGTCCTGGCGGGCCTCCGCCTGACCGGCCAGCTCAAGCGCCAGAGCGCCGACGAGATCACCGAGACCGCGCTGCGCCAGGCGGCGCTCTGGGAAGAGGTCAAAGACCGCCTCGACCAGCCGGGCGCCGGGCTCTCTGGCGGGCAGCAGCAACGGCTCTGCATCGCCCGCGCCCTCGCCGTCAAGCCTGCGATTTTGTTGATGGACGAGCCCTGCTCCGCGCTCGACCCGATCGCGACGGCACGAATCGAAGACCTGATCGGTGCTTTGAAGGAAAAATACACCATCGTCCTGGTCACCCACAGCATGCAGCAAGCGGCGCGCGTCTCCGACAAGACCGCCTTCTTCTATATGGGTGACCTCATCGAAACGGG
>JBCBLB010000060.1:0-22335 GCA_038520555.1 Myxococcota bacterium | reverse complement strand
TGTGATGGCCGGGCGTATCTTTGATCCGCTTGGCATGGACGACACGACATACACTCCAGACCGATTCGACAACGACGGCGTCGCGCATGGTTACTTTGACCTGATGGGCGATCGGGTCCTGGTCGACTCGACCGAAAGCTACGCGAACATGTGCATCGGCCCGGACGGCGGCATGATCTCCAGCGCGCGGGATCTGCGGACCTTCTACGAGCACCTCTTCGTCGTGGGCGACCTGCTCACATCCGCCTCGCTGGACGAGATGATGCCCAACGTCCCGACCGGCGAGGAGGACTTCCCGTTGTATGGCCTGGGGATGGAGACATGGGGCCAGAGCGGCCCACAGGGTATCGGTCATGGGGGCCACGAATTTGGCTACCGCACGTTCGCCTACCACTTTCCCGCTGAGGACATCACCTTCGTCTTCTGGGTCAACGCCTCCAGTCTGCAACCGACCGCGGACAACATCGCCGCGGTGATCAACGAACACCGCGATCACATCCGCGATATCGTCCTCGGCGCTGAGAACTGAGCGCTCAGGGGCCGCCTCGATGCGCAGCAACGCCCCTGACCATGGTGGGTCCGTCGATCGTCGAGGCGCTTCGCTGAGGGAGGCTT
The DNA here is from genome assembly GCA_038520555.1 of Myxococcota bacterium. Lineage (GTDB taxonomy): Bacteria > Myxococcota_A > UBA796 > UBA796 > UBA796 > JBCBLB01. Next base: position 21,720 of record JBCBLB010000060.1, on the reverse strand, counting down.
AGTCTTCCTCTGTGCACGGTGACGTGTCATAGCGCAACCGGTTGTTGGTCTCGTTGCACTCCATCTGGGCGCCCAGCGCTTCGTCCTCGCCCTCGTCGTCGATGATGATCGTCAGCCCGTTGGGGAGGAACTCGGAGACCTTGACGGAGAGGTTGATGGTGTCGGTCGAGGTCCCGCCCATCAGCGGGGGCTGAATGATGTGGTCGGCGAGGCTCTCGAAGTCGCTGTACCGATAGCCATAGACATTGAGCCGCACGGGCCGGGTGGTCCATGCGGGGCCGTGGTTGTGCACCTGTACGGTGATCTGCACCAGATCGTTGCCGCTGCATCCGACCCAGCAGGTGTCGATGACTTCGACCTCCAGGTCGGTGCCCGCGCTATCGACTGCGGGTCGGCCCCGAACGGTGTTGGTGATCAGCCATGGGTAGGGAAGCCCGGAGGGCGCGGTCGTATCGGGGAGGGCATCGGCCGATGTGAACCGATGGTTGAGCCATGCGTCTCCGGCATCCAGCCACCGATCGGCGGGGTGGCCGTAGACGGTGAGGCCACCGTAGCTCATGTTCTCTTCGGCGCTCGCCGCGACGATGATCTCTGCAGACCCGTCGTTGTCGACGTCAGCGACGACCGGGTAGTCCCACCAGTTGCGGAAGTTCTCATGTTCGACGGCCATCCGCAGCGCGCCGTTGATCCCGGAGCGGACCATCAGCGTCTCTGAGTCCGCATAGAGGATCTCATAGGTGCCGTTGGCGTCGAAGTCGTAGGCAGAGCACGCAGGCCGGGCCAGGCCCTGATAGGCGACCTCAATCTGCCAGAGCGGATCGCCGTTCAGTTCATAGACCCCCAACAATCCGGAGTCGCTCCAGCCGGCTTCCGCTTCGCCGTCGCCGTCGAAGTCGGCGATGCACGGCGGGCCGGGGCGGAGGGTGTCGGTCTCGATATCGGTGATGACGGTCCCATCGGGTTCAACCAGGACCATTCGGCCACCGCCGATGATCAGGACCTCTCCATCTCGGTCGTCGTCCGCGTTCACCACGGCGGTCCACAGTCCTGCGTCATTCTTCAGGTCGCTGCGCCACTTTACCTTTCCGTCATGGTTGAAGACCACGTTGCCGATGATGATTTCGGCTTCGCCGTCTCGATCCAGATCGGCGACTTCGGGGGCGAAGTTGGGCGAGTCGCTGGGCGGCGGGAACGCGCGAATGAAGTCGCCGTTCTGCCCGCTGAGCAGGGTGGTCCCAGCGAGGACCTCTGGACCGGCTTCGCCGTCGGTGTCGGCGATGGTGAGCTGCGGGTTCCACGCGTTGACCGGATCATCTGCGCGCCAGAGGTAGTATCCGTCCCCCCCGATGGCCGAGGGCTTGCGGGCGTTGGAGAACCCGACGATGTCCGGCTGTCCATCGTCGTTGAGGTCAGCGATGGCGAGCCCGGCGGTGGGGTGCCAGCCCTCACGGGTGAAGTGGACGTCACCGGTGGTCCCATCGAGAACCACCAGCCAACCGTCATACAACGACGGTGCATCATAGCTGACGAAGACGATGTCGGGGCTGTCCTTCTCGTTGATGATGCCATCGGCGTTGTCATCGGTCAGGTTGGCGACGAGCGGGGTGGTGGAGACGTCTCGCTTTGGGAAGGCGCCGCCGAAACCCTGCCAGCGAAGCTCCTGCTTCAGGCGCCATGCGTCCACGATAGGCTCGACATCGGACTGAACACATTCCAGGTTTCTGGGGATGGTCCCGCCCCTCTGTTCGAAAGGCTCGCAGTAGGGCGGCGGCGGCGGGGGGGTGACCTCTTTGGTGATGCGCCCGTCGAAGCACCCCAAAAGCAGCACCCACACCGCACAGGCGGGGCTTTGAGAGAAGCTGAATGGGTCACGTACAGTCAACGGGCGTTCCTTTTCGATCGGCTCAAGTATGACATGGTGCTCAAGGATTGGAAGGATCGATCTACACTGGCGCCCATGTCATCCTCATTCTTGCTCCGAGAGCGCCGTTTCTGGCCCCTGTTCTGGACCCAGTTCGCGGTTGCGTTTAACGATAACGTTTTTCGCAACGGGATTATCTTATTGGTCACCTACCGGGGGCTGGGCCTGTTCGGCCTCCCTCCGGAGCAGGTGGTGGCGCTTGCGACCGGAATCATCCTCCTGCCGTACTTCCTCTTCAGCGCGCCCGCCGGGCAGCTCGCCGATAAGCTACCGAAGAGCCAGATGATCCGGCGGGTCAAGTTCGCCGAGATCTTCGTGATGCTCATCGGCGCTGCCGGGTTCTATCTTCAGAGTGTTCCCCTGCTCATTGTGACCTTGTTCGCCATGGGCTTCCAGTCGGCGATGTTCGCCCCTGCCAAGTACAGCATCATCCCGCAGCTCGTCGGTGAAGACGAGCTCATCGAAGGCAACGCCTGGGTAGAGCTTGGCACCTACGTCTCTGTCCTGATCGGCACCCTGGTTGGCGGGCTGCTCATCGCCGGAGATCTCGGCGGCGGGCCGGGCGTAGTCGGCGTCGCGGTCGTCGCCTTCGCCATCTTCGGCTGGATCATCTCTCTGTATATTCCTGATGTCCCGGCCGTTCATCCCGAGCTGGCGTTCAGCCCGCGCTTGGTTCGGCCCGCCCTGGAGATCATCGCGATCTCTCGAAGAGACCCGGTGCTCTGGAATTCGATCCTGGGCATCAGCTGGTTCTGGGCGTTTGGAACCATCTTTTTGGCTCTGTTTCCGACCTATGCGGCCCAGGTGCTCTACGGCGATGAGCTGGTCGCCACGTTCCTCACTGCGCTGTTCTCGTTCGGGGTCGGGGGGGGCGCGCTCCTGTGCAGCCGCCTATCCCGGGGCCGGGTTGAGCTGGGGCTGGTGCCGCTGGGCTCCATCGGTCTGACGTTGTTTTCCCTCGACGTCTTCCTCGTCGGACAGCCCTGGTCTGCGCCCGCCAACGGGGAACTCCTGACCGTCGCCGAGATCCTGGTTCGCCCCGTCACCTGGCGGATCCTGATCGATCTGACCCTGCTGAGTTTCTCAGGGGGCCTGTTCGCGGTGCCGCTGTATGCCCTTCTCCAACAGCAGGCGCGCCCCGAGGAGCGCTCCCGGGTCATCGCGGGAAACAACATGGTCAACTCGGCGCTGATGGTCGGCGGCTCGGTCAGCCTGATGATCCTGTATGCGGTCGGCGTCGACGCGCGGCAGGTCTTCGTTATCCTCGCCCTCGTCAACCTCGCCGTTGCCGTCTATATCTACCGGCTGATTCCCGAGTTCTTTCTGCGGTTTGTTGCCTGGGTTCTCTCCAACCTCATCTACCGGCTGGAGATCGTCGGCGAAGAGAACTTCCCCAGCGAAGGCCCGGCGGTCCTCGTCTGCAACCACGTCACCTATGTCGACTGGCTCATCGTCGGCGGCGCCATCCCGCGTCCGGCGCGGTTCATCATGGACGCGCACTTCATGAAGATCCCGGTCGCCAACCGGCTGATGCGGCAAGCCCGGATCGTGCCCATCGCTCCCGCCAGGCGCGATCCCGAAGTGCTGCAGAAGGCCATGCAGACCATCAGCGAAGAGCTGGCGGCCGGACACCTCGTCTGCATCTTCCCGGAGGGACGGCTCACCCCCAACGGAGAGATGCTCGACTTCAAGCCCGGCGTCGAACGGATCCTCGCCAAGGACCCTGTGCCGGTGGTGCCCATGGCCCTCAACGGGCTGTGGGGGAGTTCGTTCTCGAAGAAGGACGGTCGGATCAAGCTGTTCCGACGGTTCTGGTCCAGAATCCGACTCACCATCGACCCGGCGATCCCCCCCGAGGGCGTCACGGCGGAAGGGCTCCGTGCGCGGGTGATGGAGATCTGGGGGCGGCTGCCCGATGCGCCGTAGCGAAAGGGGGCTCCGAGGGGCTACATTTCCTCCAATGCTGTTGTTGATGATGCTCACCGGATGCACCATAAAGCCTGCTCCGCAAAAGCCGAAGCCCCCCAACGTCCTGTTGGTGACGATGGACACCCTTCGGGCCGATGCGCTCCCGATGTACGGAAACACGGTCTCTCAGGCGCCTGTCCTTCGGCAGTTTGCCTCTGAGAGCACCCGCTTTTCGCGGGCGTTTTCGGTCACGCCGTTGACCATTCCGGCGCACTCCTCGATCTTCACCGGGTTGTATCCGCCACGACATGGGGTTCGGGACAACGGCGACTTCTTCCTCAGCGACGACGCGTTGACCCTCGCCGAGCGGATGAAGGCGGCCGGCTACCAGACCATGGCCGCCGTCGGCGCCGAGGTCACCAGCCACCACTGGGGCTTCTCGCAGGGGTTCGATGATTTTTTCGATGACATGGGCGCGTCCCGCGAAGAAGAGTCCAACCGCTGGCGGGTTGAGCGCCGTGGTGACCTTGTCATCAACGATGCCATCGGTTGGTTCAACGAACGCGACGGCCCGGCGCCCTGGTTCGCCTGGGTGCACTTGTTCGACGCCCACCACCCCTACGAAGCGCCCGAAGCGTATGCCCGGCAATACCCGGCCCAGCCATACCTCGCTGAGGTCAACTATGTCGACTTCCAGATCGGGCGGCTTCTCGCCGACCTTGAGAAGAACAAACAGCTCGATGAAACCTTGATCGTCATCCTCTCTGACCATGGCGAAGGGTTGGGCAGCCACGGCGAAGCCCTCCACGGGGTGCTGCTCTACAACGCCACGACCCGGATTCCGCTGTTTATCCGGCCTCCTGGCGGTCAGGTCGCTGAACACATCGAACACTTCCCGGTCAGCCACGTCGACATGGTGCCCACGATCCTCGATTTTGTTGGCCTGCCGACCCCCGAAGACATCGACGGGATCAGCCTGAGGCCCTGGGTCGGCGCGGACGCTCTGGCCGATAAACCAGAACGAAACGTCTATGTAGAGAGCCTGTATGCATGGCGTCACTATGGATGGGCGCCGCAGCGGGCCCTCATCGCGCCGGGCCATAAGCTGATCGACTCGACCACTCCGGAGCTGTATACCCGCCAGGACGTGCTCGAAGTCACCGACCTCGCCCAGGATGAGCCCGCCCGCGTCTCGGATCTCCAGGGCCAGATCCAGTCGTTGGCGGCGACGATGACGCCGATGGACGCCCTCTCCAGCCAGGCCGCCCTGAGCCCGGAACGCATCGCTCAGCTCGAAGCCATGGGCTACATCACCACAGAGGCCCAGACCGCGGGGGAGGGGTTCGGCGAGCAGCTCCCCGATCCGGTCGCGCGGCTCCCGGTCCTCGCAGAGGTGGAGCGGGGCCGGCACGCCCTCGCCGCCGGCGACCTCGACGAAGCCCGGGAAGCCATCGAAGAAGTCATCGCCGCAGAGCCCGGCCTGACCGAACCGCGGATGATGCTCAGCCAGATCCATCTCCGACAGGGCGAGCTGAAGCAGGGCGTGAAGATCCTCGAAGACCTCCACGCCGATCGACCCAGCTCCAATGTCAAGATCGTCCTGGGCAACGCCTGGATGCGGGTCCATCGGACCGAAGAGGGGCTTCAACTGTTTCGTGAGGCCATCGCGCTGGATCCGTACCTCGTCTCGGCCTGGACCAGCTACCTCAACGGCCTGTTCCTCACCCGAGATCCCAGCCTGCCCCTTGAGCTTGACGCGGCCCGTGAGCGCCTTCCGGACCTCGACCTCATCGGTATCCTGGATGGAATCCTGGCCTTCGAGCGGGGCGATATGGCGACCGCAGAGCCGCTGATTCGGCTCGCGCTGGACAACGACTCAAGCTTCCCGGGCTTGCGGCACGCCCTGGGCGTCATCCTCAACAACCGCGGAGAAGCCGACGCTGCGGAGTCGCTGTGGCTCGATGAGGTCAGCCTCCATCCGCCTGCGCTCAACGCCAGACGGATGCTGATCACCGTATATGCCAGCCAGAAGCGATATGAAGAGCAGCACGCCCAGCTCCTCGTGGTTCATGAGCATCACCCCGAAGAGGCGCTCACCCTTCATGCGCTCGCCCAGGCCGCCTTCAACCTTCAGCGCTACGATGAGGCGCTCGCCCGGACCGACACCTGCCTCGCTGTCACGCCGAACAATCCCCATTGTATGCTGCTGAAGGCGAACGCCCTGAGCAAGCTTGGCCAGGACGCGCGGGCCAGGGAGATCTTCGAGCGGGCCCAGGCGCTGGCGCGCGGCGCGCCTTGAGGATCACTCCACGTCGACGCGAAGGGTGTAGGCGCCGTCTTCGCCGTTGCAGTAGCCGCGGGACATCACCAGCAGCTGGTAGGCGCCGGTCTCTTCGGCGGTCATCACGACCGACCCGCAGTCTCCGGCTTCTGGGGCGAACGAACAGGGGAAGCTGTCATCGACCGATGCGGCGATGCAATCCGACGGCGAGACCACGAACAGGGCGGGGTCAAACGCCGTCTCGGCCGCCACGGTGTCCACGGTGATGCTCAGCCGATCGCCAGATTCCGCTTCAAACGACCAGATGTCGGTGGTATAGGGCTGGCTGTCGCAGGGGACGGCGCCCGATGCGCTGAAGTCTCCGCCATAGCCTGACGTCCCCGCGGTCCCCACAACGCGACAGGCCCCATCGGTGTAAGCGCTGAGGGTGTAGTCGGCGCCGTATGACAGGCTCCGCGACCACTGAACGACCCCGTCGGCGTAGGAGAAGCGGCCCCCTTCGGTTCCATAGGTCGGCTGGTACGGCTCATAGAACGAACCGTCTGGGTAGAACAGCACATAGTAGGGGTCGATGACGTAGTACAGAGACAGGTAGACATCGCCGCTCTCCCACTGGGCGCCGACGTACAGGGCGCGCTCATCGGTGCCGTAGTATGCGGTGTAGCCGTCCTCGGTCCAGCTTCCGGTGAACGAGTTGTCTCGGAGCGTGAGGGTCACGTCGCTCGCATCTTCGACGGCGAACAGGGAGTCGTAGGGGTCCATCTCGCAACCATCGGTGGTCACCGAGCGGGATTCTACTGCGGTCTCCGTAATGTCGAATGCGAACACACAGTCTTCACAGTCGCCGGAGTAGCCTGCGCCGCTGAAGGTGATGCGGTTGTCGCACACGCCCTCAACGTCGACGCTCTGGTATTCGATGGTCCCGCTGATCGCATCGCCAACGATGGTCGCCTCGGCGGTCACCTCAATGCGCTCCTCAAGACTCAGATCAACGTCCTCACGCACGGGGACCAGCCGCGACGGCTCCACATCCGTATCCGCATCCGTATCCGCGTCCGTATCCACGTCCGTATCCGCGTCTGTATCCGCGTCTGTGTCGGTATCGGTGTCGGTATCGGTGTCGGTGTCTGCTTCTTCAGGCTCCGTCGCAGGATTGGAGTCGTCGTCGCTGTTGTTGCATGCTGCGGTGAGGGCGGCGAGGATCAGCAGATGGCGCATGAGGGTCTCCGTTTGAGACTCTCATCGGATCATTGGTGCCTGGAATAAAATGGGGCGTTTGATGTGATGAATTGGTCTTTTAATTGAGGAAAACATCCTGGAGAGCACGTCTGCTCTCCAGGATGTTTTGGTGAGACGCTTGAGAAGCTGAGCGGCTCATCCTGGCGGTTTTGTTGTATCGACCCTGTCGATTCGTTCTGCGTTATTTGCAGAGATGACGTGGTGTCGGGAATCGGTAGGAGTGACCTGCGTTTTTTTAGTAGACATCTGCGGAGATTTTATAGGACGCGGTGCTTCCGGAGCAGGTTCCGTTCTTGCCGACGAGGACCTGGTAGACGCCGTCTTCTTCCGCGACCCATGAGGATGCGGGGCACTCGTGGTCGCCGTGGGAGCAGTCATCATTGGAGGCGCCGATGGCGGTGAGGCAGCCGGAGGGTGCGATGACGAGGAAGACCGGGTCGAATGCAGAGTCCGACGCCACGGTGTCGATGTTCACGGACATCCGATCGCCGGCTTCGCCTTCCAGGTCCCAGTAGTCCCAGATCGCGCTGACGCCGTAATCTTCGCCATAGTAATCTTCGTAGTAGCCGTCATCGTAGCCGTCATCGTAGCCGTAGTACCCGTAGTCTCCACGGTATCCGTAGTCCATGGTCCCATCACAGGCGACGTCTTCGGTCCCGGTGAACCGGCCACCGCTGACGGTGCCTTCGGAGTAGGAGAACCCATCACAGTAGTTGAAGAGCAGCCCATCCAGATCGACGAAGTTTCGCTCCCGCTCGATGGTCCAGAAGACGCTCCCTTCGGTCGGGGAGTAGGTGAACGTGCTGCCAGGGCTCACATACGAGTAGCTGTAAGGGCCATAGCTCCCAGAGGAGGTGTACTCGGTGCGGGTCGTCTTCGAGTAGGCGTACAGGTGAAAGCGCCGGGTGTACTCGCCATAATCGTAGTAGTAATCGCCGTAGTAATCGCCGTAGCCTTCCTCCGGCGCGCCGGTGTCCCTGCCGCCGGTGTCTTCGTCGCTATCGGTCGAGTCGCCGTCGGAGTCATAGCCGCCATAGCCGTATCCATCGTATCCATAGCCGTAGTGGTATGAGGCGGTGCCGTTGATGGAGAACTGACGGGTGGTGTACTCAGAGGACCCGCCGTAGGGGCCTTCCCGCCACTCGTGCTCGCCGCTGGCGGAGCGGTAGGTGAGGAACAGGTCCGAGAAGTCTTCATCTTCGATGAAGGAGAATTCGGGCTGCAGCACGCAATCGTCGCCATGAGCACTGCCTTCGGTCAGTTCGGTCTCATCGATGGAGAAGGCGAAGTCGCAGTCTTCACATCCCCCGGTGTACGGTTCCCCGGAGAAGGAGATCTCAACATCACATCGGATCTCGGTGTCGTCGCCCTTGAAGGTAGAGTCGTAGTCGATGGTCCCGCGGATTCCGTCATCAGAAATCGTGGCGGTGCCGCTGATGGAGAGGGTCGTTGAGGCGCTCAGGTCGACATCGTCTTCCGCGAGCGACAGAGCCCCGCCGCCGGGATCGGGTTCGACGATTTCTTCGACGCCGGAGTCTTTGTCGCCATCACAGGCGATCAGCGACGCGGCCAACAACGTGGTCAATGGAAGGAGTCGCATTTCAGCTCCAAGACCCGAGATGTACACAACCTGACGGGCTCATGGTACCCGATGTCCGTCGGTTTTGCACCTGTATTCCTCGATTCATACAGGCTCGGTCGTGACACCTTCTGTCGGCGGTGCCGGCATCGGGAGGGGATTGGTTCCTTATAGGAAACAATCTGAATAATGTGATCTATATCAGTTGGAAAATAAAGAAAAACCATTGCTTTCACAATCTGAACCCTGTTGGGAGGGTTCAGATCGGTCTGCGTCGGTCGGGGGCTATTCGTGCGCTTCGGGGAACGGCTCGGTCCAGAACGGGCAGGCGACGAAGTGTCCGTCGCCGACGTCCTGGAGGGGGGGCCGCTCTTCGGCGCAGGCGGGCCTGGCGAGGGGGCATCGGGTGCGGAAGCCGCAGCCGGACGGCTTGGCGAGGGGGGTGGGGATGTCGCCTTTGAGCTTGATTCGGCGTTTTTTGCCCCGTCGTCTGGGGTCTGGCTTGGGGACGGCGGACAGCAGGGCGCGGGAGTAGGGGTGCTTCGGCGCCTGGTAGACCTGCTCCGCCGATCCCAGCTCGACGATGTTGCCCAGATACATGACCGCGATACGGTCGGAGATGTGGTAGACGACCGACAGGTCATGGGCGATGAACAGATAGGTCAGCCCCATCTCTTCTTTCAGCTCGGCCATCAGGTTGATGACCTGTGCCTGGACCGAGACATCGAGGGCGCTGACGGGCTCATCCCCGATGACCAGGTCGGGGTTGGTGGCCAGCGCGCGGGCGATGCCGACGCGTTGGCGCTGCCCGCCGGAGAACTCATGGGGATAGCGCTCTGCATAGGCGGGCTGTAGGCCGACCCGCTCCAGCAGCCGGGCGATGATCGCTTTGCGCTCTGCGACGGTCTTGTCGGTGTGGATCCGCATCGGACCGTCGATGATCTGCTGGACGCTCATCCGCGGGTTGAGCGACGAGAAGGGGTCCTGGAAGATCATCTGGACGCGGGCGCGGTAGGGGAGCATCTGCCTGCGGTTGAGCCCGTTGAGGTTGACGACGCCCTGGCCGTCCATCTGTGGGAAGCAGATCTCTCCGGAGAGGTGGACGTCGGGCGTGGTGGGCTTGAGGAGGTTGGCGATGGCGCGGCCGATGGTGGTCTTGCCGGAGCCAGATTCGCCGACCAGCCCCAGCACTTCGCCCTTCATCAGGTCAAAGGAGACGCCATCGACGGCCTTGACTTCGTTGACTTTGGTCCGGAGGACGCCGCCGTAGATGGGGAAGCCGACGTGCAGGTCACGGACGCTCAACAACACTTCGCTCATACGAGGGCCTTCTCTTCGACGAGGAAGCAGCGGACGGCGTGCCCGGGCTTGATCTCGAGCAGCTCGGGTTCGGACTCAAGGCACCGGGGCATCGCATGTTCGCAGCGGTTGGCGAACCGGCATCCGGGGGGAAAGTTGAGGATGCTGGGGACGGTGCCGGGGATGGTCTGGAGTGGCTTGCCGCGGACGCCGCGGTCGGGGATGCTCCCCAGCAGCCCGTTGGTGTAGGGGTGGACCGGGTCCTCAAACAGCTCCGCGATGCCGGCGACTTCCTGGATCCGGCCCCCATACATGACCAGCACCCGATCGCAGGTCTCGGCCACGACGGCGAGGTCGTGGGTGATGAGGGTGATGGCGGCGCCGGGCCGCTTGTCCTGCAGATCCATCATCAGATCCAGGATCTGGGCCTGGATGGTCACGTCCAGGGCAGTGGTCGGCTCATCGGCGATGAGCAGCGCGGGGTTGCAGATGAGCGCCATGGCGATCATGACGCGCTGCCGCATGCCCCCGCTGAACTGGTGGGGGTAGTCGTCGAGGCGCTTCTGGGCGTCGGGGATGCCGACGTCTGCGAGGGTCTTCCAGGCGCGGTCGCGGGCGTCGTTGGCGCTGAGCCCCTCATGGAACTGTACCGCCTCCATCACCTGCATCCCGACGGTATAGACCGGGTTGAGCGAGGTCATGGGCTCCTGGAAGATCATGGCGATCTCTTTGCCGCGGATCCTGCGCATCTCCTGGTAGGAGAGCGCGAGCAGGTCCTGGCCCTTGTAGATGATCTCGCCGTGGGTGATGTTTCCGGGCGGGGAGGGGATGAGCCGCATGATGGACAGGGCGGTGACGCTCTTTCCGGAGCCGGACTCACCGACGATGCCCAGGACTTCGCCGGGCATGATGTCAAAGCTGACGCCCTTGACGGCGATGGCCTGCTGGCCCCCGACGTCGAAGGCGGTCTGCAGGTCTTTGACCTGCAGGATGGGGTCAGGAGAGGACATTACAGGCTCACCGCAGGCGAGAGTAGGTTCGCGGGTCGAACGCTTCGCGTACGGCCTCGCCGATGAAGACGACCATCAGAAGGGTACAGAACAGGGCACCGAGCGGGAACAGCACGAGGTGCCACTCGTTGATGTTCGCCTTGCCCTGCCCGACCAGCTCCCCCCACGACGGCGTGGGCGGCTGCAGGCCGAAACCGAGGAAGTCCAGCGCCACCAGCGACGAGATCGCCCCGACCAGGGCGAAGGGCGCGAAGGTGATCACCGGCGTCAGCGAGTTGGGCAGGATGTGTCGGAAGATGATGCTCAGGTTGCTTTCACCCTGTGCGATCGCCGCCGCGACGTAGTCCTTGCTCTTCTCACGATAGAATTCCCCGCGAATGTAAAACGACAGCCGCACCCATCGGAAGATCGCCAGCATCGGGATCAGGACCAACAGCCCGGGCCGGACGATCGAGCTGACGATGATGACGGTATACAAGAACGGCAGCCCCGACCAGATCTCGACCAGTCGTTGGCCGATGATGTCGACTTTGCCGCCAAAGTAGCCGAGAATGGCCCCGATGGAGATGCCGATGAAGTAGGCCACCAGGACCACCCCGAGACCGAACGTCAGCGAGATCCGAAACCCGTAGGCGAGCCGGGCGAACACGTCGCGGCCCCGGTCGTCGGTGCCCATCCAGTGCGCCGCGGTGGGCGCATGCGGCGGAGAACCCGGCAGGTTCTCTTCGCTGAGGAGGTTCTCATTGGGGTGAAACGGGTAAGGGGGCAGGATGACCCAGTTGCCCTCACCCGCTTGCTGGTACTCCGTCTTCAGCTGGCGGTAGCGGGCCTCCCCGATGACCCGCTGGCCCAGATCGCGGGCCTCGATGTGGCCTTCGACGACCGGGAATCGGGTCTGTCCATCGTAATGGACGACCAGGGCCCGGTTGTTGATGAGGAACGGGTTGAAGAAGCTGAGGACGTACAGGCTCACCAGCAGGATGAAGCTGTACCAGCCGCGCTTCAGCGTCTTGAACTTCTGCCATCGCTTCTGAAAAATCGAAGCAGACGCTTGTTTATCGCTGTTCATGGCCATCTCTCAGCTGAACCGGATGCGGGGATCGACGAGGACATACAGGACATCGCTGAGGATGTTCCCGAGCAGGATGAGGAAGGTGTTGATAACCAGGATCCCCATCACGACCGCATAGTCCCGCTCGACCAGCGCCGTGTATCCCAGGTAGCCGATCCCATCGATGTTAAAGACGAATTCGATGAGGTAGCTGCCGGACATGATGAGCCCGATCGCCGGGCCGAGCCCGGTGCAGATGGGGATCAGCGAGTTCCGAAGCGCATGGACCAGAATCACCCGCCGCTCGCTGAGCCCCTTGGCGAAGGCGGTGCGGACGTAGTCCTGGCCCAGGTTCTCCATCAACGAGTTCTTCATCAGCACCGTAAGCGCCGCGAAGCTCGCGACCGAGTAGGCGATGACCGGAAGGATGGTGTGGTGGAGCTGATCGAGGATCTTCCCGATGGTCGAGAGCTCCTGCCAGTTCTCTGAGCGGAACCCCCCCAGCGGAACCAGATCCAAAAAGCTGCCCCCGCCGAACAAGACCAGAAGCACCGCGCCGAGCGCCCATCCCGGGATCGAGTAGGCGGCGAAGATCGTCAGCGAGCTCACCATATCGAAGGTCGAGTTGTATCGGATCGCCTTATAGATCCCCAGCGGGATGCTCACCGCATACGCCAAAAAGTACCCGATCAGTCCAAAGTAGATGCTGATCGGGAACCGCGCCACGATCAGATCGAGGACGGGCGTGTTGAACTTGAACGATTTGCCAAAGTCGAGGGTGAGGACATCGCCCAGCCAATAGAGGTAGGCGAGGTAGAAGGGCTTGTCGAAGTTGAACTGCGCGTTGAGCGCTTCCCGGACTTCGGGAGGGATGTCGACGCCGGTGGCGCCGGTCGACCCGCCGCCGCCCCCTTCAGAGGCCGCCATCTGGCTCTCTACGATCATCTGCTCGATGGGGCCGCCCGGGACAAATCGGGTGATGGTGAAGACCAGGAACGTGATGCCGAGAAGCGTCGGGATCAGCAACAGAAGCCGCCGAAGAAAATACGCACCCATGACCGCTACTTCTCACCCGGCGAAGGCGCTGGCGTGACGGTGTTGGCCGTCGCCGTCGCCTTCTCCTGCGCCTCGGCCCACTGGCCCCAGAACCGGTTGTTCTGCTCGCCGGGGTCCATCTTCAGGCTCTCATCCGCGCGCGCTGCGGTGAGCTGCTTCTCGAGATCGGGGTCGATCCACCACACATAGTGAAGGCGATCGGCGCCGAAGGTCCGGGCCGAGCCCCACTCCGGCATCTTGATCTGGTTCCAGAAGGCGACGCGCTGGGCGGGGTTGTACCAGGCCAGGATGTAGGGGTGCTCCTGATAGATGAGGCTGTCCATCTCCTTGATAATGCCCTTACGCTGTTCTGAATCGTACTCTGCAAGATACGCCTCGATGAGCGCATCCACCGGCTCGCTTCGGAACGAGGTGATGTTGTTGTTGCTGGTCGAATCGGCCAGGCTGCTCTTCCACATCGTCTCTGGGACCGGGAAGGGGCCCGAACCCCATCCCTGAGAGGACAGGTCGAATGACTTCGAGGTGACGTTCTTCCACCGGGCCGCGGGGGTCAGCTCCTGGAGCTCGATCTTGATGCCGGCGCGCTTGGCGGCCTCCTGGAAGATCGTCAGGCTGCGAACCGTCAGCTTCGAGGCGTACTGCAGGGTGAATGACAGCTCGTTGCCGTCTTTGACCCGGTAGCCTTCTCCGTTCACCTCCGTCCAGCCGGCGGCCTCCAACAGCTCAACAGCCAGAATCTCATCGTACTCCAGCAGCGGGTTGTCCGGGTTCGCATAGGTGTCCCCCTGGTAATAGCTGGTCAGCGGATCGTACTCGTTGTAGTAGAGCTTCTCGATCATCGTCTTCCGATCGTAGAGGTGCTGCAGGGCTTTTCGTACCCGAACATCATCCAGGGGCGGGCGGGCCTGGTTGATGGCGATCCCGCTGAAGCCGATCGGCTTGTCGTTATAGAACTTGCGCATCACCAGAAGGCCGCGCTCGACGGAGTCGAGGGTGGGCATCTCTTCGACCCACCACTGCGCTTTCGGGACCAGCATATAGTCCAGCTCGCCCTTCTTCAGCTTCTCAAAGGCGAGGTTGGGGTCCTTGACGACGATGTTCTTGTAGCGCTCGATGTTGTACATCCCGGTGAACGCCGGGTTGCCTTCGGCCCACCAGTCATCGCGCCGGGTGACGGTCAGCGACTGGCCGGTGACGATGTCGTCTTTCTTGACGGTGTAGGGGCCGGAGTTGGCCACGTAGTCAAACTGGTACTTGTCCAAAAATTCCGATCCGCTCAAGCCGTCCAGCTCATGGGCGGGCAAAATCCAGAAGTTGGCGAAGGCCAGAAAGTTCTGCCAGCTCTCCTCTTTGACCTTCACCTCGACGATGTACTTGCTGACGGCGACGGGTTCTTCGAACCGGGAGTAGGTCGTCATCGTCGAGGGGGAGAGGAGCCCCGGATCGACCAGCAGCTTCCAGGTCGCGATGACGTCTGCGGCGACCACTTCTTTGCCATCCGACCAGCGCGCTTCAGGGTTGATGCGGAAGCGGTAGGTCTTCTTGTCTTCTGAGATCTGCCAGTGGGTGGCCAGCCGCGGGATCAGCTCCAGGGTGTTGGGGTGGATCTTGAGCAGCGGCTCGAAACACAGCATCCCAACATAGTAATAGTTGAACGTCGTGTTCGCGTTCTGTCCGTACATGCGCAGGGTCGCGGGCCAGTCAGGGATGTACTGGGTGATCTCGCCGCCGCGGATGGCCTCTGGGACGCCGATCGCTTCGAAGGTGAGGTTGGTATCCCACCCCTCACCGGTGAAGCCCGGTCCGCCCATCTCTGAAGAGACCGCCTTGTCGCCAGCGTTCGGACTCAGCGTATAGGTCACCTCAGGGATTTCGAGGTTATATGCTGTCGCTTCCGGCTGCGTATCCGTGGTCTCGGCCGTCTCCGGCGACTCAATGGGGTTCGCCTGATCGTTGCAATTGATGGCGCCCAGGACGCCGAAGAGGCCGAAAGCGACAACAATCGCTGCGATTTGAGGTGTGCGCATTGTGTTTTTGAATCCGTCCGTAGGGGAGTTCGCCACACCTTAGCAGTTTGGGAGGGGCTCAGACCAACCCTCTTCCACAACGAATCCCATGATGACCCGATCGTCACCCAACTCGGCCGCTCCTGTTTCCCAGCACCCCGATGTCCCCGCGATTGTTAATCATCCGCAACTTCTCTCCTCGATCGGTTTGTCTTCCATGTCAACCTGTCGCAAGATGCGGTCATGAACTTCTCTTCCGTCTTGAACCTTGGACCCGACACCCACCCCGATCGCTTCCAGGACGCGATCACCTCATCGGGTGGCTCCGTGGCCCCGGGACCGGCGGACAGCCGCACTGGGATGATCCCCCTCGACCCGTCGGGACCCATCATCGAACAGGCTGGCTTCGAGCGGCTGCGGGTCTTCGCCATGAAGGATCGCATCGTCCGGGTCTTCGCCATGACCACGCCTTGGAAGGACGACCTCATCAACACACGCTACGGCGCCCCAACCCGTGAAGACGGCAACGGCGCCCGGCTCTGGGCCTTCTCCGCGCCACGGTGGAGCATCGAAGCCCGACGCGCGCCGACCGGACGGCGCTGGCAGATCGACGTCAAATTCCTTGATGATGGCGTCGCTGTCGGCTTATATGCCCAGGCCTTCGTCGATGAGATGTATGCTGCCCTGGTTTGAAGATCGCTCATCCTCGAAGAGCGAACCGGAACAGGGTCGGCATCCAGTGCCAGCCCGGCGCCGCGGAGAACTGGGTCATCAACCGCGCGATCCGGTGACCGGTCTTGTTGGTGATGAACCACGGCGGCTTCGGCATCAGCGTCCGCTCACCGTTGAACATGCTCCGCGGGAACGGGGCGAAGGGTGCATAGACGACAGTCTTCTGGGGCTTGCCGAACATCAACGCGTTGTGGACGACCCCCACCCCGCTCTGAATGTCGTTTCTCGGATGACCGGGGAACGCTCCCCAGGTGCCATGCGTCATCGCGAACGCGGTGCCCGACCATGCGTTCACCCCGATCGCGCCATACTCCAGCTCTGCAACAATCTCCTCAAAGACCGCCCCCAGCTCCCGGAGGGTGTCGGGGTGAATGATGATGTTCGCCCCCAACGTGCCGTGCAACGTCTCATTGGCGAAGGCCACCGCGTTCCGCAGGAACGTCTCTGCGTCTGAACCGGGCAGCGTGGTCTGGGCCAGCGCAGCGGAAAAGAACTCTGTGTTGAACGCCACTTCGTCTTTGTTGTCTGCGTCGACGTTTCGGATCAGCAGCCGAGGAACCTCCGAACGGTCGAGCGCGGTGCAGTCCGGATAGGCCTCCTGGATCGCCGCGGTTCGCTGTGCAGCGCCCGGATAGTAGGGCGACCGCCTGACGACGGTGCGAAGGACCCGCTCCACCTCTGACAGGAACGCCTGAGACAGCCCCCAGCTCGTCGGGAGGATCAACACCTGGCTGGCGATGCAATTGAAGCCACCGTTGTGCATCTTCTGCGTCGCGACGTGTTCGGCCTGGAAGGCCAGGTCTTCATCGCTCCAGGGGCCAGGCACCACGATGGTCGGTCCCACGCCGCCCAGCTCACTGGTCATCGGCCGGGTGTTGACCGGCTCATCGGAAGCCTTCCGGCGGACGCCCTCCTCTCCCGGGCCGAAGAGGATGACGTCGTGCGTCTTCTCACTGCCGGTGATGTGCATCGCCTCGACCAGAGGGTGTTCGGTGAGGACCCTGCCGACCGCAGCGCCGCCGTAGAGGAACCGGACGAACCCCGCCTGGACGAATCGGTCGAAGATCGCCTCGAAAAACTCCCCAAGGTAAGCGTTGACCGGGTTCATCTTGAGGACGACGACCTGCCCCTCCACGAAGAGCTTGTACAGCATGTCCAGCGGCGGGATGCTGGCGATATTCCCCGCCCCGAGGACCAACGTGACCCGTCCCACCCGCTCCGGGGAACGGTAAAACTGCGCCATCGACGTTCGCAGGTTCGAAGCGGTCACCCCGGGCTGCATCCAGACCTCCGCACGGACGCCGTTGAGCATCACCTTGTCGAAGGTGTGGCGGGGAAAGACCTGGGCGATGAGCTGTCCATCTGGGCGGGTGCGCGTCTCGACACCATCGAGCAGATCCTGGCCATCCCGAAGGGCCTTGAGCGTATCGGACAACGCGTTGACGGTTTCGATGAGCTGATAGGGGCCCGATAACCACTCTTCGCCGCTCACCGGGTGATCGTGTGGGATCCCTTTGGCCCGAAGCGCGAGCTGAACCCAGCGCGCCGAGCAATTCAGCGTGTTGACGCGGACGCTGTCCAAGAGGGCGATCTTTTCGTCCAGGTTGAGGGTCGCCCATCGCTGCTTGTGGGCGTCGAGGGTCTCCAATGCAGCATCGATCGCTTCGCGATTGATGCCATCGCCAGGGTCTTCGGTTGACGCCACCATGCTCATTTCCTCACTGCGGGCAGGTGGGCATTGTAATCGCACCCTTGTCATGTTGAAAAGTCTTCCGATCCCTTCGGAACCGGTCAAAAAATGTCCACCTGGGGAGAAAGAGATGACCCTCCCTGGCCGTATTCTGGATGAATGTGTAGAGAGGAGGGTGACATGTCTCTAAACAACCTTCATCTGGTCCCCCTCGCTGGGTTGGGCGAGGGGCGGACCGTCGGCCAGCTGGTCGCGCTCGATCATGTCCGGTTGCCGGCAGGCGGCTGGGCATACCTCGACGGCGAGCGGATGATCCTCGATCTGCCTCATCGCGCGCTGGTGATTCGGCAGAGCACCGGCGAAATCCTCGATGACCTCCGCACAGAGGGGATGAGCCTGCTCGGCATCGACGTCGACCGGCGCTACGCCGTCTTCAGCGAAGACCTGTCCTGGAGCTACCAGCTCTACGATCTTCGAAACCAGGTCTGGCTCGACAACCCCGACCCGGACTTCCCGCGGTTTATCCTCGAAGAGGACGGAGACGACGCCTGGATCATCGATCTGGACAGCGACGACCGGATGCTGCTGGAGGAAGTTCCCCCGATCGCGTCGCGTCAGACCGCTTGACGGGGAACACATCGCAGCCGAAGCGTCTCATCTTCGAGCCGCTTCGCGATCTCCACCGCCCGCGCCCTGGCTGCGCGGGCTTCTTCGTCCCCGGCGGCGTTGGCCAGCAGGTTCAGCGCCATCGCCCGGAGCCGCAGCGAGCCCCCATCGCCCGCGTGCATCACCGAGTTTCGGGCATGGATGACCGCCGAAGCCCGATCGCCCTGGTTCAGCCGGCTCCAGCCCAGACCGTTCTCGCGACGACATCGGGCAAACGGAGGCACGTCCTTCAGCGGCAGGGCCCGATACATCGCCTCTGCCCGTGGGTAATCGATCGCCGCTCCGATCCCGAGGTTGTACCGCCAGGCGACCTGATCGACCCATCTCGCCCGCAGACACGATCGATCGTCGCCTCTCAGCTCCGCGTCGTCGAGCAGGGGCTTGACCTCATCCAACAACCCGATCGAGGTGGGCGGATCCCGGCGGGCCAGTCGGTACGCACGCACCAGCCGGGTCTCGATCTGTGCGGCGACCGGCGCGGTATGGAGGGCGTGCACGGCCTGATCGATGTGTGCATCCGCCACGGTCTTGTCACGGCGCCGCAGGGCGATCGAGGCATACCCCAGATGGATCCAGATGCGGGCGGGGCTATCGGTGACGGGCGGCTGGTCCCAGGGGCGCAGCAGCTCCACCCCCAGCGAAGCCGGAAGATCGGTGAAGCGGGTGTGGTACTGCCCCATCCAACGAATGCGCTCGTCGATGTCTTCGGGCAGGCCGTAGATGCGAAGGAGCCGCTGGCCCCAGACGCCGCCCTGCTTGTTTCCCCGGGAGCGCAGCCGTCGGAGCCCTCGCTCGATGGTCTGGATCGACTCGGTGTGTCGTCGCCGGGCGGCGACGTGCTCGGCGACCGCGGTCAGTGAGCCGGCCCGCTCGACCAGTCCGTCCAGGTAGCCCTCCCAGTCCAGCCCGCTGTTGTGCATATCGGGAGTGTATCCTGTCCGGATTTCTGTCCGTGTGGTCCCGCCTGCCTCGCCATACCTGATCGATGTGTTCTTTTTGGAGGCGATCATGAACAACACAAGACATTTCCTGGTCATCGATCTGGAGGCGACCTGTGACCAGGGCCGCCGCCTTCCCCGAGACCAGATGGAGATCATCGAGATCGGTGCGGTCCTGGTCGAACCACAGCATCTGCAGATCGTGGACGAGTTCCAGACCTTCGTCCGTCCCGTTCGCCATCATCGGCTGCGTCCCTTCTGTACGGAGCTGACGAGCATCACCCAGGAGATGGTCGATGCGGCCCCCCTGTTCCCCGAGGCCCTCCTTCAGCTCCGTGACTTCATCGGCCAGGCGCGGGTCACGTTCTGCTCCTGGGGGGCCTATGACAAAAACCAGTTCCTGCAGGACGCAGAATTCCATTCGATCAAGCTCCCCTTTGATGTTCGTCGCCACATCAACCTGAAGGCGCGCTTCCAGCAGCAGTTTCACGCCCGGAGAGGCTTCGGTCTGTCCCGGGCGATCAAGAAGGTGGGGCTTCGGTTCGAGGGCACCCATCACCGGGGCATCGATGATGCCCGGAACATCGCGCGTCTTCTGCCGTGGTGTCTGGGGCGCGCCGCCGAGGCGGGCGTCATCCCGCCCGATGCTGGGCGAGGTGGTAGAAGGCCGCGACGACGAGGGCGTGGGTGATCGTTCCCGCCTGCACCAGGTCGCTGAGTCGGGCTTCCGGGTGAAGAAGCACCGCCAGCTCCTCGTGGGGGTCGGGGGCCTGCGCTGCGATAGGACGGGCGTTCGAGATGAGGACGGTCCCACACCGGTTGTTCTGGATCGCAGGGTTGGGCTCGACCACGCCAATCAGCACCGGCGGATCGCCGGCGTAGCCGGTCTCCTCAAGCAGCTCTCGTGCACCTGCTGCTGCGAAATCCTCGCCCGGATCAACCATCCCGCCAGGGATCTCCAGGGTGATGGTCTGGCTGCCATGGCGAAACTGCTCGACGAAGACCACTCCGCCATTCGGCGTGACGGCGACGACGTTGACCCAGTCCGGTGCATCCAGGTAGACGAACTGCCCGACCAGATCGCGATCGGTTGGCGAGCGGGCGACCCGCTCTCGCAGGTCGAAGACCCGGGTCTGATATAGAGCGCGCTCGCGCTCAAGGGTCCATGGCTCGATCTTCGGCATCCACATCTTCCAGGATAGGGCTGAAGAGGGCTTTACCGTTGGAGGATGGTCCTTGGCGATTCATTTTCAAGATCTGAACGATCTCCAAGATCCGCGCCTGATGAAGTCGGCGATTCGGGAGCTGCGAAAGAACTCTGGGAAGTTCTTTTATTCGACCTATAGCACTGCCCTCGATGGCCCGGCGTTGATCGTTATCGGGCCCGGGGGGCGGCTGGCGCCAGACGTGAAGCGTGCGGTCAAGAAAGGCGGCGTGCCGATCAAGGGGAAGTTTCAGACCGATCGATGGGGCCGACTTGTTCTTCTCGTGAATCGAGAGGTGAACCGCTCTGAGATGGCAGAGTCGGTCCGGTCGATCGCCAAGGGGTATGGGGTCTCTATCCCGCTTCAGGACATCGTTATCCGGACACCCAGCGACCGGAAGCGCGCCCGCCTTCGGCGGGCGCAGAAAGCGGCAGGAAAGAAACGAGAGTGAGCGTTTCGTTGGGGGTGAAGGTGCTATAGGGATCAGACTCCCCCTTCGAGTGTCATGGCCGGCCAGAATCTACCATCAGGTTTGGACGATCTGCTCCCAGGCGTTCTACGCCTGGGTTTGCGTGGGTCGCCGTTGGGGCCGCTGACCAATGCTCCCTCGCAGTCAACCCTCATCGCCCGTCGGTATCGCATCATGGGGCGCCGGTGGCGGGGGCTGGCGTCGACCCGGCTGCTCGCGTTGGACACCAAAGACGGCGGTGTTCCCGTTGAAGTGGTCCTGCTCCCCGGGAAATCGGTGTGTGGAGACGCGCTTCGGCTGACCGCCGCTGCACGAAGCTTCGTTCACCCCGCCACGCCGCGAATGCGCTCGATCCTGCTCGGCGAGCGGGCGTGTGTGATGGTGCTCGATGTGACCCCGGGAGAGTCGGTGGTCGGTCGTCTTCAGCGGGGAGACGCCTTCTCTGCCCGTGAAGTCGTCGTGGTCGCGACGGTCCTGCTCAGCGTGCTTCAGGCCGCCCACCGCCTGGAGATCTATGACAGCGACCTCTCCCATGAGGCCCTGCGCCATTCAGACGGGGGGGAAGTCTGCTGGGCGGGGCTCGGGTTGGGGTGGTTGTTGCGGGAAGAGACCCGGCGTCGGGGGTATGGGACCTCGTTGTGGGGCTATCAAACCCCCAGCCGCTTCTCCC
>JBCBLB010000408.1:0-9057 GCA_038520555.1 Myxococcota bacterium | reverse complement strand
CATCATCGCTCATGAGGACTTCGATGGTCTCCGACGCGCCGCTTTCATGGGTGAGCGACAGGGTGAACTGCGAGACGAGGCCGGTCGGCGTGTCATCGGGACTGGCGTAGGACGACGCCCGCAGGCTGATCGCTTTGCCCATCCAGGTGTTCACCTGCATATCGTCGTCGCTCACCCATGAAAGCGGCGCGTCGGAGACCATCGAAGTCCTCATGAGCGATGATGACGAGTGGTGGGGCCGCAGCGAGCACACCCGCGGCCTGGTGAAGCTCCTGAAGAGCTCGACCAGCGCGCTGGCCGGCGACGTCCCAGACATCCTGAGCGGCAGCGGCGCGTCGGAAGAGGCACCTGACTGATGAACCTCGCCGTCTTCGGGGCAACGTGAAGACCGGTCATCAGCCGATCGAGCGAAGCCGACGTCGGATCTTTTCGGCGAAGAAGAGCGCAAGACGGCTCGTCACCAGGAGGTTGCCCGAACGATGAGCGTCTGCTGCGAAGGCGTCTATCCTTCAGGCGCGTCGTCGCAGGTCGTAAGGTCATCCGCGATGGGGAGGTCATCCACGATGGGGAGGTCATCCGCGATGGGGGCCGGTCGCGTTAGAAGTTGAAGATCTGATGTCGCTTCGCGGCGCCGGCGAGCATGGACACGTCGACGCCGTCGGGGACCTGGGTGTGGTGCATCAGGATCATCCGCCGCAGGATGTGCTCGGGCAGGGTCCGAAGCTCTTCCCAGTGGGTGTGCACGGTCCCCGGGAACCGAGGCGTAAAGGTGCACTCATGGAAGATGGCGACCACATCTGGATCGTCGGCAGCCCGTTGGATCCAGTCGGGCGCGAGGGTGGTGTCGCCGCTCCAGTAGACGACCTTGTCGCCGCGGGCGATGCGGACACCGAAGGCGGCCTTGTCGACGGGGCCGCTCTTGACATGGGGGACACGGAAGAACGAGAACCGCACCCCCCCGATCTCCGTCTCATGGGTATGCTGGAAGTCGATCATCTCATCTACGCCGCCGTGTCGGATCTCTCCAGCAGCGTTGGTGTAGATGTCCATATAGGCATGCAGAGCGGACTTCAGCGGGCGGAGCAGGTCGCCGGGCGCAGCCATCGGGGTCGTCAGATACGCCGGGGCGCCGTCCGGGCTGGAGTAGAACCGCTCCCAGACCAGCTGTTCGGGGCTGGCGTGGTCGGCGTGTAGGTGGGTGAA
Organism: Myxococcota bacterium; assembly: GCA_038520555.1. Classification (GTDB taxonomy): domain Bacteria; phylum Myxococcota_A; class UBA796; order UBA796; family UBA796; genus JBCBLB01. Next base: position 7,854 of record JBCBLB010000408.1, on the reverse strand, counting down.
CAGCACCCCTTTCAGCGCGGTAGGGTGAATCTGCAATTCACGCAGGCTCTGACAGGCGGTGAACCCACAGTCCAGAAGCACCGGACCGATGTCGGTCTCAACCAGCGCGTTGTTGTGGTAGTTCACGCGATAATCGGTGAACGCGCCGCCCGATCCGAGGAAGGTGATCTTCATTGAGATCACCTTACCGAATGCGCGATTCAGTGCGGGCCGTACGAGGACTGGTGGCCGCCCTGCTCGTAGTCGGTGTCACCGAGCCCCGAGTAGATGGCGTCGGTCGCGCCGTCATCCTCGTCAAAGACGCCCTGAGAGAGCTGGGCGTACCATGCCTCGACAGCGTCTTCCTCGTCCGCCATTTCATGGAGCTGCTTGCGGCGCTTCCGGAGCGCGAGGCCGCCCATCACCATGAAGCCGAGCCCGGCGAAGGACAGGAGCATGGTGTCGCTGACCAGGGGTCGCAGCCAGAGCATCGAGGAGCTCGCCAGCCGCCCCCGCCATGCGGCGTCCAGCTCGTCGGTGCGCATCCCCGTCGAGGCGCGCAGCGCCGCGGCGAAGGTCTTGCCGACGGACATCTCACGGATGATGTCGTGGAGGGCTTTCTGGCCATGTTGGTTGTAGATGAACGCCACCAGGTCGGCGGACTGGGCGTAAGCCAGCCGTGCGCGAATCGGATCGGCGGGGAAGCCCTGGGACAATTCATCGACGCTCATCAGGTCGTCGCCGAACACGCCCTGGCCAAGGCGATCGACCACATCGAGCGTATACTCGCGCGCGACCAGCTGCGCGACCCCTTCCTGCAGCCACCGGGGCACCGGCTTCGCGCCGAAGGCGCGACCGAGGAGAATATGCGCGATCTCATGATCGAGGACCTGTTCGAGGGGCTCGGCGGAGCCCACCCGCAGCTTCGGCGAGCGCAAGAAAATCAGGCCGCGGTGTGGATATGCGGTGCCGTCTGCCCAGTCCGGCGCCCGTCCTGGCTGCATCTCAAAAAAGACCTGCTGGGAGGGGGCGATATAGACGTGGATGCGGTTTCCAATGGGCAAGCCCATCTCTTCAGCGACCCGCGGCAGCGAGGTGGCGATATACCGAGACATGCGCAACGCAGTGCCCTGATCGCCAGGAGCAGCATAGACAGTTGCATAGGGATCGGTGTAGGTCACCCAATCTTCCTGCACGTCGGGTAGGGGGGCTTCCATGGCCGCCACCACCGCTTCGGTGTCTGGAGCAGAGACCCAGCTGGGTCCTGCGGCATCAGCGAAGCTGGACCAGAACAGCATCAACCATGATAGGAGCAGGGTCTTCATGAGCGCCTCCAGGCGTGCGCCCCCACGGCAGCAACCGCGTCCAGAGTCATCATATCTGACGGGCGGGGGCTTGCGGCTTCGTTCTTCCGGAAGGTAAGGACCAACTGGTGTTCCGAAAACCCCGAAACAGACTGTTTCAAATTGTCAACGCCAGCGGCTTGTTGTTGTTGCTGTGGGGCTGTTCGGCCAGACCGGCGCCGGTGGTCGTCTACCCCGCCGATCCCCAGTCGGCTTTGGACGATCAGGCCCGCGAAGCAGAGCATCGTGATCGTGACCAGGCCCTTGACCAGGTTCGGCTGGCCAGCATGGCGATCGCCCAGGGGCGGCTGGACCTCGCTGAGCAGGCCCTCCGCGGCGCGGTGGCCACGATGACCGACTTCCGCGCCGACGGCGAATTCGCCGCCGCGGTGGGGGCTGAGTCCAATAAAGAGTGGAAAGGCGAGCCTTATGAGAAGATGGCCGCCTACCTGACCCTGGGCGCCCTGCTGCACCGTAAGGGCGATCGGGGCAACGCCCTGGCGATGTACAAGTCCGCCATCCTGGCCGACACCGGCACCGCAGCGCAGCGATACCGCAGTGACTTCGTCCCCGCCTGGATCCTCCAGGCGCTCGCCTATCAGGCCGAGGGGGAACGCGAAAACGCCCGCCAGTCGATGACCCGGGGCGTCGATGCCCGATGGAGCCGCCACCTGATCGACCTGCTGACCGACGAGCTGTCCCGCGTGGACGTCCCTCAGCGCTCGGATGAAGACGTCTACCGCGCCGAGGCGGTGATTCTGGCGGCGCTCAGCGCCGGGGCGACCGCCGCCCCCCGCAACCCCGACGACGCCGCACGCGCGACCGTATCGTACGCCTCGGATCTCATCCTCGCCCAACAGAAGCTGCCTGATGGCCAGCGGCTCCCGACCCTTCAGGGGTTCTCCAAGAGCGACTTCCAGCGGGCAGCAGACACCCTGCCCGCCGTCGCCGCGTCATGGAAGCGCCGCGTCGCCCAGATTCCGTCACAGTCGTTCACCGAGCAACAGCTCTTCGCCGACATGATGGAGGGGCTGCTGGATGAGCCGCCCAACGTCATCCTGCTCATCGAGCAGGGTCGGGGGCCGCGGAAGTACCGCGCGGGTCGGTACGGAGAGGTCCTCCAGCTGTCACCGGGCGATCGGGTCTCCCCACCGCGGGTGGCCATCGACGGTCGGCGCAGCCGCATCGTTCAGCTGGACAGCATGACCTACCAGGCGACCACCCGCGGTGGTCGAAAGGTGGATGGTTTTCTCAGGGGAAAAGCGGTCAAGGACGCGAGCACCATCACTGGCGCGGTCTTGTTGGAGATGGCCGAGGTCGCTGCCCGGCGGGACAACGAAGAGGAGGCGGCGGCGCTGTGCATCGCCGGTGGGCTTTTGTATCTCAGCGGGATTTTTACGAACCCGTCGGCGGATATTCGGCAATGGGAGATGCTGCCGGAGGGCTATTTTCTGGCGGCTGCGACGGTTGAGCCTGGCGATCATGCCCTTCTCATCGCCCAACGCGAGTACACCCTGGTCGTGCCTCCGCGGGGTCAGGTCGTGGCGGTGGTGCCTGAACTGGCGCCGGGCGGCGCGAAGATCATTCGAATGGAATAAACCAGCTACCAGAAACGTCGAACCCACCTTCGTGGAGGTCTGATTGATGCGCTCCCTGCTATTGTTCGCCGCGCTGCTGTGCGCTGGCTGCGCGGTCAAGACGCGTGAGACGACCTACGTCGATCCGGACGCGGTCGGCGCGGTTGAGGGCACCGGGATCGAGGCGCGCGATGTCCGCGCGGTCTCCACCCGGATGGCCTCCGAGCTGTTGGTCAGCCCAGCGATAAAAGGCTTCGAAGGTCGGCCTCGGATCGCGGTCCTGCCGGTCAAGAACCGCTCGCGGTTCCTCATCGACCAGGAGATCTTCACCACCCTGATCACCGATCTGCTCATCCAGAACGCGGCGGGGCAGCTGGCGATCCTCAACCGGGACATCGTCGATCAGATCATCCAGGAGCGCGAGATGAAGCGCTCCGGTGAGGTGGACAGCTCTCAGTTCAAGGCGCTCGCCGGCGCCGACTATTTCCTGGAGGGTGAGGTGCGCAGCCTGTCGGCGTCGACCGCCGACGCGCAGAGCGACTACGTGCTCATCCGCTTCCAGATGACCGACGCTGAAGACAGCGTGGTCGTCTGGTCCAACTCCTATGAGATGAAGAAGGAGGGGTCGTGGGGCGTCATGTATCAGTAGCCTTCGCCATGGTGGCGATGTTGTGGGTGGGGTGTGCATGGCGCGGCCCGAAGCCGCTCCAGACTTTTCCCAAGGTCGCGCCCTCGGTCCAGGTCGTCGCCCTCGACCAGGAAGCCTATCAGCTGGTGGCCATCCAGAACCAACAGGTCAACGCCCTCGAAGACGGCCGGCTGCAGGTTCAGGTCGAGCTGGCCAACCTCTCCAGCCTCGATTTGGACATCCAGGTCCAGACCACCTTCCGGGACAGCGACGGGATGCCCGCCGGTGACAGCACGCCCTTCGAAGTCCTGGTTATCCCAGGCAACGGCTCGAAGCTCTATGAGGTCATCAGCGTCCGGACCGATCCGGCGATGTATACCGTTCAGGTCAAGACACCGTGAAAGTCGTCCTTGCCGCGGGCGGGTGTTAACGAGAACCGATGCCCTGGTGGAGAGACCGGACTCTGTTGGGGATGCTGGTCGCCGGCGTCCTCCTTCGCGCCCTGCCCTTGCTCATCTGGATGAACGAGTGGGGCTGTGTCCGCGACGAGTGCACCTACACCAAGCTCTCTTTTCGCCTCGCCCACGGCGAAGGGATGACGGCGTCTTCGGGGTGGCTTTGGGCACCGGGCTACCCCTTCCTGATGGCCCTCCACAAGCTCGTGTTCAACTGGTCCGGCGCCATCCGGATCACCCAGATCATCATCGCCATCGGCGTCGCTGCCCTGCTCTACCACCTCGCCGGCCGACAGGGCGGACGACGCGCTGGCCGATGGGCTGCCGCCCTGTATCTGTTCAGCCCGACGATGATTTTCTTCTCGCAGAGTTTGTGGAGCGAGTGCATCTACAGCGCGTTGTTGTTGTTGACCATCGCGGTCTTCGACCGCGCTCGTCAGCAGACCGGCGACGCGCGTGGTCTCATCGGTGCCCTCATCCTCGGCGCCCTGGTCGGAAGCTGCATGCTCTTCCGCGGGGTCGCCACCTATATGTTGCCCATCTTCGCCTTCGGGCTGCTGTGGTGGCGGCTGTACCAGAAGATCGCATGGGGTCAGGCCGCCGCGCTGTTCCTCGCCGCGGGCCTCACCGTCGCTCCCTACAGCCTGTACGCCTCGAAGAAATTCGACCACTTCATCGTCACTGACCGGACCATCGGACAGATGATGTGGCTCGGCAACAACGAATTTGAGCCCATCGCGTTCGACTGGGGCAACGGCGTCCTGTCCCGGCACGCGTGGCGGAACCATGTCCAGGGCGGGCGCAAACCCTGCGGCAGCAAAGACGATCCGATGGGCCGTGAAGACTGCCAGACCGCCGCCGGGGTGCAGTGGATCAAGGACAACCCCGTAGAATTCGTCCGGCGGATGCCGCTGCGCGTCGCGCAGATGCTCAACCCCCACTCGTTCGTCACCCGGCACCTTCGGTGGGGGAACTTCCGGGGCCTTCCACAGTGGGCCGATGAAGTCATCATCATGTGGAACTTCTTGTGGTCGATGGCCGTCATGTTGGGGGGGTGTCTGGCCCTCGCCGCGCGGGGGCGGGACGCCCGGGCGCTGCTCATCGCCCTGCTGTTGACCTACCACGCCGCCGCGATCTCTGTTCTCGCCGGCCTGACCCGCTACCGCGTGCCCTTAGAGCCGCTGCTGATGATCTACCTGGCTGGCGCCCTCGCCGAACCCCGGCAGACCCTCGCGGCGCTCCGGCAGCAGCCCGTCCGATGGCTGGGCGTCCTGCTTGTCGTCGTCATTATCGCCCCCCTGGTGTTCTGGTTTTTGCCCTCTGGCTGGCCCTGGTGGAGAACATGGTGAACCCTTCGATCCTCGCGCTCATCGCTTTGACCGGCTGCTGGTCTTCGCCGCCGGGTGACCTGCCCGCTGGCGACGCCGACACCCCGGACATCGTCTTCGTCAGCATCGACACGCTGCGGGCGGACCACCTCTCCAGCTACGGCTATGCGCGGCAGACCAGCCCCTTCCTCGACCAGCTCGCGGCAGATGGCGTCCGCTACGCCCACGCCCGGAGCGCCTCCCCGTGGACGCTGCCCGCCCACACCACGATGTTCACCGGGCAGCTCCCCGCCACCCACCGCGTCGTCGACGACAACCTGGCGCTGAGCACAGACGTCCCCGTCCTCCCCACCCTCCTCCAGCAGGCCGGCTACAAGACCGCTGGCCTGGTCTCGACCCTGTACGTCTCGCGGAAGTTCGGCTTCGAGAGGGGCTTCGACTATTTTAATGACTTCGGCATCAACACCGAAAAAGAGAACCTCCACGGCGACCTGAAGGCCAGCGACGTCGTCGACGACGCCCTGCGCTGGTGGTCGAAGCAGGATCAGGGCGAGCCGGTCTTCCTGTTCCTGCACTTCTACGATGTGCACTACACCTACGACCCGCCCGCGCCGTACGACGCCATGTTTGACCGGCCGCCCCAGAAAGGCGATCAGCGATACAAGAACTACTTCTACTTCAAGCGCAACCCCCTCGACGAAGCCCAGATGACCCACCAGATCGCCCAGTACGACGAGGCGATCCGATACGTCGACGATCAGCTCAAGCGCATCGCGGACGCCAGCGAGAAGGCCGGCCGACAGATCCGCTGGGTGGTCACCTCTGATCATGGCGAAGAATTCGGCGAGCGGGGCAGCTGGGGACACGCCCACACCTTGTACACCGAACAGCTCCATGTCCCGCTCATCGTGTCCGGCCCCGGCATCCCCGCCGATACGGTGCTCGAAAAGCCAGTCGGGAACCATGATTTTGCCCCCACCATCGCATCGTGGGCGGGTGTCGCGGACCAGCTGGAGGCGGACGGCATCGACCTGAACCCTTCATTCGAGGGGGGCGACGCCGTCCTGCCGGAGCGCGCGTTCCTCGCCGAGACCACCCGGTTCAAGACCAACCGGCTGTCGCTGCTGCACAAGGGGCTGCGGCTGGAGTGGGATCTGCACGCCAACAAGGCCGAGCTGTACAACCCCACCCTCGATCCGGACGAGCAGATTGATCTGTCGAAGCGGATGTATCCGATGCGGGCGGAGATGCAGCGCAAGGCCATCGAGCTGCTCGGCGTCGACTGGCAAGCCACCCAGGCGGGCGCCCTCACGCTCGGCACGCGCGCGTTCGTGCTCTCCGCGGACGGCCGGCAGCGCTCCGCGCAGATCACCCCGCACGACTGCTTCCTGGTCCTGCCCTACGACGCCGACGTCACCTTCACCCCTGCCGAGGGGCCGAAGCAGGGCCCCTGGCGCTCAGTGGGCGGCCAGACGCCCGGCGACGGTCAGGGCCTCGTCCTGCTGCGAGAGACCCTCGCCGACACCCAGGCCTTGACGGAGGAAGACAAGCAGAAGCTCATCGCCATCGGTTACATGCAGGAAGACGACGAGGGCGGGATCACGGCCGCGTCGATCCAGCCGGTCGAGGCGCTGCCCGGCAACCTGCGCAAGTGTGCGCCGCTGCCGTAAGCGATCACCGCTGTGCCATCCACCGCTGTGCCATCCACCGCTGCCAGCACCACACCGCTGCCAGCCCGAACAAGAGGTTCTCGGCGAAGAAGGCGCCTGCCAGGGCGTATAGGGAGTGCTGTGCGGCTGGCAGGATCAATGCGATGGCCCCGAGATCGACCAGCGCAGCGGGCCACAGGGCATCGCTCTGCCATGTTCGGGTGTGCACCCGGAGCAGCTCGCCGGCCAGTCGCAACCCGAGCGCCGCCGCCAGCACCGAGAAGACCAGCGGGTCGGCGAGCCGCGCGGTCAAGGCAACGTCCAGGCGAATCGCTGCGATCAGGCCGAGCACAGCGAGGACCGCGCCGGCCATATAGACGCCGCCGGCGAGGAGAATCACCCGACGCATCTCGGCGCCGACCCGGGCGGCTTCACCACGGGCTGCGGCCATCGCCATCCGGGGAATGCGTGGAGAGACGAAGGCGAACGCGCCCCCTGACAGAGCGGTGACCAGCGCCATGGTCATTCCCAACTGCCCCGACGGGACCGGTCCGAGGAAGGCATAGGCCGTGGGCACCAGGAGGCCATAGGGCAGGTACCCGGTGAAGGTCGACAGCGCGATCGGGGCTTGCAGTGGCCAGACGTCATCCCGCCACCGAATCGGCGCTGGCGGTCGAACCCAGGCAGCCCGAACCGGCGCCCCCTGTGGCCCACGGAGCCACAGCACCCCCGCCAGGATCATCACCACCGGCTCGGCGATGAGGCTGTATACACCGGCACCTGTGAGAAGTGCAGCCCATAAGCCGGCGCGGATCAGCATCGAACGGACCGCCTGGAACCGGAATAGCGGCTCCACCCGCCCCAACCCCTCCAAGAACGATAACCCTGCCTGGAT
>JBCBLB010000662.1:0-5350 GCA_038520555.1 Myxococcota bacterium | reverse complement strand
TCCTGCACTGACTGACCTTGCACTGACTGGCCTTGCACTGACTGGCCGATGACGCCCCGGGTTGTTTGGGGCGTCCTGTGGTGCTCTGAGTTACTCGGCGCAGACCGGGAGCATGATGGCATCGGCCAGTCAGTGCAAGGCCAGTCAGTGCAAGGTCAGTCAGTGCAGGAGCCCAGCTCGCCGGCCCACTCGATGGCGGCGCCCTGCAGCTCGAAGGTGGGGACGTTCGCGATGATGGATGCGTCCAGGTCGCCGCTCTCGACCAGGTCCTCCAGGATCTCCAGCCCGAAGGGGCGGATGAAGACGCGGGCGACGACCCGATCGGGGACCTGGCCAGCCAGCGGCCAGCGGCGCTCGACGGAATGGAAGAACGCCGGGTCGGTCGGATCCGTGGTCGTCGGGGCAGGCAGCGCGCGGCGCTCAAGCTCCTCAACCTCCCAGATCATGGGATGGGCATCAGAGCCGCGAATCGTCGCGATGTCGTGCATCTCCCAGCGGTTGGGATCGACCACATCCTTCAGGGCCGTGCCCCGGGGCACGGTCTCGTTGGCGAAGATGACGTCATCACCGTTATAAGCGGTGATCTCGGCCCAGGCGCGCCGATCGAAGGTCGCCCCTGACGGCCACTTGTGCCCGGCGCCGGCGTTCTCCAGCTGGAGAATGATCTCGCTGCCCCCGGCGATGGGCGTGACACACAGGATGGAGAGCAGGGTCAGATCCAGCTCGCGCTGGACGCCTTCGAGCTGCGCATCCTTCTGTGGGAAGTCGATGAGGGCGACGTCGACGCCGGGCATGCTGTGGTCGTGGATGAGCCGCTGTGGGCCGCCGGCGGCGACGACGCCGTCTTCTGCGCGCATATGACAGTGGTTACAGCTCAGACGGCCCGAGCCCGACTGATTGAACAGGCTCTCCTGCCACTCCAGATGGGTCTGCTCGATGTGGAGGCCGCTGTCCAGGACGATGTCATGGCAGGCGCCGCAGGTGTCGGACGACTCTGGGGCGTTGCGGTCCATCAACCGGGAGTATCCCATGTCATGGGCGGTATTCTCGATGGGGTCGGTGATTCCAGCGTAGAGCACCTTCTCATCGGACTGCCGGAGGGCGGCGTTGTGGGTGCCGGTGACTTCGACGGTGGTGTGGCAGTAGACGCAGCCGACGCCCTGCAGGTGATCGTCGACCTCAGCGATGTTGGTGCCGTCTTCGGTCTCCCCAAGGTCAAGGGCGACCGGCGCGTGGCACTGGACACAGAAGTCACCCAGCTCGCCGTCGGTCTCTCGCTGTCCGCGATTGTTCATGGCGCGAAACACAGGGTCGATCGAGGCATACGCGTGCATGCTGCCCGACCACTGCTCATACTGGGTGGGGTGGCAGCCGGCGCAGGTTTCGGGGTTTCGAAGCTCTTCCGCGGTCAGCGTCGGCTCCGGCTCTTTGCACCCGGCGAGGATGATCAGGGCCCAGATCAATCTCGGTCTCTCCGTCGTTTCCACAGGATCATTAACCCCCCGAGCAGAAACGCCGAGCCACCGTCTCGACAGCCGCAGCTGGAAGGGCTGGGATCGGGGTTCTGACTTGCGGTGTCGCCGAGTGGTTTTCCGGTGCCGGTGTCCCGGGTGCGGCCCGTGTCGACGTTCCGTTCGGCAGGCAGCCGGGCGCTGACCAGCTCCCAGATCGGCTGACAGCGGACGATGGTGTCGCTGTCTTCAGGGCAATACGCCGGTGGCGGGTTGAGCTCGGAGAGGTGGAGGCGCAGGGCGAACTGTTGGTCATCGATGTCCGCGACCGTCAGAACGTCGCCGATGGACCCCGGGCGCTCCGCGACGAGGAGCTCGTCGTTGAAGATCTCGATCCCCAGGGTGTTCGGCGAGCGCTCCAGGGGGGCGAGCGGGCCGCCGGGCGGCGCATGGTGAATCGTCCGGCCGCTGACCGCGACCCACAGCCCACCGTTCTCATCGGCGGCCCCGTCGGTCACGTTCCCCTCCTGGTCGGCGATGACCGTTGTAAAGGTCTGCCCACCGTCTTCGGTCTTGTAGATGGACCACCGGGTGAACGAGGTGACCGCGACCCAGGCGGTGGCGTCGACGCCGGGCTGGACCCCGATGATGAAGACGCGGTAGTCGTTGTCATCCTGGGGCACGTCGATGGGATGCTCGGTGAAGGTCTGTCCGTTGTCATCGCTGTAGTAGACGTATCCCTCTGCGCCGGCGAACCAGGACGCGCTCGCCCAGACCTGGGCGGCATCGTCGGGGCGGTAGACCGCGGTGAGGAACAGCCGCTCAAGGCCGCCGACGCCGAAAACCGCGCTGAAGGTCTGCCCCCCGTCCGTCGAGCGGAAGATCCCGCTGGGAACGGTCTCATCGAGGTTGGCGGCGACAGCGATGGCCTGGGTGGGGTCGGTGGGCGCGTACTCGACTTTGGTGATGACCTGATCGTCGAGGCCGGTGACCGGTTCCCACACGCAGCCATCGGGGGATCGGTAGACGGGCTTACCGGCTTCACGGACCTGCTCCAACGCCGGGACGGTGACGAGGAAGACGCCGTCGCTGCTCCGGCTATACTCGGGGAGGACGATGGCATCGTCGCTGGTGACCGCTTCGTGGCAGATCCAATTGTAATTTTCTTCGTCTTCTGCCCACAACAGCCCGAAGTTCGCCTCGACGCCCATCCCGACCCCGCCGACGCCCGGCGGGAGGACGTCGCTGGTCTCAAGGATGGCGGCGGCATGGGCGTGACCATCCGATGACAGCATCAAAAGCAGCGTCGCCAACAGCATGCGCTCTCCTCTCCCGATGGGCTTGGTACAGTGCGGCTTATCCTGTCGGGGATTAACGGCGGGCCGCGAACAGACCGTTGACAATCAGTGGCGTCGCCCTGAGATAGAGATATGACGGTGTGAACGGAGGAGTGCTGCCCGGGCCGGGCGGTAGACAACATAATAGGCTGCTACACACTCAAGCATGTACGGTTTGTGTAGGGTACAACACTTCTTCAACCCATTATCTATCGCCATCATGAAGGAGACATCACATGCGCGCGGTTTTGTTCCCCGCCCTGGTCCTGTTCTCGGCCTGTACCGACGAAGAAGACGACACCTCTGAGGAGTCTCAGCCGATCCTCGCTGAGCTCTCCCCCGAGCGGTTCGGCAACTGGGAAGACGGCCTGGACGTTCCCCGGGATCTCGAATTCAATCCGCTGGTTGACGGTGAGCTGTGGGTGGTCAACCGCACCGATGACTCGGTGAGCATCTTCTTTGATGCGGGCACAGAACAGCAGACCTCAGAGCACATCGTCGACTCCTTCGCCCTGCACTTCATGGAGGAGGTGTCCTCGATGGCCTTCGGCGCGGTGACATGGGAAGGCTCGGACTCCCCGACCTTCGGGACCTGCCAGGAGTCGCGGAACACCTACAACGACCAGGCCCCTCCGAACGACTTCATGGGTCCGGCGCTGTGGACGGCGGACCTGGATTACTTCGGCCTGCCCAACCCCGAGGCGATCGAGTTCCTCGGCGGCGCCGACCTGGGCAGCCACCTGGATATGCTGCATGAGAGCCCGCTGTGCATGGGCATGGCCTGGGATGAAGAGAACGTCTACTGGGTCTTCGACGGCAGCGCCGGCAACATCGTCCGCTACGACTTCGCCGAGGATCACGGCCTCGGCTACGATGACCACTCCGACGGCGACATCGCCCGCTACGTCGAGGCAGAGGTCGAGCGCGTTGAGGACGTGCCCTCCCATATGGTCATCGACCAGAGCACGAAGCTGCTGTACATCGTCGACACCGGCAACAACCAGATCACCGTCCTGGACACCGCCTCCGGTGACTTCGGCGAGCCGCTTCGCAGCATCGAGCCGGGCACCGCGCACTACACCGTCGAAGGCATCGACTACTCGACCCTCATCGATGGCTCAGAGATCGAAGGGATGGATGTCCCCTCCGGCATCGCGCTGGTCGACGATCGCCTCCTCATCACCGACAACCAGTCGAACACCATCTTCCTGTTCGACCTTCAGGGCAACCTGCTGGAGGAGCGGACCTTCTCGAACCTGGAGCCCGGCGCGATGATGGGCATCGAAGCCCGCGCCCTCGACGACATCTGGTTCGTCGACGCCGTCGACAACCGCCTCTTCAACCTGCGCTGAGCCGCTCGACCCACCGCAGCGTCTCGACGATGTGTGCCTCGGAGACGTATCCCGAGGCACCGTCCAGGATTCGCGCGGTGGCCACCTGCTGATCCGCCGCGAACAGCGGCCCCACCGCCGGCAGCTCGACGGGCTGCCGGTTCTTCGTGATGGCGCGGTTTTTCTGCTGGAGCGCGTCCCCCTCACCGGTGATCAGTTCGATGGTGGTCTCTCGGGGCAGGCCGGGGCCGAAGCGGAAGTCGACCACAATCGGCGTGCTGCCATCGAACCGCAACGTGCCCTGAAGATGGCGTTCGCTTTGGCTTTCCGGGGTAAAGTCGGTGGGCATTCCCAGGATGTCGATGATCCGGTGCAGCCGGGCGAGGTTGCCGAGGGCGACGTCGACGCCGGTTCGGCTGCTCGTGAAGGCGAGTCGGCCGCGGGTCACGGAGCGCGGCGGGTTCTGGCGCCACCACTGCGCCGTCGCAGAGAGCAGCTCGATGTGCTCGACGTGGAGGATCCGGCCGGCCTTCTGGGCGGCGTCGAACAGCGCCTGCGCCTCATCACCGGTGCGGGCGAGGGGGAACTCACAGACCACATGTTTGCCATGGTCCAGGGCCTGTCGGACCATGTCCGGGTGTGTGTGGTCCGGGGAGCAGATCGCCACTGCGTCGACCTGATCCCAGAGGTCATCGAGGCGGCCGACGCTGGGGATGTCGACGGGTTCGGGGTCGCCGCGGTAGCTGGTGGTGACTTCGCCGCGCGGGTCGGCCTGGATGGCGCGGGCGCGGGCGCGGCCGGCGACGCCGACGCCGATGATTCCCCAACGATGCATCGTCCCTCCTGGAATGTGCTCCCTGATAGCATGGATGTCTTCGGCACCGGAGCTCCGACTGCGCCGAGATGAACCGGAACCGTTCATCTCGATTCCATATGCGGTTGTATCCAGGGTTTCAGGAGCGCAACCCGATAGGCCGAGATAGTCGCGATCAGAGCTTCGGAGGATTGGATGAGCGAGTCGAAAGAACCAGCAGAGAAGGGTGGCGAACGGACCGCACGGGTCACAGAACACACATTGGGCGGCTCCCTGCGCTACCAGGCGACCGCCGATTGGATGGTCTTGCGGCAGGACGAGGAGCCCATCGCCGAGATGTTCCACGTCGCCTATACGAAGATCGACGCTGCGCCGGCGACGCGGCCGATCACCTTTGTCTTCAACGGCGGCCCCGGC
>JBCBLB010000772.1:0-4340 GCA_038520555.1 Myxococcota bacterium | reverse complement strand
GTTGATGGCACAGTCGGCATCGATGCTGGAGAATGCGGTGTCGGTCACCGAGATCGAGGTGTCCGCCCAGGGGATGATGGCGCCGAGGTCGCCGTTGGAGTTGAAGGCCCCGCCGCCCGCGTCCCGGATCTGTGCGTGCTGGACCGTGAAGACCTTGGAGGTCCGGTCGGGGTCGATGAAGAACAACCCCTTCCAGTGTCCGGCGGTCGCATCCGTGCCACGGAAGATGATCGGATCGGAGGAGGTCCCCGCGGCGATGAAGTCGCCACGGGCGAGGAGCCCGGTCCGCTCTTCAAAGGTCAGCTCCGCGCCCGCGGCGATGGTGACGTCGCTGCCAGCGTTGAATTCGACGTTGTAGAAGATCCCGGTCTGCGAGGTGAACCGATATGGCACGTCGAGGGCCTGCCATGTGTGGGTGCCCTCGACGTCGCCTTCGATGATCAGGAGATAGTCGGCGTCGTTGCCGGAGTAGGTGTCACCGCTCCGGGCGATCGAGGCGAGGGTGGGTTCGAGGAGCATCGGGGGGCCGGCGTTGTCGGTGAAGACGTTCTCTCCTTCTAAGGAGACGGTGCTTCCCGTGTATTTTCCGTTGAATCCCACATCTCCGCTGTCCGAGATCGTGACGCTGCGCAGCAGCAGATCATTGTTGGCCCACAGGATGATGGCGCCGAGGTCGCCGTTGGAGTTGAAGGGCCCGCCGCCGGCATGACGGATCGTTGTGTGTTCGATGATGTTGTCGGCCACCGCATCTCCGCTGTCGTTATCGAGGAAGATGCCGCGCCAGTGGCCGCGCGCGTCGTCAGCGCCTTCGAGGGTGATCGGAGCATCTTCGGTCCCGGCGAGGTGCAGCGGCCGGTCTCCGTAGATCGCCAGCCCGGCGCCGGATTCGAACGTCAGCTGGGCGCCGGCGTCGACGGTCAGGCCGTCGTTGATCCGAATCAGCGCGCCGTCGAGGATGTGGTAGGGGGCGGTCATCGCGGCCCATTGTGCCGGCTCTTGGACGTCGCCGTTCTCGACGGCCACATAATCGCCTCCGTTCCCTTCGAAGGTGGTCTCTTCGTCCATCGCGTCGAGGTACTCCGGCCGCGCCAGGACCGCAGCGTCGGTGTTGTTGTCGAACCGGTTTCGGGCGAACGTGATGTCACTGTCGGAGTAGTGCAGGTTCAGGCCCACCGCGCCGCTCTCCGCGATCCGGGTGTCCGTCAGCGTCAGCGCGTTCCCCGTCCAGACGATGATCGACCCCTTGTCGCCGTTGGAGTTGAACTCACGGCTGCCGGCGTGCAGGATCTCGGCGTGGGCGATGATGTTCGCGGGCTCGCCTTCGCTGCTGTCATTGTCGATGAACACGCCTCGCCACTCGCCGACGGTGCCGTCGGCGCCGCGGAGGGTGACTGGGAAGCAGGTCTCTCCTTGAACGTCGAGGCGGCTGTTGGTGCCGGTCACCCGAAGGCCGGTCCCCGACGCAAATTCCACCACCACTCCAGGCTCGATGACCAGCTCGCCGCCGACGGTCGGTGTGCAGTCGATGCGGTAGTCGATCGTGCGCTCTGAGTGGTCGATCAGGGTCAGATCCGATGAGAACACGTCACAGTCAAGCAGCTCAGGTGGGTCGTCGCCTTCTTCGACTTCGTCGCAGCCATCGTCGGTGTCTCCAGTGTCTCCGCCGTCGCCGGTGTCATCGGCTCCAGTGTCGTCGGTGTCGTCGGCTCCAGTGTCGTCAGTGTCTTCAGCGTCGGTGTCTTCGTCGTCAGTGTCTCCATCATCATCGCCGTCTCCGGGCATGATGGTGCCGTCGGTGTCGTCATCGGTGATGGAGCCGATGTCTCCGTCAGCGCCGCTTCCACCCGACGTGCAGGCAGAGAGACCAAGATGGAGGCCGAAGATCAATCGCGCAGTGTATGAGATCGGTCGCATGGTGTTCGGTCGCATGGTGTTCGCTCCCCGGGTTCGGTGGGAGCGTACCGAGCATGCGTCACAACAACGTTTTATGGCGATGAGATGGTGATCGCGCGCATGTGCAACCCCTGACGGTGTTTCCAGGACTCCGCTATCAGGTCGGGGTCTGGCCATCATCTTGTAGACAATCTGGCCTCACTCGATACCATGTTCGCACGATGGACAACCACGACTCCAACCACGTTGACCGGCTCCTGCTCTCTGGTGGGGTCGCGGACGTCACACGCCAACTGTTTTATGCCCACGATGGGCAGACGCACACGCTCCGCGAGATGGAAGCGAAGCTGCTCGAATTCCTCTCTGCACGCCCCGATCAAAACGTGTCCTACGCAGCGCTCCTTCAAGGGGTGTGGGGGTACCGGGCCAGCCATGATCGCGCGGTCATCCACACCACCGTTCGCCGGCTGCGTCGGGTGATCGGGGACTCGGCGCGGTCCCCGCAGCATCTGTTCAGTGTGCGGGGGGAGGGGTATCGGTTCGTTCCGCTTCCAGCGCCACCGGTACCGCTGCGTGTCCACAAAGAGGCGCCACGACCGCTGCAGGATACGACGATCATCGGCCGAGAGGCGGAGCTGGCGCAGCTGCGCGCGTTGATGGCCAACAACCGACTGATCACCGTGTTCGGCCCCGGCGGCTGTGGCAAGACCCGGCTGGCGCGCGCAGCGATGGCCCGGTGTGCAGGGGACTTCCCAGATGGTGTCCTGTTCATCGATCTCAGCGAAGCCCGCACCCGAGAAGGCCTGCTGTTCTCCCTTGGGCAGGCGCTCGGGGTGCAGCTGTCTGGTGACGGCGCGTCGGCGATCGGAGACGCCCTGGCCAGACGCGGACACGCCCTCTTTGTCTTCGACAATGTCGAACAGATCGTCTCTGAGATCGTGCCGCTGCTGGCGGTGTGGCTGCCCAGGCTGACTTCGGGGCGACTGGTGGTGACCAGTCGCATTGAGATGCGGTGCCCGGAGGAGCAGGTGCTGCCCCTCTCGCCGCTGCCGGTGCCCACCGAAGACACCCTGAGCCTGGTCCAGGCCTCGCCGGCGGTGGCGCTGTTCTGGCGGCAGGCGCGGAAGCGGCGTCCGGGCTTTGCGATCACCGAAGACAACGCCGCCGCGGTGGGTGCGCTCGTCCGGGCCCTCGACGGCCTTCCGTTCGCCCTCGAGCTGGCCGCCGCACGAATCCGAACGTTCTCCCCGGCGATGATGCTGGCGCGGCTCCAGAAACGGATCGATGTCCTGCGCAGCCGGCGACACGGTGATGTCCGCCGCCACCAGAGCTTGCATGCGGTCCTGGACTGGTCGTGGAACCTTCTCGACGATGGCTTGCGAGATGTCCTGGTGCAGTGCGCCGTCTTTGAAGGCGGCTTCTCGATCGAGGCCGCCGAAGAGGTCATCGCGCTCCCCGAGTCGGGACCGTCCGGATGGATGGTGGAGGATTACCTGGAGGTGCTGATGGAGCACAGCCTGCTCCACCTCGCACAGCCGGTGCTCGACCGCCAGCGGCTCCGGATGCTGGTCACGGTTCGCGAGGTCGTGGTGGAGCGGCTGGCCGTGTCTCCAGAGCGCGTCGCGCTGGCGTTGCGGCATGCACGGTTCTACGCTGATCATGGATATCAAACCTTGAGCAATGATCGGCGAAAGATGTGGGCGCTGGGGGAGCTGGACAACCTCCTGGCCGCACGGCCGCGGCTGCTGGACGACCCGAAACGCCTGGATCGGCTGTCACAGATGGTGTCGCGTTGCCTCATCGGAGCGGGGCTGCCACATCAGGCCCATGAAATCCTCGGGCAGGCGCGCGACGCCCAGCCCAGGGAGAGCGCAGCCTGGGGGCGGCTTCGGATTCATCAGCTTCAGATCTTCAACGACCAAAACGCACCCAACGATCGCGACGCCGCCCGCCAGGTGCGCGCGCTCGCAGAGCGGCTCGGAGAGCCCGCCCTGCAAGCACGCGCCGGTCACCTGCTCGGGCGTTTGGAGCTGTCTGCCGGCCATATCGAAGAGAGCCACGCCCACCTCACCGCCGCATTGGCGCTGGCAGAGGTCCATGAACCCCACATGCTGACCACGATCCTCGCAGACCTGGGGCGCGCTGCGCGGATGCGGGGGCGGCTGGATGACGCCGAGCGGTACTACCAGCGAGCCCTGCAGATCGCTCGCGATGAAGGCGATCAGCGCCTCGAAGCCCTCACGCTCAGCTACCTGTACACCATCTGTTTCGATCGCGGTCGGATCGCGCAGGCGCTCACCTGCGCCGAACAGTCCGCGGAGATCTTCCGAACACGGGGACAGCTCCACCTCCTCGCCGCGGCGGTGACCAAGGTCGGGGTCGCATATGCGCGGCTGGGACAGTTCGACGTTGCGGAGAGGATGCTGACCGAGTCGGTGCAGCTCTCC
>JBCBLB010000012.1:0-35927 GCA_038520555.1 Myxococcota bacterium | reverse complement strand
TGGAAACAACGTCGGGCTTGCTCGAACCGCCCCATCCCCTGGTAGAAGATCCCCAGACGAACCAGCACCACGCCTTCCCTCCCAGGATGATCGACCTCTTCTTCGTACATGGCGAGGACCTCGCGAAGGATGGTGTGCGACTCATGGCGTCGCCCCGAGTGCTGGTAGAGCATCGCCAGCCCCGTACGTGCGACCGCGATCGATTCGGCGTCCTCAATTTCTTCAGCGAGTTCAACCGCGCGCCGATAGTGCGCCTCCGCATCTGCGACCGCGCCAACCGACCGCAGATAGGCGCCGAGGCTCTCTTCGATGTCACACGCCAACTTCCGGTCGCCCATCTCGTCGGCGAGCAACAGGGCGGTCTGTCCGTACTGACGAATCTCCTCAGGTGGTTCCGGCAGGTTTCGGGCCATCGAGACCCGCACATCGAGCAGGCGCGCATGTGTCCGGTTCGAGAGCCCATCCCGCTGTAGCGCATCCTTGAGCAGAGCGGTCGCTTCTGAGACATGGGCCCGTCGGATCAGATTCAGCGCGGCAAGGGCGCACCGCGCGGCGGCATCCCCGTCCCCGATCCGCGCCCCCACGCGAAGATTGCCCAGCTCCGGGCGCCCGGCCTGGCGGGGTTGATCGGCGAATGCGGCATAGTATCTGGCGAACGCTGTGGCGGGAGTCCAGGCGCTCGATGCGTTCGCATCGGTGCGCTTCGCGACCGCGAAGGCGCGAACCGTAGCGAGCATCTCAAGCCGAGGCGGATCCCCAGCGGAATACAGCAGATGGTGTTCGACGAGGTGATCGATGACAGCGATCACCTCAACGTTCGGATCGGGCAGCTGGAGGATCGCTTCGGCGGCGCGGACGGTGAAGCCGCCTTCAAACAGGCTACACTGGGCGAGGGCCGCGCGGTGGGTCTCATCGAGCAGCGACCATGACCACGCCAGGGCGGCGTTGAGCGAGCGGTGCCGGTCCGGCCGTGGGCCCGTGCGGAGATCCTGCAGCCCGGCCTCTCGAAGCCGGGCATGGATCTCGCCGGGGCTGAGCAGCCGGGCGTGCGCAGCGGCCAGTTCGATGGCCAGGGGCAACCCATCGAGGTCTCGGAGCAACGCACCCAGGGCGCTGAGGGTCTGGGGCGTCTGCCTCAGATGTGCGCGACGCGCACGGGCACGTCGCAGGAACAGCTGTCCGGCGGCGGATGTCGCGACCGCCTCTGCCGAGCCGGTCGGTTCGGGGAGCTGCAGCGGCTTCAGGGGGAAGACCTGCTCGATGGGCACATCCAGACGCCGTCGAGAGGTCAACACCAGCCGCCCGCCGGTCTGCGCCATCGTTTTTGCCCATGCCACAGCGACCGGCTTGAGTTCATCGATCACGGTCTCGGCATTGTCGAGAACCAGCATTACCCGTCCCCTATCGGCAAGGCTCTGACCAAGACTGTCGATGGGGTCGCGCTGGCTGACGGGCACGGCCAGGGCATCCGCCACCGCGACGCAGCTGCCCAACAGATCGCGGACGGCGGTGAGATCAACGAAGAACAACCCCTCTGGGAACGCGCTGATCTGGGCGTCCATCAGCTCCCGCACCAGCCGGGTCTTCCCCACACCGCCCACGCCCACAACGCTGACAAGGGGGTTGGCGGCCACCAGCGTGGCCAGGGTGTCGAGCGCCTGGGTTCGCCCGATGATCGGATCCGGATCGGCCGGAGAGGCGCTCTCCGCCGGGAGCATCGTGTCTTCGGGCCGTGCCATGGCGGGGACGAACCGGAACCCCTCGCCGCGGACGTTGAAGATGTGTTGCGGCGATCGGGCCGAGTCACCGATGACCTTCCGCAGCCGCCGGACGGTGGTGTGAATCACACCGGGCGGGTGTTCGGGGCGATAGCCCCACACCTCGACCAGAAGCTCCGCGTAGGGGATCACCCGGTTCGGCCGCGCGGCGAGGTAGCTCAGAAGCTTCGCCTCCAGCTCGCGAACCGGCCGAGGGCGCTGGCCGTCCCGAACGAAGATCTGGCGGCTGATGTCCAGCTGGCCGTTGCGTAACCACACCTGCTTCATCGCATCCCACCTGAGCTGTCCGCGGCAGGTCCCAGTGTATCGCAGCGCCCCGAGCAGGCACCTGGGCGCCGATGCTCCCGAAAGATCGGGTATCGTAAGACCGCGCGCAGAGGACGAATGGAGGATCCATGACCCCCACAACCATTAAGTTGGTTCGTACCCACATTATGGAGCTTGAACCGGGACGGGGCCGGATGTTCTTCTATTTCGAGATGGGCGGCCGACCGCTGCTGCAGGTCCCCAAGCCGGACTTCTCGATGGACGGCCCCGCGTTCGAGGACGGCAAGCTCCCAGAGAAGCTCGAACAGCGGCTGACTAAGCAGCTCAATGACATCCTCAAGCGTGACCCGAAGTCCAAAGGCTGCGCAGGCGTGGTGTATCTGGTGGGCAAGAAGTATGGGTTTCGGGTCCACAGGAAGAAAAAGCTCCCCACGCGCGCGTTCAAGACGGGTTTAAAACAGCTCGAGGCGCTGCTCAAGCTCAAGGGCCTGAAGGCGATCAGCGCGCCCAGGCCGCCAAAGCCAGAAGCAGAGTAACGACACCGGCTCGCCCCGGCGGGCGTGGGTTGTGCGTCCCGATCGTGAAGAGAGTCACCCCGGTCTGCCCGTTGTTGTCGGAGAATGTCCGCACCGGCGAGCCGCTCCTGGAATGGATCGCGTTCTATGATTTAAAACCATCCGTCCTGTGCCAGGAGCAGTGAATGCACGACTCGATAGAGGCGATCGGCGCCCTTTTGTCTACGCTGGAGCCAGGCCAGCGGGCCTGGTTCTGGCTCTGTCCAGGGGCACAGATGCCCCTGATGCTCTCGTCGGTGAGCGACGATCCGATCGGCGAAGCGCTCCGAACACACACCGATGAAGTCCCGATCCCCGATGATGCGTTCGCTCATGTGGGCTTCATGCAGGTCGCCGGTACCGGCGCGGTGGGCTTCCATGGACGCACCCTGACGCCGACGCTGCTGGAATCGTTGGCGGGCTGGGTGGTCGACCACGCCGGCGCGCACCCCGAGCTGGCCCGGCTGAGCGGGGCGACCTTCTTTCTGATGGGCACCGACGGATCGATGCGGATGCGCTACGCCGATGATGGGCTGTGGGGCGGGCTGGAGCGGCCGACGCCGCCAGGGCCGCTCGCCGACGCCGAGCAGGTGATGCAAGAGATGGAGGACGGGGCGACGGCGTGGCTGTGGGTGCAGGCCGGCGGCGCCGGACAGCCGCCGCAGATCTGTCTCAGCCCTCAGGATGAAGATCCCGATGGCAAGCGGTTCGAGCGGCAGCTGCAGCGGCTGGCGCGGCGCGCGCGGCGGACGGACCAGCAGGTCCGCGGCCTGCTGGTCCGGGTCGACGGCCTGCCGATGGTCGTCACCACCGCCTCCCCCACCGCCATCCGGCGGTGGCTTCCGTTCGCCGCGCGGCGCCTGCAGGGGCAATACCCCATGCTCGGCCAGCTCAGCGGCGCCCTGGTCATGCGCCCCTCTGATGAGGGCGACTTCGAAATCCACCCGATGGTCCCCTGAGGAGGCGCCATGTCCAAGTCTTTCGTCAAGCTGGCCAAAGCCGCCAAGGCGGCCGATACCGTCAAGAACATCAAGAAGATCCGGGCCACGAAGGGCGGCACCTTCGGCGCCTTCTCGCTGATGGTCGACCCGAAGAAGAACGTCATGCTGCTGTCGGTCACCCGCGGCAGGTCCGATCCCAAAGGCGGCGCCGCGAAGAAAAATGCCGCCAATCCCGCCGCAATGGATGCCCTGGGGCTGAGCCAGAAGGCCTGCAAGACCGCCCGCGGCCTGGTCCAGGGCTCACAGAAGGATGAGCTGACCTTCTGGGTGCGGCAGGGCACCGCCAGCCCCAAGATGATCGTCGCTGCGTTCAAAGAGATGGCGCGCAACTACAAGCTCAAAGAGCTCAAGGGCGCCGTCGTCAAGAAGTACGACAAAGAGGCGTTCAACAACCGCCTCAGCGCGGGCTCTGCCGACGCCACCATGACCGCCACCACGGTCGGCAAGAGCATCGCCAGGACCTTCGCGACCCGCTTCAAGGAGGGCTGGTCCAACCCGTTCTCCAGAAACCGCAACACGCTGACGGTCCTGGAAGACGACCTCACTGAACGCATCGGGCAGAACCTCGACAAGCAGAAGGCACGCCTCGAAGCGATCGAGGACATGTTCGACCCCGCTGAGGCCGCCGCCGAAGCCCAGGCCGAGATCGACAACCTCCTCGGGCAGCTCGACCACGCCGGCTCTGAAGCGGAGCGCAAGGCCCGCGCACAGGAGCTGATGGACTTCCTCAAGGAAGGCCCCTCGGTCGACGCCCTCGACCCGGACAGCGTCAAGGCCATCCAGGACATCGCCCAGCAGACCCTGTACCCCCAGACGCCTCAGGTCCAGGAGCAGGTCCAACAGAAGACCGAAGAGGCGCAGACCACCGGCGACACCCTCCGCGACAAGCAGCTCGCAGCGTTGTTGGAGAAGGCGAAGACCATGCCCGGCATGGGCACCACCGACCTGCTCGGCTTCATCGACATCCTTGAAGCCAGCATGCCCCTCGCCGGCTTCAAAGAGACGCTCACCCCCGTCCTCGACGACGCCGACATGTGGCTGTATTTCCAGTTCCTCACGATCTCCCCCCGACCGCCTGGCGATCTGCTCGCAAAGCTGAACGGCTTGAAGGCCCCGATCACAGGCTCGAAGCAAGCCGAAGACTTCCGCGAGATCCTCCAGGAGAAGATCGACCGCATCAAGGCGAAGAAGAGCAGAGACGACGACGACCCTTCGTCCTCTTCGTCGATTCCTTCGTCCTCATCGAGCCCCCCCACTTCAGAGGAGGACCCGAAGCCCCCCAGGCAAACGACCGATGAGGGCCCCCAGGAGCCTGCGGAGCCGAAGGCCTGGACCGCGGAGCGGGTGCAGGAGACCCGCCGCCGCTTCAAGGACCGGTTCCGCCAGGTGGAGCAGACCGTGCGTGAGCTGAAGAAACGGGTCGACAACCATCAGACCAGCAAAATCAACGTCGACATGACCCGATCTGAGGTCGCCGACGCGCTCAAGGCGCTGGAAGCCCAGATGGAAGACGCGCGGACGATGCTGAAGACCGAGCTCAAGGCGGGAGGCTGAGACCCCATGACCGACAACAAGCACAGCAAGCGCATCAAGGGATGGCTTGAGAACTATCTGGAGCGGGCCGAAGCGCTGAAGACCGATCTGGAGGCCCTCCAGGCGCAGATCCAGGAGATCGCCGACCAGGACAAGGGCGGCGATCCGATGACCGCGCTGAAGACCTACCCCGCCGCTCAGGCCGCGCTCAGCAAGCTGGGCGCCCAGACCGATCCGCTAGACTGGACCAGCGACGCCGACGAAGCGGACGAAGCCATCGAAGCGGTCATCACCGAGATCGAGGAAGTCGGCGGGTTCGACACCGTCCTCGCAGAGATGAAGGCCACCCTCACCACCCTTGAGGACGCCGCGGACATCATCGATGACAGCGGCTTAGAAGATATCCTCGACGACACCGAGCGGCTCGATGACGACGTCAAGGACATCACCGACGGCGGCGGCGATCGTGACGAGACCCTCGACACGATCCACGAGAGCATCAAGAAGATCACCGATGTATATGGCCAGCTCAGCGACGTCGGCCTGGCGAAGGCGCTCCGTGGGGTGCTCTCCTCGTTACACCGCACCCTTGGACAGCTCAACGAACACCTCAAGACGCTCGGCGAAGCGCCCCGGGCGATCCCTGAGCCACCCGCCAGGGATACGCCCTCGACCGACACCGATCCGCCCGATCCGGATGTTTCAACGGTCGATGAGTCCGAGATTCTGGCAGCGTTGAAGTCGATTCGGATCCACCTCCGCTCGATCCTGGACGGTCTGGGCGGGCAGCAGGACTTCGACGAGTGGCTCGGCGCCTCGGCGACGGCACAGACGCAGCTGACACAGTGGGCATCGCTCAACAAGCAGCTCCAGGCCCCCGACGACGATCAGGCCGCCCAGTATGACGTGGTCCTGAAGACGTTGACCGCGGCGACTCCGCATGCCCGTACGCTGAAGGGCGCCGTCGCCGGCGCGCAGGCCCAGCTGACCGATGTGACCGCGAACCAGGTCGCCTTACAGGCCGCGGTGGGCCAGATCAACGGCCTCCTCGCGTCACTGAGCACCAGCGGCGACCGAGCGCTCGTTCAGGGACTGCTCACCATCGCCACGATCAACGTCAACGAGATCAGGGGCAAGCTCACCGGGCAGCGCACCATCGCGAGCACGCCGAAGACCGGCGGCGAGTCCATCCAGGACGACCTGCCCGCCATCGCACAGAAGATCAGCCGGGCTGAGTCCGGTCTCGCGCAGGAGCAGGATCCCACACAATGGCGGGCCGCTGCGGCAGCGCTGCTCAACCACATCGAGGAGTGGATCACGAAGAACCAGTCGCTGCCCAGCCCCGACAAGGGCGAACAGATGATCATGGAGGCCAAGCGCACCCTGATCAAGAAGCTCGACGAGCAGGCCGCTATCCTGATCGAATGTGCCAGCCGGGCCGAGGAGAAAGCGAAGCGCGCCGAGAGCCCCGACGCCCTCACCGTCAGCACCCTGGAGACCGAGATCAATGCCCTCGACAAGCTGTATACGGATGTCATGGCCGTCTCTACGGCGCTCTATGGCGAGGCCACGGCGGCGATGCTGAACACGACGATCATGAACGTCATCACCCAGGTCTCCGAAACACAGACCGCCCTCCAGAAGAGCGCCGACCAGCGCGCGGAGGAGGAAGACGACCAGAGCGACGACGGGCTGTATCAGAAGCTGATGGCCGCCGCGAAGGAGATGGCGACCGCATCCCACCCGCAGCGCTGGCAGGAGCAGTACGTCCTCTTCTATGACGCCATGCTTGTCTGGGTCGATGCGTACACGGAGAGCAACCCGACCCGGGCGACGGAGCTGAGCACCCTCAACGCCCGGTTCGAAGTGCTCCAGACCCTGTCTGAGGAGATCGCGACCGAAGCCAGGGTCCTCCAGCAGCGAATCGATGAACGCCCGAAAGACGACGCAGGCTGGGACAACTTCCGCCCCTATGTCAAGCAGCTGAAAGATACCTTCAACCTGCTCAAAGAACGCGCGCAGAAAGACAGCTACGCGGCGGGGTTGGAGCACTACACCGCGACGATGCTCGACCAGCTGGAGAGCGATCTCGAAGGACCCGATCCCATTCAGCGCCAGAGCGCTTCCCCCTCCAGCTGAACCATAGAAAAATGGATCCGTTCGGGACGCTCTGACCATCGCATGAGGAACGCATGTATGGGGAGGGCGGACCATGCGGATCGGATGGTTGAGTTTGTTGGTCGTTGGTTGCGGACCGGCACCCTGAGATCCATGACGGCTGCGACGGCATCGATAACAACTGCGACGGTGAGATCGATCCACCGCCGATCGCATGGTATCCCGACGTCGATCAGGACGGATACGGCGATCCAGCCCACCGCATCGACCACTGCGCAACGGTTGATGGGTACATCTTGCAGACGAAGACCGCGATGGTTTCGGCGACCCCAGCCGCCGTCTGATGTCCTGCTCTCTCCAATCCGACTACGTTCCAAACGCAGACGATTGCGATGCAGTCGTCTATCCTGACGCCATGGGGACCTTCGATGGGGTCGACAACGACTGTGATGGTCTCATTGATGAATAGTGGGACACGCCATGGCGCTTCAACAAATGGCGTCTGCAGGGGTTGGCAATGCTGTCCCCATGAAGATGTGGCACCATGATCGCACCATCTGTCCAAAGGTGTCCGTTATGCCTCATCTCCTCCTCAGCATGATCCTTGTCAGTTGCACCAACACACCTCAACCCACCCAGCCGCCCGCCCCCACGTCGGCGTCGGCGTCGGCGTCGACGTCGGCATCGGCGGCGTCGTCGGCGTGGACGGTCGATCTGTTTGACGACTTCGACACGTTCAACGCGGCGAACTGGCAGGATCAGCTGCTATGGGTCAACAATGAGGATCAATGCTACGTCCCAGACGGCCAACACAACACGCGTGAGGTCAGCAACGGGACCGTCAAGCTTCGGGTGGTCATGCTAGACGCGCCCATCCCCTGCGACAACATGGACAAGCACGGCAAGAAGCACCCGGACACCCGTTACGTCGCTGGTCGGCTGGCCTCGAAGAACCGGCAGGAGTTTGTCGGCGGCCGGTGGACGGCCCGGCTCCGGCTGAAGGGGAGCGGTCAGGCCGGGATGTTCCCTGCCTGGTGGCTGTTGGGGGCGCACAACAATGAGCCGCCGGTCCAGGAGGCGGACGAGGACGTCTGCTGGCCGCTCGAAGGCTCTGGCGAGATCGACATCTTTGAGCACTACGGCAGCGGCGGGGCGGACCACTACGTCGCCCGTCGCATCGTCAGTGAGGGCGCCTGTGACAAGGGCGACTGGGAGTCTCAGCAGAAGATCATCGACGCCGATCTCACCGCATACCATGACTACGGCGTCGAGTGGCGGGATGGGGATCTGGTGTATCTGCTCGACGGGGCGGAGGTGTACCGCAACCCGAACCAGGCCCGCGCATACCCGGAGCCGCTGTTCGCCATCCTCAACTATGCGAAAGTCACGATGGATCCGATGACACAGACGACCTGGGAGATGGAGGTCGACTGGGTCAAGCACGAGTCGAAGTAGTCGTGGTCCGCTGCGATCTTGTCTGACAACTTGCGGCTGGGCGTGCCCAACAGAGGCCAGAGAACATCGGACCGTTGGCAGTCAACAGTTGCGAGTCGGTGAGCGCCTGGGTAGCGTGCTCATGAGCCCTTCGGGTGAGGAGAAGAGATGATGCGGTTGACAACGTGGAGCAGCCTTCTGCTGTGGGGGGCGTGCGCGCCAGGCGACGAGCCCGGGGCGCGCCTCGACCTGTCGAACACGATCGGCGCCGAAGACTGTGATGGTGGTTTTGGGGTCGGTCAGTGCCCGGCAGACTTCACCTTGATCGACGCCGACGGCGGCGACGTCAGCCTGTCGGATAGCCTGGGCCAGCCCACGCTGGTGATCGGCGCCGCCGAGTGGTGAAGTCGCTGCGCGGCCCTGGTTCAGGACCTCAACGACTGGTACATCGCGCGCGGCCCGGAAGATCTGGTGATCCTCAACGTCATCACCGTCAGCCTCCGCAACGATCCGGCAGGGCAATCATCGGCGGAGAACTGGCGGGATCAGCTCCAGCTGGATTTCATCGTCCTCGGCGACCAGGACGGCGCCTGGGCGGCCGACTGGGCGGGCAATGACGCCGCACCTCACCATAGCTATACGATGATCGGCTCAGACGGGCGGATCACCTGGCGGCAGGACGACGGCTCCTCGACGACGGCGGATGCCCTCTCAGAGGCTGCGCTCGACGCCGAGTAGCCCGATCCGTGGAAGTCTCCGCGCCAGGCTTCGCGTTCCCGCACGGCATCGAGGAGCACCGCCCTTCCCCCTTCCTGACTGAATCGGGAGGTTAGAGGTGTGGGGCAGGAGGTCGGATGGCGGGGAGTTCGCCGCGCAGCGGCTACGGATTTGGGACGTTTCAGGGGGTCTATACCCCAAGCCTGCTGACCATCCTCGGGGTGGTCATGTACCTGCGGTTCGGCTGGGTGCTGGGCAACGTCGGACTGGCGGGGACGCTGCTTATCGTGACCCTGTCCACGGCGATCACGTTTTTGACCGGGCTGTCGATCGCGGCGCTGGCGACGAACATGCGCATCGGCGGCGGCGGCGCCTACTATATGATCTCGCGAAGCCTGGGGCTGGAGGTCGGCGCGGCGGTGGGGCTTCCGCTGTTCTTCGCTCAGGCGCTGGGCATCTCGTTCTACATCGCCGGCTTCAGTGAGTCGATCCACGCCCTCGTCCCTGCCCTGCCGCCGGCGGTCATCGGCGTGGGGACCCTGGTCGGGCTGGCCGCCCTCGCCGCCCGCTCCGCGGATCTGGCCTTGAAGAGCCAGTACTTCATCCTCGCCCTGATCGGCGCCTCGTTGGTTTCGTTCTTCATGGGCGCCCCGATCGAACCGGTCGAGCTGGCGCCAGAGGCCGTCCCACCACCGGAGCGCTTCTGGGTGGTGTTCTCGGTCTTCTTCCCGGCAGTGACCGGCATCGAAGCGGGCATCGCCCTGTCGGGCGATCTGAAGGATCCGGCACGCAGCCTGCCGCTGGGGACCCTGGGCGCCGTGCTGACCGGCTACGCCGTCTACATCGCCATCCCGATCTTCCTGGGCTACGCGGTCAGCCAGCCGGAGCTGCTCCGGGCCGATCCGCTGATCATGGCGCGGGTCTCCGTGTTCAGCCCGTTGATTATGGCCGGCTTATGGGGAGCGACGCTGTCCAGCGCGATGGGCGCGCTGCTCGGCGCGCCACGGACGCTCCAGGCGCTGGCCCGGGACAAGGTGATCCCGCCCATCATCGGGGTCGGCTACGGCGACAACGACGATCCGCTGCTCGCCTCGGCGATCGCGTTCGGGGTCGCGCTGGCCGGGGTGCTGTTAGGGGACCTCAACCTGATCGCGCCGGTGCTGTCGATGTTCTTTTTGACCTCCTATGGGCTGCTCAACCTGTCGTCCGGGCTGGCGGCGCTGATCGGCAGCCCCTCCTGGCGACCGCGGTTCAAGGTCTCCTGGTGGCTGTCGCTGGTCGGGGCCGCGGGTTGCCTGCTCACCATGGTCATGATCAACGTCGGCGCGACCCTGCTCGCCGGCCTGGTCTCCGGTGGGGTGTATCTGGTCATGAGCCGCCGAGAGCAACGGCTGGACTTCGACGACATCCGACGCGGGATCCTGATGCTCGTGGCCCAGGGCGCCATCAACAACCTGGATCGGTCGCCGCCAGACGAGCGGAACTGGCGGCCGAACCTGCTGGTGCTCAGCGGCTCGCCGCAGTCCCGCTGGCATCTCGTCGACCTGGCCCGGGCGCTGTCGACCGGGCGGGGGCTGATGACGATGGCAGCGGTCCTCCCCGCGCAGCAGGCCACGCCAGCGCGCGCACGCCAGATCACCGCTTCAATCCGCCACTTCCTCGATCGGAAAGGCGTCCAGTCGCTCGTCAAGGTGCACATCGCCTCGGC
This sequence comes from Myxococcota bacterium, assembly GCA_038520555.1. Taxonomy (GTDB): domain Bacteria; phylum Myxococcota_A; class UBA796; order UBA796; family UBA796; genus JBCBLB01. Next base: position 24,817 of record JBCBLB010000012.1, on the reverse strand, counting down.
GCCGCTGGTCGGCGCCCGCGAGCTGTTGGCCGCCTATGGCTTCGGCCCGCTCGTCCCCAACACCCTGATGATGGGCACGACCAGCAAGCCAGAGCACTTCGTCGACTATGCCCGTCTGATCCTGCTCGCCCACGCCAGCTACCGCAACGTCATCATCGTCCGCGAGGCCCCCGAAGACTGGGAGAAGACCCGCACCCGCGAGCGAATCGACGTCTGGTGGGGCCGAAAGCAGAGCAACGCCGGGTTGATGTTGACGCTGGGCTACCTGCTCAAGACCAGCCCATCCTGGGACGGCGCACAGCTGGTGATGCGCAGCATCGTCGACGATCCCAGCGAAGAGGCGGAAGCGCTCACACGCCTGAAGGGCTTCATCGAAACCAGCCGCCTTCAGGCGGCAGCCGAAGTCACGGTCCGCAGCGGCGGCTCCATCTTCGAAACCATCCGCACCGCCAGCGCCGGCGCCGGCCTGGTGCTTCTGGGAATGCGTGCCCCGACCGATGGCGAACAACCCGAACCATACGCCGACTACTACTCTTCCCTGATCGAGCACATCGACGGCCTGCCGCCCACAGCGTTGGTGCTCGCTGCAGAGGATCTGGACTTCCACAGCCTGTTCAACTGATACAGCCTGCGTCCGTTCCCGAACGTTACAGCTGTATACACGCCACAGCGCGCACGGTATACAGGATCTCCCGCTTCCGATCATTGACCACGACGCAGTCCTGCGCCAGACGTTGGCAGTCCATGTTCACCCGGTCCAAGCGCAACCCCAGCGCAGCGAACCCTCGACGCAGCGCCATCACCCAGTTCGACGCTTGTACGACTGTCGCGGTGTTCGCACCCGAGATCTCCCAGGTCCGCTCTTCATGTTCGCCCATCGCCTCCCCCTTGGTATCGGTGAACGTCTTTCACTTCAGAAAACGAAGAAACGACGAAAAACACGGCACATAAATTCGGAATTTCTAAAAAAAGGTGCTCTCCAGAGAATTGTTGATCCATTTCAATTCAATCTGGCGTTTCGCGAGGGTTGTTATCGTATTGAGAGATGAACCGGAAGAAAAGCCAACCGGTGCGTTTTTGCTTCCCTCCTTCTCAACCGAGGAATTTGACCCGTGCAGACGTTCAACGAAGAGCCGATTTCCCTGATGCAGCTTCTTCGCCAGGAGAACCTCTCGGACAACCTGCTGTATATGAACGAGCTGCAGTACCTCCAGGATGAGATGTCCTGGATCAAGGTTCGGATCCACCGCCTGATCCATGAGCAGGGGTTGTTGTCATTGACCGGCCGCGCCCATCAGCTGCTCACGGCAAAAATCGACCATACCCGTACCCAAGAGCGGGCGCTGCGGACTCAGATCAATGTCCGGCTCGCTGCGCACCGGGACGCCGGCCGCCCCACCGCGCTCTGCCGGCTCTGTGATGCGTACGCGTTGGATTCGTTCGAGCGGATGGTCCTGCTGCTGGCGGCGTCGACCTGCTTCTCCAACAACTTCCGCGACCTGTTCACGCGGCTGTGCCCGAGCGAGACCAGCGCGGGTCTGATGGTGGAGAGCATCTTCACCTTCGCGGAGCTGTCGTTCGAGGAGCGCATCTCTCGGCGGGGCGTGTTCAGCCCGCGCAGCGCGCTGCTCAGCCATGATCTGATCAAGGTCGACTTCGACCGTCGGTACTCGACGCCCAGCGACCTTCTCGACGCCTGTATCGACCTGTGCAACCGGACGTTCGATCGGCTGGTCGGCCGCGAAGGGCTCGCCGACGATTTCATCGACTTCTCCTCGATCTGCACGCCGCGGGCGACGATGGACGACGTGGTCCTTCAGCCGGAGCACAAGCGCCGGATCCTCTCGGTCATCGAGCAACACAGCCGTTATTTGGAGGTCCGCCGGCAGTGGGGCTTCGACGACGTGATCAGCTACGGCCGAGGCGTGATGATGCTGTTCCATGGCGCGCCGGGCACCGGCAAGACGATGACCGCGCACGCCGTCGCCAGCCATATGGGCAAGGCGGTCCTGAACGTCGATATCCCGACGTTTGTCGCCAATAAAGAAGCCGGCCGGTTCTTGCCGGGGCTGTTCCGCGAGGCCCAGCTTCACAACGCCATCCTCTTCTTCGACGAGTGCGAGTCGTTGTTCGCCGACCGCCGCTCGGGCAACAGCCTGATGACCATGCTGCTGACGGAGCTGGAGCGGTTCGAGGGCGTGGCCATCCTGGCGACCAACCTGCCAGAGAGCCTGGACGAGGCGCTCGACCGACGCGTCCTGGTCCGGCTGGCCTTCGACCCACCCGACCCCACCGCGCGTCAGCAGATCTGGCAGCGGCTGCTGCCTCCCGGCGCCAACCTCGCCGACGATGTGCGCTTCCCCGCGCTCGCCCGACAGTTCCCGATCACCGGCGGCTACATCAAGAACGCCGTCCTGATGGCCCTGGCCAGCGCAGTCTATGACAACCCGGCCAACCCCTGCATCTGCCAGGCGCACCTGCTCGACGCTGCCCAGGCGCAGACCCGTATCCAGGAGAAAGCCGAGCGGATCGGGTTCAGCCGCTGAGCGGTTCGACGCGGACGGCGCAGACCTTGTACTCCCCGGTGCCGGTGATCACATCGCCGGCATCGTTGGTGAGCCTGTTGGTCAACGCATCCGGGAAGTGAAGGGGCATCCAAACACATCCGCGCTTCATCCGCGGGCTGACGTTGACGGCCGCTTCCACTGCGCCGCGGCGTGAGCACACCCGGACCCGTTGCCCGTCTTTGACCCCCAGCCGCCGCGCGTCCCGGCGATGCATCTCGATGAAGTTCTCGGGCTGTCGGGCCATGGCGCCGCGGGCACGGAGCGTCTGGGTGCCGCAGTTGTAGTGATACAGCGTCCGCCCGGTGCTGAGGACGAGGGGATAGTCGTCGTCGGGCAGCTCGGCGCTCTCGCGGTACTGCACGCCTTGGAACTGCGCTTTCCCAATCAGCGGGCCGTCGATATGCAACGTCGGTGAGCCCGGATGGTTGGGCAGCGGGCAGGGCCACTGTAGCCCGCCCTCATGATCGATGCGTTCATGCGAGATCCCGGCGAACTTCGGCGCCAGGGCCGCCATCTCATCGTAGATCTCGCCGGTGTCCACGTAGTCGGGCATCGGGTAGCCCGCCGCCCGGGCGATGTCGCAGAGGATCTGCCAGTCCGGGCGCGCCTGACCGGGGGCGTCGACGGCCTTGCGCACCCGCTGCACCCGGCGATCGCTGTTGGTGAAGACCCCATCCTTCTCTGCAAAACAGGCCGCGGGCAGGATGACATCCGCGTAGCGGCAGGTCTCGTTCATGAAGATGTCCTGCACCACCACGAACTCCGCCTGGTTCAGCCCCCGCTCGACCTTGGAGGCGTTCGGTTCAGACAGGACGATGTCTTCGCCCATGACATACAGCCCTTTCATCCGACCCTTCGCCAGCTCGCTCATCATGACGTTGAGGTTGAGCCCGTCATTCGGGTCAAGGGGAACGCCCCAGGCGTCTTCGAACTTCATTCGGGCGGCCGGATCGGAGACCCGCTGGTATCCGGGATAAAAAACCGGCGACGCGCCGGCATCGTTGGCCCCCTGGACGTTATTCTGCCCACGGAGCGGATTCATCCCCGCGGAGCGAACGCCCAGGTGCCCGGTCATCAGCACGAGGTTGGCGAGGCTATAGACGTTATCGGTGCCATGGGTGTGCTCGGTGATGCCGAGCGTATAGAAGATGCCCGCCTTCTCCGTGGTGGCATACAGCCGGGCGGCCTGGCGGATCAAGTCGGCGGGAACACCGGTGATCGTCTCTGCCCACGTCGGCGTGGTCTCGGCGACGCTCTGCTTGAGGATTTCGAAGTTTTCGGTATGATCGCGGATGAACCCCTCGGCGGTCAGCCCCTCATCGATGATGACATGGGCCATCGCCTGGAGGAGGGCGACGTCGGTGCCGGGCTTCATCTGGAGGTGGATCGTGGCGACGCTGCTCAGCCAGATCTGTCGCGGATCGCCGAGGATAAGCTTCGCCCCCCGGCGCACCGCCCGCTTCATCTCCATGGCGATGATCGGGTGCGCTTCGGTGGTGTTGCTCCCGATGACAAACAGGACGTCTGCATCCCGAATCTCCGGGATGGAGTTCGTCATCGCGCCTGCTCCGAACATGGTCACCAGACCGGCGACCGTGGGCGCGTGTCACGTGGCTGCGCATTGATGGCAGTTGTTTGTCCCGAACGCGGCGCGGGCGAGCTTCTGCATCAGGTAGTTCTCTTCACCGGTGCATCGGCTGGAAGAGATGAAGCCGAGCCCGCTCGCGCCATGGCGCTTCTTGACCGCCATCAGCCCCCGAGCAGCGGTCTCGATCGCGACGGGCCAGCTCACTTCCCGGAGCTGGCCGTCGTCCCCCCGCACGAGCGGCGCGGTCAGTCGGTCGCCATGGTGAATGAACTCAAAGGAGAACCGCCCCTTCACACACAGGTTTCCGTCGTTGAGGGTCTCTCCAGGCGGCGGCGCCGTGACCCGAACGACGCGGTTGTCCTGAACGTGCAGGTCGAGCTGACAGCCGACCCCGCAGAAGTTACAGGTTGTCCGAACCTTTTCTTCCGTCCGGGTCCCGATGGAGGCCTTCTCGGTGAGGGCGCCGGTGGGACAGGTATCGATGCAGCCCCCACACAACTCACAGGTGCTGTCCAGCAACGAGACCTGATTGGCGGTGGCGATGGTCGTCGACGCGCCCCGCCGGGCGAGGGTGATGGCGTTGACCGCTTCGACCTCATCGCAGTACCGAACACATCGTGCGCACAGGATGCAGGACTCCGGATCGAAGTCGATGTAGGGGTTGACGTCGATCCGCAGCTCGCGCGGCGAGTCCACCCGGGCGAGCGTCGGCCCCACCCCGTACCGCTCGACATGGCGGCGCAGCTCCAGGCCGGTCTCATCGCGCACCGCGGGAACACCGTCCTCATCAACGCGGACGTCTGCGGCGAGCATGCTCAGCAGCAGCTTGCGGTGCTTGTCGATGCGGCCGCTTTCGGTGGTGACGACCATCCCCTCATAGACGCGAAAGGCACAGGCGGGCTGGAGACGGCGCTGCCCTTCGATCTCGACCAGGCACATCCGGCAAGAACCCATCGGATCCAGGCGCGGATCGTGGCAGAGCGTCGGGATCTCGACGTCGACGCCCTTCGCAGCGTCCAGAATGGTGTCACCCGGGGTCGCCTGGACTTCATGGCCGTTGATGACCACGGTGACGGTACGGTTCGCGCTCATTCGCCCTCCTGACGGGAACGGAAGTCCTGTGGAAAGTGTCTCATCGCGGTCACCAGCGGCAGGCTGGCCGTCGTCCCCAGGCCACAGATGGAGCCCTCCTCCATCTCCCAGTGGACATCTTCGGCATGTGCCAGATGCTCGCGGTCACCCGTCTTGAGATACCGATCCAGCGTGAGACGCTGGAGCCGGGCGCCGACCCGACAGGGCACACACTGCCCGCAGCTCTCTTCTTCGAAGAAGACCTGCTGGGCCCGGGCAGCAACGGCCATATCGACGGTGTCGTTGAGCACCACCACGCCAGAGCTGCCCACCATGCTGCCCAACGCAGACAGCGAGCGGAAGTCCAGCGGCGCATCGCGGTGCACGATCGGCAAAAACCCCGACGCCGCCCCGCCGGGGCTGAACGCCTTCAGCGTCCCCACCGGACCGCCTGCCGCATCGACCAGCTCGTCCAGGGTCGCGCCCAGCGGCAGCTCATAAACGCCTGGCTGCTGGACATGCCCGGAGATGCAGTACAACTTGGTGCCGGGCTCGCCGCGGCCCAGCGCCCGGAACCACTCCCCACCCCGAAGGATGATATTGGGCACACATGCCAGCGTCTCGACGTTGTTGACCAGGGTAGGTTTCCCGAACAGCCCCGCCTGAGTCGGATACGGCGGCTTCAGCCGCGGCATCCCCCGCCGCCCTTCGATCGCTTCGAGCAGCGCGGTCTCTTCACCACAGATATAGGCGCCGTGCCCCCGAACAATCCGAACCTCCAGATCGCCGAGGTACCCAGCGGCTTCCACCAGCGCAGCGTCCAGGCTGCGCTTCTCGCCAGCGAACTCGCCGCGGACGTAGATATAGGCCACCCGACAGCCCGTCGCGAACGCCGCGATGGCCATCCCCTCCAGCATCCGGTGCGGGCGGCGCAGCATGATCTCGCGATCTTTGAAGGTCGCCGGCTCGCTCTCATCGGCGTTGACCACAACATACTTCTCTTCGTGGTCTTCCCCACGGACGGCGCGCCACTTGATGTGCGCCGGGAACCCGGCGCCGCCGCGGCCCTGCAACCCCGCCGCTTTCAGCGCATCGATGACCGCGGAAGCGCCCATCGCCCGCGCCTGCGCGAGGGCGGCGTATGCAGCGTCGTCCGCGCCGCCCAGGTTGATCGCCAGACCGTCGTCGTCGGGCGTGACCGAACCGCGCGGCGCACACCAGGTCAGCTCCAGGGACGCATCCAGCGCCGCCGGCGCCCGATCGCACTGCCCCAGGCAGCTCACCTCATCGACGTTGTGGCCCTCGGCTTGCAAGCGCGCAGCCAGGGCATCGGAGCCCTTGAGTTTACAGGGCAGCCCTTTGCACACCCGGGCGGTCGCGTCAGGATTGCGGAGCAACGTATAAAACGTCGCCACCCCATAGATGTCCGCCTCAGGGATGCGGGTCTCTTCATGGGCCTTGCGCACGGCGTCCGGGCCGATACCACCGTGCTCTTCCAGGGCGTCGATGACTTTGGATCGGTCTGCGTCCCTCGGCTGCATCTGCGTCCTCCCGGAAATTCAGAATGCACCATCCGCCGAAGCCCGACAGCGGACAGCGTTCTGATCGCTGAACAGGCCATCTTCAGCGTCTTGAGTCCGCTCAGCGTAGCGCATATCGAGCGCGCTTGTCGAGCCTCTGCACGCCCTTCTGACGAAGGGCCCCAAAAACACGGCGTCGGGACCGCTTCCTGTCGGCTCAACGCCCAGAGGCGCCAGAAGAAGAAACCGTCAGGCCGCTGCGATCGCTGGCTCGTCTCCCATCTCCGCGTCCGCAAGGGCCTCGGTGATCATGGCCGCGGTCGCCACGCTCGCCAGCTCTTCGTCGCCGTAGACGTCCATGAAGTGGGCGTAGAGGGTCGTGATGAGGTCGCCGAGGGTGGTGTGCTGGGTCTCCATGATGGCCTCCGTTTTCGCGGTCGGTGTACTTGTTTAGACGTCCGTCACCGAAAAAAAGGGCTGACACTTTTGTTACGTCATGTCTCGCGATGGACCGTCCCAGGACCCGCCCACCAACCACTACTCTTCTTCTTCGTCCTCTTCATGGCTGCCGATCTCAAAGAAGACCTCGGTCCCCTCCACCTCTGCGAAGCCACCGGCGACCGACTTGAAGCCATCGCCGGTGTCGACATACAGCACCCCTCCTGCGACGCCAAAGCGGAAGACCGTGCCGCTCAAGTCACCGTAGGGGCTGGTCGAGCAGCCCGCGCCCGCCTCATCAAAGGTCTCGCCTTCGCCGAGCGTCAGCGAATATGCCGATGAGCAGTCCGAGCAGTCGTTGACCACCTCAAACCCGGTGACTGGGAACTCCTGATCGCACTCGACACCGTTCTCAGTCACAGAGAAGTAGCCGACGGCGCCCCACCCCTCATTCGTCTCAAGCTCACCCCAGAAGACCTGCCCGACCTCATCTTCCTCATCATCATCGTCGTCGTCATCGTCGTCGTCGCCGTCGCCGTCGCCGTCGCCGTCGTCATCACCGCTGTTTGAATCAGAGCCGGCGTCCCACCAATTTCCGGAGGTGTCCGAGTTGGTGGTGTTGGTGTTGTCGCAGCCGACGAGGAACAGAAGAGCAGAGACGATCGTGGTACGCATGGGGGCCTTCCTCCGAGAGGGTGTGTCAGAGGAACGCGCCATGAATCAATCCGGGGCGGGTTTCTTTCTGATTCTTCAGGCCTGGGCCAACATCTCTTCGCTGATTGTCCACAGCCGTTCGGCTTGCTCGTCATCGCAGGCCCACGCGTTGACGCCGCGGTAGCGGGCGTAGGGGCTTTCCGGATCGGTCGGGGCCGCGATATCGCAGTCTTCACAGTAGACGCCCACCACCCCGTCGAGCTGTGCGCTGGTCGCCGCCCACAACGTCGTCGAGCAGCCCTGGGCGGGAGTCTTGAAGCCCTGCTTCGCCAGCTCAGAGGGCTCGCCGTCTTCATTCAGCCACCCCAGCGCGATCATCTCTTCTTTGGGAAGATGTCGCTGCAGCGGGGTGAAGATGCCGCCCGGGTGCACCGAAAAGGCATGGCCCCCGGCCGCGCTCATGCGTCGGCTGAGGGCGTTGGCGAACAGGGCGTTGGCAGTCTTCGCCTGTCCATACGCCTGCCACTTGTTGTATTCGGTGGTGGTGTAGTGGATGTCGTCCCAGCGGATCGCGGTGAGTTTATGCGCGGTCGAAGACAGCGCGACCACCCGAGCGCCCGGCGTCTTCTCCAGCAGCGGCATCAGCCCCACTGACAGCGCAAAGTGGCCCATATGGTTGACGCCGAACTGAGACTCCCAGCCCGGCCCGACCCGCGCCTCGGGGCAGGCCATGATCCCCGCGTTGTTGATCAACATATCGAGCTTGTCGAGGTCTGCGACCATCCGCTGGGTGAACGATCGCACGGTGCCGAGGTCTGCCAGATCCAACGCATCGATGCGCACGTCTCCCTCGATCCCTGCGAGGGTGGTCTTCGCCTTCTCCGCGTTTCGGGCCGGCACGATGACCGTGACCCCCTTCGCCGCCAGCGCCCGCACGGTCTCGACGCCAATCCCACTGTATCCACCGGTCACGATGGCGGTCTTTCCGGCAAGCGCGATCTCACGGATGACATCCGCCCCATCTGTGCGCGCCTCGAATCCGGAGTTGACCGGTTGCTGATCTTGAATTGCCATGATGATGCCCCAACAAGAGGTGAGCCTGGATCTGTGCGATCCAGACAAGGTGATCCCTCAAAGGATACCAGAAACGTCTGTATTCTTCGTCGGCCCTCAGGACGAGCGGAGGCGACGCATCGAGCGGAGATGCAGAGATTCGGCTACGTTTATCGAGAATCCCCCTCTCCATGTCTGGATTGGACGATGCCTGAGCGGTTCACCCTGCGTCGCGCAACCCCCAACCCGGGCCGCGGATTGTGCGCTTTTGTCGTCGGTCTGGGCATTCCATTCTTATTGATGTGGTCGTTCGAGATGCCCGGGCCGCCGCCGCTCACCCCCGCCGAGAAAGAGCGGCATCAGCACGAATTTCAGTTGCTGCGGCGGCATACCCAACGGCTGAGCTGGTATGAGCCAGAGATCACCAGCCTGCGCGCTGCGCTCGAAGTCGATCAGCTCATGATCGAGAAGATCCCATCTTCTCCGTACCAGACCGCGACGGTGATGAAGGACGTGTTGACGCTCATCGCGCTCAGCGATCGGGCCCACACCCGCGTCGAGACCATGAAGGATGCCCTCAAAGGGAGCGGCCTGGAAGCGCTCTCCGCGATGGTGACCGAGCCAGCCATCGATATTCCCGACCAGATCACCGCCCACATCGTCTCAGAGGGGATCCAGGCAGAGACACCGCAGCTCGCCGCGGTGATCACCGATGCCCTGGCGCTCCCATGGAAGGCGTGGGGAGATCCCTTCGCCCACCGAGACCGGCTGGCAGAGCGCCTCCAGGCGCAGCGCCGGTGGGAACAGCACCGATGGTGGCTGCTGTTTGGGACCCCCTTTCTGGGGTTATTGTTGGGGCTGCTGCTCAACACCCTGTTCAACCGCCGCGACGTCGACGTGATCCTGGAAGACGCGGCGATTCGCATCGACGGACAGCGCATCCCTCATGCGATGCTCACTGAGATCCGCTGGGCGACACCCGCAGCGATAGACGTCGAGACCGAGCAACAGGTCATCCGCATCGGCCCAACACCAGAAGCGTTGAAGGAAGAGATGACGGCGCTGTTCAATCACCTGCGTCGGCGGGTGCCCTCCAAAGCAGAGCAAGCCGCCGAGCGCGCCGCCCGGGAGAACGTCTGGCGGCAGCAGCACGCCATCGAGCGGGCGCTCCGGGATAAGCCGCGCCCGTGATCGGCGCCTGTTCGGTATCATCGCCGCATGCGATACATGGTCCTGATCCAGAGCAACGAATCGCCCGCCGCGATCAACGGGCGCAAGCACCGGGCGGGGGCGCTCCGGGGCAGCGACGCGGCCAACGCGACTCCCGAGCAGAGAGTCGCTGCCCTCGTCGCGCGCGCCTATGATCGACCACCGCATACCGTGATGGTCGACGATCGGCTGTATACACCAAAGCCGCTACATCTCGTGAAGATCGAAGGGGACGCGCTCGCCCGTGACATGGAGCGGAACGCACCGGAGGGCTTCACGGTTACCCTCATCCCAGAGTCGACCTATCAAAAACGCTCTCGCATATTCCGCCGCGCGGCCGGGATCATGATTACCATCGGGCTGATCCTGATCCTGCTGGGCACGATCGGGGTCGCGATCGGCCCAACCGGGGGGACGCAGCTCCTGCTGTTTCTTGCGGGCTTCATCGGATTGGTGTTGATGCTCAACAGTGTCTCAAGGCTGCTCGTTCTGGCGCAGGCACGAGCGGACTGGTTTGACCGGCTCCGATGTGTGTACTCCGTCGCCGACCTGACCGAAGGCGCAGCGTCGGCATCGCTCAGCGAGTACACCGCCCAGATGGAAGGGCTGCTCAATCGGGCGAGCGGCCACCTGGCCGCCCTGGCCCAACGGCTCTCCGAAGAGGGGGATGTCGCGGTCGGTCTTCGTGATCGCATCTCCCAGCTCACGGCAGAGCTGGGCGCCCTTCGTCCGCAGCTCCATGCCACCCTGGCGGTCCTCGAAGAACACAACGCCCAACGCCAGGAGCGGGCCTGGGCCGACCAGGCCCTCGGCGGCGCAGCGCTCTCCGAAGAAGACGACACCTCAAATGATGCGCAGACGCTCCGCGCGCTGCTCCAGCAGGTGCAGTCGATCTCCATGTCGGCGGCCCGGATGCGTCAGCAGCTCAGCGTGCCGCAGCCCTCGCTCCCCGACCTCCAGTCTGAGATCGAGGATGATTTCGACGCCCTGGCCCAGGCCCGTCGCGAGGTCGCTCGCCTCCAGCGGATCCGCTGACGCTCAGAACCCGCCGAACTTGACCATAAAGTCGAGGGTCGGCCGCCCGACTCGCCAGCTGCCGCTGAGCCGCTCATCGGGGAGGGTGAGCAGATAGCCGCCACCGAGCGACAGCCGCAGCCAGTCGCTGACATCGATGTCCAGATGCGCACCCACCGTCGAGACCATCGCCGCCGCGCGGACACCGTTCTGAGAGATGTCGCCGCCGCCAAGGCTGAACTCGACGGCGGGATGAACGGTGCCGTCCGTCAAGAAGGTGCGCTCGAAGAAGAAGGCGCCATAGCTGATGCCCTCCCCCTCACCAAACGCGCGCCGTGAGGACACCCCCTCCCCCCCGAGCGTCCAGCGGCCGTCGATGATCACACCACCACGGCCGCCACGCAGCAGGGTCATCCCGCTCTCATTGAGCGCCACCGAGGCGGTCGGCGCGCCATAGGCGCCCGCTGATGCTGTCATGCTCGCCAACATCATCCCGAACAAAGCCATCATCATCTCAGCGTCCTCCTGAGGACCTCATTGACGGACGCTATCACCCATTATTCAACCCAACCCAAAACAAATTCGTCCACGGTAATTGGATCGGAGGCCCATCAACCGTCGCCGCGCAATTCTCAGGCCCTGAAGAACAGGCCCTGTTTTCTTCTGACCGTTCGAGCCATCGCAACGGGTGCATGCCGTTGATCATCCCCATGAATGGCGTGTGGATTGAGAGGACAGGGGGATGTTTGTTGATCAGCGCCCATCGAGGCGCCGATAGGTCTTCGCGCGCTTCTTGGCAGACAGCAGGTTGCAGGCGGTCAACGTAAGCGAGCCATCATCTCGAATGGCGCCGAGGAACGGCCGGATCCCCCAGGTTGCGCTCCAGAACCCGTAGACGCGCCGCCCCCGCTGCGCCCACAGCCCCATCTCTCCAGAAGTCGACGCGAAGTTGTCTGGATCGGGCGCGGTGAACCACTTCGCGACCTGTTCTACCGTCCCACCGGAGACATACACTTCCATCGTCAGGCCATCCGAAAAGAACCGCAGCGGATGGCGCACCCGAGCAGAGGGCTCTGCCCAATACAGGGCATCAAGGACGACATCGGGTGCATGGGCATCATCTGGGATCGTGGCGGTCACGTCCCGGAACCACTTGCTCAGCCGCCGTGGCGTCACCGTCGTCCGCCGCGGCGAAGCGTTGACCATCTCAATGAGTGTCTCGACGCCTTCGGGCCGAAACAACTCGTCGAGCAGCGCGACCTGATCCCCCCGCGGCATCCGCTGGAGCGCCCGCAGCCCCTCTGCACGCGCTGGGTATCGGTCGTGCACCGCAGCGAGCGTCTCTTTCAATGACATCGACTTCACCGGCGACGCAGACCCACCAGCATCACCGCAGCGAACGTCAACAGCCCCCCCGTGCCCGCAGCGCCTGCTGCGCCCGCGGCGCTGCATCCATCGGCCGGCTCCGGCTCAACATCAGTGTCTTCGTCGGTGTCTTCGTCGGTGTCTTCGTCGGTGTCCGGTTCATCCGCTGCAGTGTCCACAAGATCATCATCGACCTCTGCGACGCCGTCGCAGTCCTCATCAACATCATTGTTGGGGATCTCGGTCTGATCGGGGTTGACACCAGGGTCGGTGTCATCACAGTCGGTCCGGGGAGCATCGCTGAGCGCTTCACCGGGGTCGTCACAGTCCGCATCGTCGCTGATGACGGTCTGAAGGTCAATCGGTGCGAAACCATCACCGTCTTCGTCCACATAGCAGCGCTCTGACCCGTCACAGTCCTGATCGATTCCATCGCCGATCTGCTCAGGGACACCGGGGCGAATGCTGCCGTTGTCGTCCCGACAGTCCCCGCCCGGATCAGAGGCGCGGGCCTCACCGGGGTCGGTACAGTCCAGGTCTTCGCTCACCACTGTGGTCTCATCGATGGAGCGGTATCCGTCAAAATCCGCGTCTGCGTAACAGATCTCGGTTCCATCATCGTCCTGATCGATTTCGTCGCCGACGATCTCTTCATCCGCGAAGGCGAGCGACACCAAACAGAGAAGCCACAGCACGCCATTGCCCATGGGGAAGCGCTCCTTATGGAGGGGGGGTGTAGAGTATACACCGCTCAGAAGAATCGATCCTCAGCAAGTCGTCGCCGAGGTTGGCGGAGGCTCCCGCTCCCCTTATGAGCAGTCCAGGAGGATCTGGAGATGACGGCGCCGCGCGTTCTCATCACCCGACACCAGGCCGCACCGCTGGATGCTCATCTCCAGGATCGGGGGTGTATCCCCGTTCACGTCCCGCTGCTGGCGCTGATCGCGACCCACCAGCCGCCGCCAGCCAGACCACCGGGGCTGGCGTTGGTGACCTCGGCGACGACCGCGCGCTTCGCTCCGGACCTCGCCCAACATCTTCAGGGCGCAGTCGTCATCGCGGTCGGTGAGAAGACGGCCGCAGCGTTAACCGCCGCTGGCGTCTCCGTGGCGATTGTGGGGACGGCCGGCGGCGCTGAGGCCGTCCAACACCTCGCCGCTGCTGCGACCCGTATGGCGACGCCCACGATCCTCTACATCGGCGCACGCCAGAAGTCAGCGGAACTTCAGACCGCGCTCGATGACTGGGGCGCGCCGATCATGGAGTGGGCGGTCTATGACAACCGCGTCCCGGCCAACGCTCGCGACCAGCTCATGGCGCTGGCCGACCGGTTCGACGTGGTGACCTTCACCAGCGCGTCTGCAGTGCAGCGGTATGTCGCGCTCAGCGGCGCCTCAACGATCCCCACGGTCGCGATCGGTGCATCGACCGCAGCAGCGATCCAGGAGGCCGGCCTGCCGCTTGCGGCCGTTGCGGCGCGGCCACGGATGGACGCGTTGGCAGATGTGGCAGCAGATGTGGCAGCAGATGTGGCAGCAGATGTGGGTCGTTTACGCCGTTGAGGCAGAGAGGGCCTGCGCAGCCTGCTGGATGAATTGGGGGGCGCGGAAGTGCAGGTTCTGGCCGGCAGCCGCGGCGGCGGCTCTGGCGTCGGCGAGGTGTCGCCGGGCGTCATCGGGTTTCCCCATCAACACGGCGAGCTGGGCCTGCTCAGTGAAAAACCGGATGCGGGGGGTGGGCGACCATGCGTCCGCCACCATCGGGGCGCTCCGTCTCAACTGCTCTTCTACACGTTCGGTCTCCCCCCGTTCCCGGTGAAGTGCCGCCATTGCCACGCGGGCGGAGAGCTGTTGGACGGTCCCCAGAGACGACGTGGCGATGTCCAGCGCCTGTGTGAAGTATGGCAACGCATCGTCCAGCTGCCCCTGCCGCCTCATCAGCTCGCCCAGAGCGTCCAGCAGACGGGCGCGGTCTGCGGGGCGGCTCATCTTCTCGGCCATCGCCAGCGCATCCTGGAGCATCTGCTTCGCGTCCTCCCAGCGCCGGATTTCGCGGTATAGCTCCCCGAGGCCCCCCCGAACCAGAAAGAGCGCGATGTAGTCGCCGAGCCGTTCCGCGATCACCAGGGCTGCGTCCAGACAATCCCGAGCCGGGCCAAGGTTGTTCTTGCCCAGGTACGCCATCCCCATCCGGGTCAGCGTGAGGGTCTCCAGCAGCGCGTCGTCTAGCTGCCGGGCGATGGCCAGGGCGGCGGTGTGGGTCTCCAAGGCGTCATCATACCGTTCGGATTCTCGGTACAGGGCCCCCATGTTGACAAGGTTCTTACCGATCGAGCCCCGCTTGCCGAGCGTCCGCGCGATCTCGACGGAGCGGGTGAATGCCTTCAGCGCGTGCTCAGGGCGGTTCTGGTCATGATGCAGGATGCCGATGCTGGTGAGGACCTGTCCCTCCAGAGAGAGGTCTCCACGACGCCGTGAAATCTCGACGGAGCGGGTGTACTGCGCGAGGGCATCATCGAGCTGACCCCAGGTATGGTAGAGGACCCCCAGGTTGAGCCGCACCTGGCTCTCCAGCTCGTCGGCCCCCACCGCCTGAGCGGCGTCGATGGAGCGGGTGTACTGCGCTAACGCCAGCGCCTTTCGTCCCTGCCGATGATTGAACACTGCCACGATCTTGAGGGTCTGCGCCAATCTTCGCACCCGGACCCTTTCCGGGATGTCGGCTGTGACCTGCTCAAGGGTCGCCACCGCAGCGTTCAGGTGACGCTCCGCGTCGTCTGTCCTGCCAGCGAGCATACACATGATCCCAGCGGCGCGCTGCAGCCGCACCACCAGCATCGGGCTGGGCGCACGTCCGATGAGCGCCTCGAAGAAGTCTGCCCCTTCTGCAAACGGCCCCTGATGCCGGAACAGCTCCACCATGGTGGCCACCAGCAGGTTTGCGGCTTCGTCTTTGTTTTGGAGAACCGCGCGCTCACAGGCGGCGCGCAGGTTGTCCCGCTCCGCCACATAGCGGAGCGCAGGAAGATCGCCTTCTTCACCCCATTCTGCGAAATACTCCGCGTGCCGTCGCTCCGCGGCGGCCCGGTCGGTGAGCTGCTCTGCGGCGAAGTGTTGCACGCTGACCAGCATCGACAGCCGATCTTCGCCGGACACGGGATCAAGGCGGCTGACCAGGAGGCTCTTGTCCACCAGCTCAGCGAGGACCTCCTCCACCCAGACCGTCGGGGAGCCGGGATCGATGACCGCTTCTGCGGCTTCGAAGGACATCCCGCCTTCAAAGACGCTGCACTGGGCGAGCACGGATTGCTCGATCTCATCGAGCATACCCCAGCTCCAGGCGATCGCAGCCCGCAGGGTCCGCTGCCGCTCGGGCAGGTCGCGGGAGCGGCTCTTGAGCACTTCAAACCGACGCCCCAGCCGATCCAGCAGCTTCTGCGGGGAGAGCATCCGGCTACGGGCGGCAGCCAGCTCGATGGCCAGGGGCATTCGGTCGAGCTGCCGGACAAGCTTCGCGACGACGTCGCGGTTGTCCGCAGTCAGCGAGAACCGTGAGCTGGCCTGCTGCGCCCGCTCCGTGAACAACTGCACGGCGTCGTCTTCGGGCAGCTGCGCCAACGGGTAGAGCTGCTCACCGGTGAGGCGGAGCGGCTCGCGGCTGGTCACCAACACCTGAAGCGTCTCCACCTCATCCAGCCACCGACCCACGGTTTGGTTCGCCCATGTGTTGAGCTGCTCAAAATTGTCGAGGATGAACAGCGTGGGCCCCCGCTCAGCGAGGGCTTCACACAGCTGCTTGTGGGGATCCTGGCCGAGCGACAGCTTCAACACCTGCGCCACAGCGGCGTAGATCCCACCCTCTGTGCGAACATCCGCGAGGGGCACCCACCAGATCCCGCCCGACCAGCGGCCGCGCGTGGCGGTGCCGACTTCAATCGCCAGTCGGCTTTTGCCCAACCCGCCGAGCCCCCACAGCGTCACCAACCGGCGCCCCTCACAAAGCAGCGCTCGCAACGCCGCGACATCTTCTGTCCGGCCGACGAACGTGTCCCGAGGCACCGGCAGGTTGTCCGGCGGCGCGAACAGCTGGGAGTCCAACCGCGAGAGCACAAACGATGCGTCATCTTCAGACGTTGGCGGCGGGGCCGTGAGATCCTCAAACCGAACCCCGAGGGGCCCGACATCCGTAGACATCGACCACATCGCACGCAATGCATCGACGCTGGGCGGGCGGCGGGCGGGGTCGGTCTGGAGGGTCTCCAGGATCGCCCGACGCCACCGTTCGGGAAGATCAGGGGGGAGCGGTTTATGGTCGCCAGAGAGAACCCGGAGAATGATCTCCCCGTTGTCGGCGCCGTGAAACGCGACCTGTCCTGTGACCATCCGATAAAGAACACATCCCAGCGCCCAGATGTCGGCGCGGGCATCGACCTGCCGCGGGTCACGGATCTGTTCTGGGGCCATATACGTCAGCGTCCCCAGCATCGCCCCCGAACCGGTCAAACCCGGGCTCACACCCGCATCCGCGTGCCGGGCGATGCCGAAGTCAGTGATCTTGGGGATGAGGACATCGCCGCTGCGCTGGAGCAGGATGTTCGCCGGCTTCAAGTCCCGGTGAATCAGCCCTGCCTCATGGACCGCGGTGACGCCAGAAAAGATCCCCATCGCCAGCGCATCGAGCTGCGCCAGATCGGGTTGCCGCTGACGAAGAAACCGTCCCAGATCGTAGCCCTCGATAAATTCCATCACCAGGGCGGGCTGAGACGACAACTGGATCACATCGAAGACCCGAACGACGTTCGGGTGGCGGACCTGCGCGTGCAGCCGGCTCTCCAGCTCAAACCGCCGCCGCAGCGACGGATGATGGTTTCGGAGGACCTTCAGGGCATGGAACGAACCCAGACGCAGGTGGCGGACCTTCCACACCTCGCCCATGCCACCAGCACCGATCTGATCAACCACCTCAAACCGATCCGCGATCTGGACACCGGGCGACAGCTCGCTCAGCGTGGCAGCGACCATCTCCTGAACGTCGCTGAACACGCTGGGAGCGCCGCTCTGTGTGTTGGCGTTGGTCTCATCCAGCAGCTGTTCGACCCAGGTCTGCAGATCGGCGTCGCTGCCACAGGCGACCTGAACGGCGGCGGCTCGTTCCCCCGCAGGGAGTTGCACCACATCCATGAAAATGGCGTATGCCCGCTGGTACTGATTCAGCTCCATCCGCGCTCACCATAACAGCACGCGCCGCAGGATCCCTATCCTCGTGTAAACAGCAACGATCGCGGCGCGCACCGTCAGGTGCTCAAACGTCTTGATCGCTCCAGACCACCGCGCCGGTGTTCGCGTTGACCTTATGGCTGCGGCCGTCGTTGGTGATGGCGACGAAGTGTTCGTCATCCAACCAGCCGGTGTCCTCGACGAAGTCCAGGATCTCGCGCGGCCAGGTGCGGATCGGGTTGCCCTTGTTGTCGAGCAGCCACAGCAGCCCGCTCTGGTCATTGAGCAAAAACCGCTCGGTGTTCGGTGACAGACGGCCGTTGGGCTTGAAGTGGGTCGAGCTGTGCTCAGACTGCCCCAGGAAACGCACCCCCCGACGCCCGGGCAGCTCGAAGCCCTTGCCCATGCTGGTCCCCATGCCCATCACGATCTGATCGTCGCTGTCGATGACCACGTAGTCGCCCACCTGATAAACGTCCGAAGGATAGAACGGCAGTTCTTTGCTTTCCGCGACGTTGCCGGTCCTGGCATCCACCTGCGCCAGCAGCCGCTCGTTGGCGTCGATGGCGATCAGGGTGTCGCCGTTGTTGGCCATCCCGCCGATATAGGGCGCTTCCCGCTCACCACCCAACGAGTTGATGGTTCGCACAGGCGCCCCGTCCAGGCTGAGGATGATGATCTTTTCGGTGGCGTTGAGGGCGAGGCCGTCCGAGACCCAGGCGATGTTGTCAACGTATTCACCGACGTTGTGGGTGGCCTGGACATCACCGCTGGCGACGTCGATCAGCGCGACCTGCTTGTTCTGATCCGAAGCGGCGACGGTGGCGCCGTCTGGGCTGACCGCCGCGGTGCGTCCGAAAGACTGCCGCCAGCGCTCGGTCCCATCTGCGTTCCGGCAGATGAGGGACGTCTTCCACCCCAGGATCGCGCCGCCGTCCGCCAGCGGAAAGACCCGGAAGTCGCCCCGCACCGAAGAGTTCCGGAAACGCCGCTCCTGGGGAAGGATGTGATACTCGCTGTAGTCTTCAGCGGCCATTGCATCGGCCTGCTCAGAGATGGTGACGTCCACTTCCTGCTCTGGATCCCAACCGGGGACGTCTGCGCTGGCTTCGATGAAGTGCCGGATTTTACTGTTGGTGGGCTCGCAATCGGCGGGTACCTGCAGCGTGATCCGCCCTTCGATCACCTGACCGGGGCCGATGGGCTGCTTGCCCATGTACAACGTCTCTTCTGCGAGGGTGTCCCAGGTCTTCTGCCCATCAGACAGCTCACTCTCGACCTTCAATACCGCGACCAGGGCGGTCAGCGGGATCTCACGGCGGCCGCCTTCCAGGTGAATATCAACGGTCACCAGCGCGCCACGCCGCAAGGTGGTCTGGTCGATTTTTGCGGTCAGCTTGGGTTGACCGATTCCGAACATGCCAAGGAGTGCGTCAAAGAAGCCCATCGTGATTTTCCTATGTTGAACGGGTAGAGGTCACCCCAGGTATTCCGGCCTCCGCTGCCAGACCGTCCTCCGACGCTCAAAGTCGCTCAATTGACACACTGGAATCGTGTTCAGTGAGAAAGACGCCGCCTATTCGTCGTTGATGTCGAGGAACAGACTGTTCCAGGCTGGGAATTGGTCTGGGAATTGGTCTGGGGATTTCATCGGATTAGGCACCGGGAGTGCCTGCTCAAGAGGCACACTCACACCGACATTGTATAGGGAGAGCCCATGGCCATCCGACTTGGAGACACCGCGCCCGACTTCACCGCTGAGTCGACTGCGGGCACCATCCACTTTCATGAATATCTTGGCGACAGCTGGGGGATCCTGTTCAGCCATCCCAAGGACTACACCCCGGTCTGCACCACCGAGCTCGGCGCCGTCGCCGGCCTCAAGGACGAATGGGACAAGCGCAACGTCAAGGTGGTCGGCCTGAGCGTCGACTCCGTCGAAGACCACAACGGCTGGGCGCAAGACATCGAAGATGTGACCGGCAACGCCCTCAATTTCCCCCTGCTCGCCGATCCCGACCGCAAGGTCGCCGATCTCTACGACATGATCCACCCCAACGCCGACAACACCCTGACCGTGCGCAGCGTGTTCATCATCGGCCCCGACAAGAAGGTCAAGCTGACCCTGACCTACCCTGCTGCCACCGGCCGGAACTTCGATGAGCTGCTCCGGGTCGTCGACAGCCTTCAGCGCACCGCTGTCAACAAGGTCGCCACCCCAGCCAACTGGACCCCCGGCGACAAGGTCATCATCGTCCCCTCGCTGAGCAACGAAGCCGCCGAAGCCGCCTTCCCCGGCTTCACCACCGTCAAGCCCTACCTGCGCACCACCGACGACCCGGTCTCCTGAACCCCGTCATCGCGCTCCTGGAACGCCTCGACCATCGCGGCGCTCCTGGAGCGCCTCAGTCCGGCGCGCAGGTCCGCTCCACCACAGTCAACGCATCGATCAGATGGGTATTGGTCTGCCCACCGGTCGAGGCGGAGAAGCCGATGTTGGCTGGGAAAGCGTAGTGCCCCTCGATCTCTTCATCGATGTAGACGATCTCATCGATCGCGACACGAACATGTGGGGCGCTGACGTCAATGGTGGCCGTATGCCAGCCGTTGTCTTCCATCTCCGGCAGCGCAACCCACAGCTCAGGGGTGTAGGTGTTTCCGTCGAAATGGAACGACAGGTGGTCGGCCGGCGTCGGATCGAAGCCGTTGTAGTATGTATCGATCTCGATCGTCCAGCCCGGCAACCCGTCATCACTATGGCTGCATTTGCCGTAGCCCAAACAGCCGCCGACCCCGCCGAGATAGCTGGTTGCTCGTGAAACATCCAGCGCTGTGAGGGCGATCCCATCGGCGCCGGTCCCGTCCCCCATATAGAAGCGAAAAGCGATCGAGACCTCTTCACCGGAGACCTCGGTGAGTTGGAACGCGCTCCCCACCTGCCGCTGCCGGGCGTCGGTGACCTCCAGCCAGTCATTGTCCGTGTCCCAACGCGCGGAGCCCTCGAACGCCCAGGTGTCCAGAGCCATATTATCAGCTTCATAGCTGAACTCCTGGCAGATCTGGATCGCGCCGGCGTCCTGCCCCCCGCAGCTGTCCTCGACCTCAACAGACAGCTCATGGTGACCGGCCGTCCGTGGCTCCTCCCACATCAGCCGGGCCTGACCGCTAAAATCGACCTCGCTTGTCCCAATTTCACCGTCCACATCGGAGACCCAGCGAACCCGAAGCGACTCCATCGTCTCATCCGGGTCAGAGACCTGTGCGAGCAGCTCGACTGCGCCGCTTTCAACGATGGCTTGATCGAATGGCGCCACCAACGCCACCGTAGGCGGCAGGTTGCCCACCGCGAAGAGCTCGACCGCGCGAACCGGGTGAGCCGGATCATCAGAGGACACCAGCAGCGACGCCTCGCCAACCTGGCCCTCAACACCGATCGCGATCGCCTCGCCGGGCTGAAGGATGAAGGGCAGCGCTGGCGCATCGACCACCGCCCACCCCTCGCCCACCACATCCAGGCCCGTCACTCGGGTCGGCGTCTCACCGGTCGCGGTCAGCATGACCTCTCCGCGCTCGCCGACGCAACCTCCTGAGATCGCGATATCCGTCGGCCCCACCGACAGACCCGGCGGTCCCGGGACCCGAACCGACAGCGGTTTCTCGATCGGGATCGTGTTGAGCCCATAATCCGGCGTGCATCCCAAAAGACCGAACACAGACAGGATCGACAAACGCACGGCTCCCTCCGTAAACAGAGGCCAGAAGATAAACAGTCGACGCTGTGATAATCAGCGCTCGAAGACTCAGAGGACGATGTTCCGACGAGGACGGTGTAGCACAGGCGCGAGCCAATCCAACTCACGCCTTCCCTACACCCTCACCAGCAGTGTCGTAATCACTGACGCTTCTCTTGAGGGGACGTTGAGATCGGCGTGAGACGCCTCAGGAAGGGCGATCGGGAACCGCCTCGCCGCAGCGTTGTCAAGGTGCTGTGGAGAGGAGTACAAGACGATGGCGCGAACGGTTTTACGAGGTTGGACTACCGCTTTGGGGATCGGCCTGGTGACGGTTGAGGTTCAGGCAGAGGGCATGTCTGCCGCGGTCGAGGCGGGCGCAGCCCTGTTCTCACACCACTGGGTCCCCGACGACCCTCGGGCCTCGGGCGATGGCCTGGGTCCGATGTACAACGCGTCATCCTGCGTCGCCTGCCACAACATGGGGGGCCCTGGTGGTGCCGGCGACAGCACCCATAACGTCGAGATGAGGAACGGCACAGTGCTGTTTAAAGCCAGCACCCTCTCCGGATATGTTGAGTGGAGACAGAACGAACTGAACTTCGCCCTGTTGGCCCACTCCCAGGCGAAGAGCCAGCCGCTACCCTTCGAGCAGGGCAATACGATACGGCAACGGAACACCCCCGCCCTCTGGGGCGCCGGAATCATCGATCAGATCCCACGGGATGCCATCGAGGCCAACCGCATCGCCCAGCAGGATCATGAGACCGTCAGTGGGCGGATGGCCCTGGACGTGAACGGAGAGCCCGGTCGGTTCGGGTGGAAGGGTGACATTGGGCGATTGGACACCTTCGTGCGACAAGCATGCAGCAATGAGGTCGGCCTCACCGTGCCCGGCTCTCCGCAGGCGCCGGCCTTCAACCAAGAGACCGCACAGGCCCCGGCGTTGGATCTTTCAGAGGACGATGTCCTCAACCTCGTCTCGTTCATCGCATCATTGCCCGCGCCAGCGCCGCCAACGCTCAAGCACAAGGCGCAGGAGATGACCCCGGCTCTCCAGGGTCATCTCGCGTTCCGCCGCTTCGGGTGCGACGACTGCCACGTCCAGAACCTCGGCCCGGCGAAGGGGATCTATAGCGACCTGCTGTTACACGACCTCGGCAGCAGGCTCTCCGAGAGCGGCGGCAGCTACGGTGGGGGCCTTCTCTTCGCCTTCGTGAACAACAATGAACCCGGCCATCCGCCTGCCGATCCCAACGAGTGGCGTACACCGCCATTATGGGGGGTGGCGGACTCGGCGCCGTATCTGCACAATGGGTTTGCGGAGACTCTCGTGGAGGCCATCCTGTTCCATGGCGGCGAAGCGCAGGACGCTGTCGAAGCATGGCGGGACGCGCCAGACGATGAGCGCGACGCGCTCATCGCCTTCCTGGAATCGCTGAAAGCGCCGACGATGTAACCGTCAGCGGACGTCCTCCGCTGCGATCCAGGGCACGACATTCGGCAGCGGATCTGCATCGAAGAACGACCGGATCTGCGCCGACCGGTACCGCAGGCTGAAGTGGGTGACGACGAAGGTCGTCTGCGGGTGATCGACGATGATCGGGCGCAAATCGTCCCAGTGGGTGTGCTTCCGTGCCCAGGCGTCGTCCCGATGCACCGGGTCGAGGAAGGTACACTCTCCCACGATCACTGGATAGTCGAGCAATTCCGGATGCTGCTGGTAGACCTTCGGCGTGGTGTCCCCGAGGAAGGCGAACAGCGGCGTCTCGACGTCTTCGGTGATTTCAACCCCATCTTGCCGGAGCGCGCCCAGCTCGGCGCCCGAGCACCCCTGATACACCGGCTTCAGCTTCGGATGGCGACGCGAGAACAGGTACCCCACGCAGGGGACGCTGTGGTCGCAGCCGATGACATCGACGACGTACCGCTGCCCGCCCCGACGGATGGAGACCCGATCGCCGGGAACGACGCCATGAAGGGTATAGGCAGGGGTCCACTCAAACCCGGGCGGCTTTGGCTGGCTGGCTGTGAGGATCTGGGCAGCGTCCAGATAGGCATCAACCAACGGGGCCGCGTGCGCCGGGAGCACGAACGTCGGTGGCTTTCGCCGGGACTTATGCTGGGTCAGCATCGACGTATGGTCGGAGTGGGTATGGGTGAGGAACATCCAGTCGGGGCGGCGCTGATACACCACCGCGCCCGCGTCCACACCCCAGGCGAGTTCGGGGATGGCGTAGCTGGTGGCATGGGCCGAGCGAGAGGTCCCGCGGAGTGTCCACGGGCCCACATGTGGTGGGAACGACCAGGTCAGCGTGGTCTCACGAACGGAGACCGCTGGAGAAGCGTGCGAAGGCATGACAGACTCCACCCTGATGACGGTGTGTGGGTCATCAGTGGTTGTTGAGGGGATGGAGAGCAGCCCGCTTCTGCGTGTGCGTCGCACATCCCAGCGGTGAACATCTCAGTTGTGCTGGGGGAAACACTACAGGCTTCATTGATGACGTAACCGCTCTTCATCAGCGGTGTCAAACCTGAACGAGATGGGCCCCGCTGTGCGGGGCCCGGGACACATCACGCCGAAAACACAAGGCCAGACTTCGCGCAGCGGGCGTGGGCTTCCTTCGCGGTGAGCGGGCCATAGCGCTCCAGATAGTCGGCGAGCACGACGACCATTGCCTGCGCTTCACACCTGCGCATCCCCGGAAGCATGAAGGAGTGCCGGACCCGTTGGGTCTGGAGGCAGAGCTGATTGAACGGCGTCGAGGACAGATGAACGTTGACGAGCGACGACAGCGGCAGCCGCATGCGTCTGCGGGCGAGCCCGACGGGCACTTCGAGCATGCCATCGCGAACCCGGAGTTCACACGGGCGTTCGCGGAGGAGGGCCAGCATGGTCGTCGGAACGAGCCACATGACCAGCACACCGAGGGTCGCGAGCAGCGCGCTCTGGAACACCGGCGCACCGGTCGTCCAGACCACCCCGAGCAACAGCCCGGCCATGAGCAGGACAACCACAACGGAACGCAGACCATGATCGACGAGGAGATGGATCCAGCCGCGCTGGAACGAGAACGTCGCGCCGTGACGATCTCTGGAGAAGTGGAATCTCCACGAATTGCGCAAAAGCGACTCTGCCGATCGGGTCATGTTGCCCCCCTTCTGTGGAGGAGTGAAGTGAACGTTCCTGGCTGCGCTGTGTGTCTCACCTCCTTACATTTAAACAGACGTCCATCGGTTTCATTTATTCAAATCCCCTTCCCTCCATAAACTTGAGCGTGATGGCGCCCACCTGCCCGCTCGAGCCGCCCCTCTCCCTCTCCGGAAAAAGTTCGGTGAACTCATGTGGTCAAGACAACAAGCGGATCGGAGGGGGGGCAGATGACGCGCC
>JBCBLB010000842.1:0-3713 GCA_038520555.1 Myxococcota bacterium | reverse complement strand
GGTCGCCGTGCAATCCCTCGAAGTCGACACCAACACCAACACCGAGACCGATGAGCGGCTGACCGGGATGAACATCCGCGGTGGGCTTCGGCTGTCCCTGGGGGATCACGTCGCGGTCTTCGGCAACGGAAGCCGGATCGTCAACGACGTCGTCGAGGAGACGGACCTGGCCACCCTCGCAGACGCGAAGTACCTGGGCATCACCACTGGCGGCGGCGTCGACGTCTACATCGCAGGGCGCTCTGGCCTGGGCGTTCAGTACGACCGGGTCCGCGAGGAGCAGCGCGGGCTCGAACCCGAGTTCCTCCACTATCTCAACGCGGGTGGGACGCTGTTTGTCGATGACAACGTCTTCCTATCCGGGCGGTTCGCGTTCTATCAGCGCTGCCAGGAGAACGAGACCCTGGAGAACTGCGACATCGACGGGCTGCGGCAGTTCATGCTGACCGCCACCGCTGTCCTCGGCCCCAGCCAGGACGTTCGGCCCTGAGCCGACATCACTCACCGCGTAGGAAGGCCCCCACCGCCGCGTCGAAGTTCATCGGCTGGTCATGGTGGGGCGTATGACCTGCCCCCTCCAGCCGAACCACGGTCAGGTCTGGGATCCGTTCTCGCGCCCGGGCGGCGATGTCGTCCTGGCTGAGCTGCGGATGAAGGCCCGCGTTGGGGATCATCGCGTCTGAAGAGCCGTAGATGTACAGGGTCGGCGCCTGGATCTGATCGAGCCGGTCGAAGACCGGCTCCGCCAGCATCCCATCGACCGAGCGCATCACCGCCCGCGCCAACCCGGGGAACCGCTCGGTTCCATCCACGGCAAGCCGCTCATCCAACAACCGCTGGGTGTGCTCATCCCAGGTCGCGAAGACGAACCCGAACGCCGCCCGCGCCTGCGCGGGGGTGCGCTGTCGAAGCTTCTCTTCGGTCCAGAAGTTGCCCAGCAGCGCGGCCTCAGGTTCGGTGAAGGTCTCGACTCCCGCCGGCGCGCTCAAGATCAACCGCTCAACCCGCTCCGGGTTCGCCAGCGCCAGCGCGATCGCGGCCTGACCGCCCATGCTGTGGCCCACGACGGTTGCCTTCGGGATCTGCAACACATCCATCAGGCCGACCAGGTGTTCGGCGTACCATGACGGTGAATAGGCACCGTCGGGCTGGTCCGAACGCCCCCAGCCCGGCAGATCCGGCGCCAGGAGACGGTAGTCCGCTGTCAGTTGGCCGGTCAGCTGGTGCTGCCAGAATGACGACGTCGAGCCCAGTCCATGGACCAGCAGAATCGGCGGGCCGTCGCCCCCGGTGTCCAACACGGCGAGCCGGGTCGAGCCGGCCGAGACGAACGTATAGGGAACATCGAGCCAGGAGTGTGGGACCATCTCTGCCTGTTCTACGGTTGACGTCGGTGGCGTCGCGAGGTCCTGGTTTCGCGACGCACACCCCGCGATCAGACTGAGCGACAGCGCCGGCAGCATGAAGCGCCCCATCATGGGGCGGCCTTCTGCGACGACGCAGATGAAGGAGCGGATAGAGAACGGGACGCCAGCCCCCCGATGAACGCCACAGGCACTCCCACGGCCATCCCAACGATGGCGCTGATTCCAGGGTTGTCGATGATCGTCAGGGCGAGCGAGAAGTGGATGATCAGCGGCAGGATCGCCGACACCCACGCCGGCCACCGTGGCAGCGGGCCGGTCAGCCACATGCCGGCCAGCAGCGGCCCCACGGACGCGGCCACCAGCCCGTAGACCCCCAGCTGTCCCAGAATCAGGACCAGCGAGGGCGGCGACCAGGCGATCGCCAGGGTCGCGATGGCCAACCCGACCAGCACCAACCGGTTGACCCACACCGAGCCCCGCCCCGGCAAGACGTCGTTGCCCACGCTGGCGGCCACGGCCACCAGGAGGCCGTCCAACGTCGACATGCTCGCCGCCAGGATCGCGACGGTGACGATCGCGCCGACCAACGGCGCGCCGCTGAACGCCACCTGCAGATACTCCCCGACCACCTTGTCCTGAGCGGTCCCTGCAGGCAGCAGCAGGCGCGCATACGCCCCCGCCGACAGCATCAGCGCGAACATCATATAGGTGACCATCCCCACCGTGATGGTCGTCATCAGCGCCCGACGCCCCCGAACATACAGCGCCTTCGCCAGGAGGTGGGGCTGCGTCGTCAGGGCGAGCCCAATCAAGAACGGCACCCCCCACACCTCTCCCGGGGTTGAAAACAAGCGACTGCCCGGCGCCGTCCAGCCGGCCGCGGTCAGCGATGCCCACGCCTCCGGCCACAGGTGCGCACCCGAAGCGAACACCGTCATGGACACCCCCAACATCACCAGACCCTGAAGGGTGTTCGTAAAGGCGTGCGCCGTCGCACCGCCCAGCGCGGTGTAGCCGAACACAAAGGCGATGATTCCGACGACCGCAGTGTGGTACGACAGCCCCAGCGACGACTCCATCACATAGGCACACCCCACCGTGATCAGCACCAGGTAGGCGATGTTCAGAACCTGGAGGCCCGCGAACAGGCGCCGAAGGCCCAGGTCCTGGTACCGCGCACCCAACCAGTGCGGCACCGTCAGCGCCGATGCGTCCGCACCGATCACCTGGAACCGCGGCGCGAACAGCAAAAGCCCACTGAGCAGACCCAAAATCAACGGAACCGAGAACCCGATCAGCGCACCCAGACCATCGGCATAGACGAAGCCCGGGTACAACACAAACGTCGCGCTGCTCGCGAGACTCGCACCCAGCGTGATCCCCACCACCCATGGGTTCATTTGACCGCTGCCGATCGCGAAACTCGACGCTGAGCGGTTCTTTCCCCCGGCCCACAGCGCAAGGCCCGCTGTCATCACCGCATACAACACGAACAACGCCCAGGTCATCGTCATCGCGCCGGGGAGAGGCCGTGCCGAAGCAGATGGAGGACCGCCTGAATCGCCGACTCCGGCGGTGGCTGCTCTTCCCACAACACCCACCGCATCCCAAGGAAGTCACTGGCCCCCATCAACGCATACGCCAACGCTTCCAGATCGATGTCCGCCACCTCGCCGTGCTGCTGCGCCCGACGGAGCCCCTCAACATAGCCATCCGCGAAGCGTTCATAGTATGCACGGTACGCCGCAGCGTCGATAAACTCGGCCTGACGAACGATCCGATACAGGTTCCGGTGCTCTGCAACAAACCCCATAAACGCTCGAATGCCGGCTTCTTCGACGGACAGCCTGTTATCAGCGCTCGAAGTCGCTTCGCTCAGCGAACGCCGAAGCGCCGCACCAAGGTGCTGAACCAGCTCTGAAAAGATGGCTTCCTTACTGGAAAAATACACATAAAATGTCCCCTGGGCCACCCCGGCCCGGCGGGTGATCTCTGTGATCGCAGCTTTCGCGAAGCGCTTCTCACCGAAGACTTCCTCTGCCGCGTCCAGCAACGCCTGACGCGTCGCTCGCCCTCTCGCTGTCGCTGGCTCTACCATCACTTGACACCCGATTCAGGTTTCAGGATATCGTCGCAGACCCCTCTCCCGATGTCAACCCAGAAGACCGCTCCCTTTCGCAAGAGAGCACGCTAAGAACGCAGTGGGCTGGTCCCAGCCTACAACGAACTACACCCCATCACGGAGCGTTCCATGAGCAGCTTCCACGACTTCACCGCGACGTCCATCACGGGCGAGCCCGTGAAGCTTTCCGATTATGAGGGCGTCGTCGCCCTGGTGGTCAACGT
>JBCBLB010000544.1:0-6846 GCA_038520555.1 Myxococcota bacterium | reverse complement strand
GTTCGTTGCGCAGCGGTTCGTTGCGCAGCGGTTCGTTGTGTGGCGCTGGTTCGGGGGGGGGGTGGGCCGCGGGGCTCCAGCTTTCGCGGCGTGGTGCTTCTTGTTCGCTCTCTTGCTCATCTTCTGCGGCGAGCATCGCCGCGATTTTCTCTTTGGACCAGAACGCGGTCGATTCGCCCTTGGCGGATGCAGCGATGCGGAAGCCGCCGGTGGGGTTGTTGCTGATCGGTCCAGATAGGGAGGTGGGCCCGCCGAGGTCTTCTGCGATCCGTTGGCCCCGCGGCCGGCCGCGGCGGTCGTCCTGGATGTTGTCCCGTGCCCAGTCGACCAGGTCTTCCCCGTCGATTTGATGGGACAGCTCGACGAAGATGTTGGCGACGTCGAGGGGGTGTGGGCGCATCGACGGATCGAAGGCCAGCATCGAGCACAGGAAGTGCAGGACCTCATCAAACCAGCGCTTGTCCTGGATCGCGGACCAGTCCACGCCGGCGAGGCGCTGGAGGATCGTGTCATCGTGGCCATCGTAGTCTTTGGGGATGGCGCCGATGGCCTGGGCGGTCATCGCGGTGTACATCAGCACACCGAGGCCGTAGGTGTCGGTGGCCACACCGACGGGCTCGCCTTCGGGGGCTCGCCCGCCGCGGCGGGGCTCCCCGTAGCCCTCCAACGTGACGGCGCCGGCGCTGTCGACGCGGACGAAGCCAGGTTTGATGTCGCCGTGGATGGCGTTGTCTTCCTCAGCGACCGTCAGGACGTCCGCCAGGGCGCCGATCAGCTCGAAGACCGCTCGGATCGGGAGCGGCCCCCGGTCGAGGACGTCGGACAGTGGGCGGCCGCTGCCTTCGCCCTGGTCGGCGAGGATCTGGCCTTCGGCGCCCGGCTCTCGGGTGTAATAAAAACTCACGCGTGTTCCCCTGCCGCCCATCTTTATCATGGTTCCGCCCTGTCAGCGCAGGTCCGCACCTGCGCAGGAGGATGTCAGCCCGTTATCGACAGGGAGCCATTTCAGGAGAGAATCACATATGGACGTCAACCGGGCACGCGGGATGCGAGATCTGCTCCCGCGGGAGATGAACCACCGCCTGCAGGTCCTCGACACCATCCGCGCCGTCTTCCAGCGCTATGGCTTCGATCCCCTGGAGACGCCCGCGCTGGAGCGCATCGAGACCCTGACCGGCAAGTACGGCGACGAAGGCGCGAAGCTTATCTTCCGGGTGCTCAAGCGGGGCGAGGCCGGGGAGCGGGGCGAGGTCGGCCTGGGCCTGCGCTACGACCTGACGGTGCCCCTCGCACGGGTCGTCGCCATGCACAACGACCTGCCGATGCCCTTCAAGCGGTACCAGATCCAACCGGTCTGGCGCGCTGACCGGCCCCAGCGCGGGCGGTTCCGGGAGTTCACCCAGTGCGACGTCGACATCATCGGCGCCAAAGGCGGCCTCGCAGAGGCGGAGTGCCTCGCCGTCGTTCATGACGCCCTCCTCGCCCTCGGCCTGGAAGACTTCACCATCCGCCTCAACGATCGCCGCCTGCTCAAGGCGATGGCCGCCGCCGTCGGCGCCGCCGACCGCGAGATCGACATCATCGTCGCCATCGACAAGCTCGATAAGATCGGCCGCGACGGCGTCCGGAAAGAGCTCCTCGGCGCCGGTCTGGACGACGCCGGGGTCGACCAGATCTACGCCATGCTCGACGGCGGGGACATCCCCGGACTCGGTGCGGTCGAGGACGCCTTGAAGGAGATCCGCCAGTGGGCCCTCGGCCTGGGGGTCTCCGAAGATCGCCTGAAGCTGGACCGGAGCCTCGCCCGGGGGCTCGACTACTACACCGGCCCCGTCTTTGAGACCGTCCTGGGCGATGGATCCATCGGCTCGATCAGCGGCGGCGGGCGGTACGACGGCCTCATCGGCATGTTCAGCGGTCAGCAGATCCCCGCAGTCGGCGTGTCGCTGGGGATCGACCGCATCCTGGTGGTCATGTCTGAGCGCGGCTTGCTCTCCGATGACGCCTCAAACACCGCCGTGTGGGTCACTGTGTTCAACCGCGGTGTCCTGCCAGCCGCCCTGCGCGCCGTCACCGCGTTCCGTGCAGCGGGGATCAACGCCGAGATCTCGCTCGATCGGATGAACAAGCTCGGCAAGCAGCTGAAGAGCGCCGATCGCCGCGGCGCACGGTGGGCCATCATCATCGGGCCCGATGAACAGGAAGCCGGCTCGGTGCAGATCAAAGATCTGCGCGGAGCGTTTCAGGCGGTGCTCTCGCTGGATGATGCGATCGCACGCGTCAAGCACGATAACTGAATCTCATGGGAAATCCGGATGAGCCTCACGGGCTCATTTTGATGACCGGTTCGGACAGGAGCGTGGCGTGCAGCGATGGTGGTGGTTGGGATGGATGATCGGGGTGGTCGCCTGTCAGCAGAAGATCGAGGATGGACCTGACATCATCATCCTCTCGGTGGACACCCTGCGCGCAGATCATGTCGGGGCGCTCAACCCGACGTCTCCGTCGAAGACGCCGAACATCGACCGCATCGCTGAGCGGGGGATCCGCTACACCCAGGCATGGTCGCCGATCTCGGTGACCGGGCCCGCGTTCTGCACCCTGCACACCGGGCGCCTGCCCGGCAGCCACGGCGTCGCGATGAACATCTTCCGCGGCGGCAACGCCCTGTCGTTCTGGAACACCACCCTCGCGGAGCGGCTCCGGCGGGGCGGGTATCACACCGCGGCCTTCGTCTCCGGATTCACCCTGCGCCCGCAGCTGGGGTTGTATCAGGGCTTCGACATCTATGATGCGCCCGAGAACAACTACAACCGAAAGGGGCAGAAGACCAATGACGCCGCGCTCGCCTGGTTAACCCTTCAAGAGCCGGGCGAGCCGATCATGATGTGGTACCACACCTTCGACGCCCATGGGCCCCTGCATCGCTGGCGCAAGGTCCCCCTTCGCAGCCGGCGTTGGAAGAGAGACCCCGAAGCGATCGAACAGATCGCCAGGTACCAACGAATCAATGAGATCTCTTCGCCGGAGTTCTATGAGCGCCGCTACGCCGCCGCGGTCGAGTTCGCCGACAAGCAGATCGGTCGGCTGCTCGATGCCCTGGATGAGGCCGGTCGCCTCGACGACGCCATCGTG
Source organism: Myxococcota bacterium (assembly GCA_038520555.1). Classification (GTDB taxonomy): domain Bacteria; phylum Myxococcota_A; class UBA796; order UBA796; family UBA796; genus JBCBLB01. The sequence continues at coordinate 3,711 of JBCBLB010000544.1, read as the reverse complement.
GTCTTCGTCGCGGACCACGGCGAAAGCTTCACCGAACGGGGGCTGTGGTTCGACCATGGCACCACGCCGTTCGCTGAGCAGCTGCGGGTGCCCCTGCTCATCAAACTGCCTGGGGACGCGCGGGCAGGGGAGACGGTGGAGACGATGGTCGGCCTGGAGGATGTGACCCCCAGCCTGCTCAACCAGATCGGCGCCAGGGCCATCTCGGGCGTGGACGGCGTCGACACGATCCTATCCAGGCCGCCAGCGGGGCGGATCCTTACCGGGGAGAGCAGCCATTGCAAGAAACAGCAGCGAGAGGCCTGTGACCCGAACGGGCCGCGGGGCAAGATGTTCTCCGCGCGTGATGACACCATCGCCCTGATCCGCCGACCGACCGCCCAGGGCGTCCGATACGAAGTCTACGACCGAAGCGTTGATCCGGGCGAGCGAAAGCCCACCGGCGACGCGCCTCCCGAAGAGATGAAGCGGCTCGTCGATGAGATGGCCGAATCTCGGCTGCGGATGAACCTGCCGGAGCCTGCTGGCGCCCATGAAGGAGAAGGGGAGCAGGAAGAAGACGACGAGACCCGCGCGCTCCGTGAGCTGGGCTACATCGAATAGCGTCCGCGGTTGCCGGCAGGCCGGAGCAGGGTGTCCAACCAGACACCCACAACGGAGGTCAACATGCTCTTCCTGATCGATACCCTCATGGCGCTGCTCTGGTCGGTGAGCCAGGTGATGCTCATCGGGGGGCTGTCTCTGGCCGCCGATGAATTGGTTTTGACGATGCCGTTGACGAGCCGCGACCGATGCCGTTGACGAGCCGCATCAAGCGGGCTGGGAATCGGCCAGACGGGCCTGAAGGCGGGCCAGCGACTCGCTCAGGCCATGTCGGACCAACGGCTCTTCTGCGGCGAGCTGGGCGGCGAGCTCCTCGACCGCTTCGACGGCCAGGGCGCGATCGCCCGCATGCAGGGCCAGCTCTGCGCGGAACACGAGCAGATCGCCCAGATCAGACAGCCGATGGGTGCGCCGAAGGAGCGCTTCTCCGCGGTCCAGCTCCGCGAAGGCATCCACAGGATCGCCGCGCCGGGCCTTGAGCCGGGCGATGCCCTGCTGAAGGATCCCCTCGATGCCGACCAGCTTCATCTGGTTCGCCGTGCGAAGGGCCTCACGGAGCACGCGCTCGGCAGGAACGAGCATGCCCTGCTCCAGATAGACCATGCCCAGGTTGGCGGTCACGATCAGGGCACGCCGCCGATCGCCGAGATCGGTGAAACACGCCCGCGAGGTCTGGTAATGATGCGTCGCGGATTTCAAATCCTGGCGGATATGCGAGATCTCGCCCAGCTTGCCCTCGACGCTGGCTTCGATGCGCCGATCGCCGAGGGACTGGCCGATCTCCAGCGCCTGCCGGAGCGTGATCCGCGCCGGATCGAACCGCCCAAGCTCCTGTAACACCCAGCTCAAGGTGATGAGCGCGGTGCACTCATACTGACGATAGCCAGACGCCCGGAGCAGGCCGACCGACTGTTGGGCGGCGTCCAGGGCGTCCTGCAGCGATCCGCGGACCACCAGCGCGGTGGCGAGCTGTCGCAGCGCGCGTCCTTCTCCGTCGATAGAGCCGGCCTTCCGGAACATCGCGACGGCCTGACGCCCTTCGGTGACGGCCCGCTCGGTGTCCCCCCACACCCGCGCCAGGATCCCCCGCTGGTAGGCGACCTGCCCTTCGGCTTCAAAATCACCGGGCGGAATCTGCTGCTCCGCATGCTTCAGCCACTGCTCGCCCTCTTCGAAGAGGGCCTGATCGAAGGAGAGGTGGACCATGCGGACCAGCATCTCGAAGGGGGGGGCGATCTGGGCGGCGTGGTAGCGGTCGATGGCCTGCTTGAGCAGCTCCCAGGCGACCACGTTGTGTCGGAGGCCTTCCTCCAGGCGGGCTTCCCGGGACAGCAGCCGCGCCTGCTGGAGATCGTCGAGCGCCAGCCGGCGCCGAACGTCGCGGATGAAGTCGCGGCCGGCGGAATAGGGGCCCTTCTCCCAGTAGATGCTGTCGGCCGCGAGGGCACAGCGGACGGCGGTGTCGACGTCGCCCCGTGTCCCAGCCCGCTGGCAGGCCGTGAGCAGGTTGTGCAGCTCAGAGAGGTACGCGTTCCGGAAGCGGGTCCGGTTCGCGCCCATCAGCCGCTTCCGGGTGCCCGGGCGGCCGAAGCTGGCGAAGTAGTCGATGTGCCTTCGCTCGACTGCGTCACGATCTTCGAGCCGACGCAGGGCAAACCGCTGCGTCGTCTTCAGCATGCCCAGCCGCGTCGTCATCCCCCGGCCGTTGTCCAGGCGCATCACCATGTTCTGGTCGAGGAGGCCTTCCAGCGCATGCTCGACCTGTTCGCTGGAGTCAAGGCGAACCACCGCATCGGCGGCTTCGAGAGAGAACCCGCCGTCAAAGACCGCACACTGCGTCAAGGTGACCCGCTGATCGGCATCCAGCAGCGCCCAGCTCCATTCCAGTGACGCTTCCAGGGACTGATGCCGAGCAGGGCCGCCGGCGCGATGGGCCCGCAGCGGCTCTTCACATCGCTGGATCTGGCGGAGCACCGTCTGTGGATCGGTGAGGTCGGCCTGGGCAAGCAGCTCCAGGTTCAGCGGGAGGTGATCCAGGGCGTCGGTGAACGCGTCGCGGAGCGCGGGGGGCAGCTGGGCGTCGGAGCAGTCTCTCATCCGGACCTCCAGCAGCCGGGCGGCGAGGGCGGGAGAGAGCGGCTCGATGGGCAGCAGCCGCTCTCCATAAATGTTCAGCGGCGAACGGCTGGTGATGAGCAGCTGGGGGCCGGCGCTCGCCCACTGCGCCACCTGTTGTCGGGCGTCGAGGGGAAGGTGCTCGAAGGTGTCGAGAATCAACAGCGCGCCCGGCCGATCGCGGAGCGCACGCAGGAGGGGGTGGGGGTGGGGGTGGGGCGGCAGCTTGAGGACCTGACGCACGGCGTCGACCATCTCATGGGTAGAGCGGGCGGCGCTGATGTCGCAGAACCACACCCCGTCTGGCCATCGGTCGGCGTCTGCGGCGGCGAACTGGACCGCCAGTCGGGTCTTCCCGACGCCGCCAGGGCCGACGAGGGTGACCGGCCGCCGCTGCGGCTCGTTGAGCCGCTCCTCAAGCTGCGCGAACTCGGGCTCGCGCCCCACAAACAGATCGGTTCGAGAGGGCAGGTAGCCGTCGGTGTCTTGTGGAGACGGCACGGTCTGGAGGTCCCACTGTGGGCGATGTCGACGGGCGGCGGTGAAGATGGGCCCGGCGAGGTCTCGGCCACGGGGCAGATCCAGCGCCTGGATCGCGGACTGCACCGCTGCGACGTTGGGCGGGCGCAGGTTCGGATGGGGCTGAAGGAGCGCCTCACACAGCGGGCGGAGCTGGGCGGGGACCTGCCCGAGATCCGGCGGGCGGGCGTGGGCCTGCTGGATCCCATCGATCGTATCCGCGAAGTAGGGGAGGTGGCCGGTCAGAAGCTCGACGAGGATCACGCCGAGGCTGAACAGGTCGGCGCGCGCGTCGACGCGGCTGGCGTCGAGAAGCTGCTCCGGGGCGGCATGGGTCAGCGTGCCAAGGAAGACGCCTGTGACCGACAGCGTCGTGTCCAGCTGTTTGACGAGCCCGAAGTCGCTGATGCGCGGTTGAACCCCCGGTGTATGCAGCTCCAGCAGGACGTTGGCAGGCTTGAGATCGCGGTGGAC
>JBCBLB010000852.1:0-3640 GCA_038520555.1 Myxococcota bacterium | reverse complement strand
GCGTGTGTGATGTAATCGCTGGCATCAGGCCGCCAGACGCGCCCCCGGAGGGGGCGCGTTTTTTGTTGTGGAGCGGTTTTTGAGCCCGTTTGATGGGGGGTGGATCGATAAACCGGCTCAACAAAAGGAGAGATGAACCCGTCTTCGCCACGGCAACGCGTCCAGCACGGTCCGCTGCGCGGGGCTGGGGAGGTCGATGGTGTCCACCCGGATGTAGCGCCATGTCATGGGTGGATCGATGGTGGTCAACATCTCCATCAGCACGTCGGCTTTATAGTTCTTCAAGGTGAGCCGGGTCTGCCCTGTGATCCAGTGCAGCTCGGTGAACGCTTGCCAGTCGGTAAAATGGACACCATGGAGCACCAATCGTTCCAGGCGAGGCATCTGCCCCTCCGCCAGCCATACGGGATCGACCCGCAGCGTGGAGGAGACCGACAGGTGAAGTTCTTCCAGCATCTTCAGCTTCCGGCTCTTCGCCAGGCGCTGCATCGAGGCCTTCATCCGCGCCAGCGCGTCGGCTGGATGTTGTCCTTTTTGAGTCAGGAAATACAGGAACAGCCATCGATACAGCTTGATGTAGGGGCTCTGGATGAAGCGATCCAGATCATGTCTGGGCAGCAGGGTCGCCTGCCGAGGGAGCCGCAGCAGCGGCATCTCTTCTCCGGCGCTGAACCGATCGAGCCACGCTTCGGGTGCGCGACGGGTGTAGGCCCAATTTCGAAGCCGATGGTTCAGCCACCCGATCAGCCGATGCCGATCGTTCGGGTTGAGATCATCGATGTGTTGATCGAGCAGTTCGATGATGGGATCGAAGTGGTGCCCGCTGAGGAGCGGCGTCACCGCCTCCCGGATCGCGTCGACGGACAGGGGAAGGAAGGGGGCACGCAGATTCTCTGGCAGGGCCTTTCGGAGCGCGCGCGTGCCGGCTCCCCCGATCGGATTGCCTGCCAGCGACAGCGACACCAGAGATTTGATCCAGGGTTGCTCGGCCAACCATATCGCTGCGTCATCGCCCAGCTGATTGTCCGCCAGATCCAGGTGCGTCAGCGTGGCCTTCGGCGTCAGGAGCGGTCGCAGCGTATCCAGCGTGAGCCGGTTCTGCGCCAGCCCCAGCCACGTCACCGACGTCTGACCTGTCCAGGCCTTGATATGGCGGGAGCCGTAGACCACGCCCTCGATGGTCAGTCCGGTCAGGGCTTCGGGGAGCGGCGCGTCGTGGATGGCCTGAACGGCCTGGAACGGGGCAAGGCGAAGATGGGTCAGCCGCTTCCACCAGCTGCTCTCCCAGATGAACGCCAGCAGCTCGTATCGGACGGTGTCATCTTGACCCATGAGCAGCGAAAACGAGCGGATCCCTGCCATATGGGGCGATGCGATCAGAGGATACAGGCCAGCGGGTGGCGAGAGGGTGAAGCGGAGCTGAGAGAGCACCAACGTATGCAGCCCAGCGAGCGCTTCACAGGTCGCGATCGCTTGCACAAGCGGCTCCCCCTGTGGCAGATACTCGAACGCTCTTCCGCTCACCTTCAATTCCGTAAACCCGGGTATGGCCCGATGTGTGAGCCGCTGAAGCAGCGCCTGCAGCGGCCTCTCGTCAGGATCGTCCTCCAGGAGGATCTCAAGGCGTCGGCCCAGTCGAATCCAGAGGCGATCTGTCTCCCACCAGCGGTCGGTGGGGCTGCGTCGCCGCAGCTCAACCGTTGTGGCGTTGCCCGCAGCGATAACCCGCAAATGGTCGGGCCAGCCCGCGAGCGCATGGTCGAGCGCCTGGAACAGGGCCGCATCATCTTCAGTGCTCTCCAGCGCCTGGACCAGCGCCAGCCACGCCTCAACCGAAGGGACCGCTTCCCGCAGCTGCGTCAACAATGGATGATCGGTCTCCATCCCTACCCCTCTCCGCGCAAACATGGGAGCCTTGATGAGTCGTGAGCGTATCGCACGGGCCGCGTTGATCCTGGAGTGCTGCAAGTATCACCGCGGCGGAGCCTTGATGCCGTTGCTTCGCGACATGGGGGCAGACGCGGACGTCGGCGCGCTGCTCTGGGAGGGCTTTGAACACGATCAGATCGACGTGGTCGAGTCACCCGAGGCCTGGGATTGGCTGGCCGCGGCGCCGTCGCGACCGACCGCAGCGGTGCTGCTCCGGTTCCTCCACCGGGTCGCCGAAAAATATCCCGACGAGCAGGATCCGAAGGTCCAGCGGGCGGTCACCCAATCGTGGAAGAGCCTCGGGATGATCGAGAGCATCGACACGATCATCCGTGCGCGCGCGGACGATGACGCCTTCTGCGAGGTCCTCATCGACGGTTTGAGCCAGATTGAGCCCCCCTACCGAGACGGGCTCGTCTATTCGCTCTTGCAGGCGGGGCAGACGCTGCCAAACGAGCTGACGGGGCAGTTGATCAAGGCGCAGGCGCTGGCGTCGTTGACCCAGAGCGCCAACCCGCCATCGTTCGTCTCTCGGGAGCAGTGGGGCAGCGCGCAAGCCCAGATGCTGGGGAAGGTCGAGAAGCTCCGTACGGGCTCCCCGTTTCCGGATCTGCTCGCCCAGGCATCGGTCGAGCGGCTGGCCGAGATGACCGTGAAGGTTCCCACCGGGTTTTCCGGTCCATCCCTGGTGGAGCACCTGTTGGCGTATGGCGAAGCCGCCCTCGATCCGTTGGACGCGGCCCTGGATATGGCGGACGCGATGGACAAGCCATCGAACGGTCGAAACTGGCCTGGGGTGATGACCCTGTTTTGTTGGCTGCATGTGTTGAAGGGGCTCGGCCGACCGGTCCCGGAGGCCCGCGATGCCCAGATCGCCACGATATTGACGCATTTGTACGGTTCCTGGACGTGGTCTCAGGACAATGGCATGCCCTGGGTCCAGGAGGCGCTCCGGGCCATCCCATTGAAGCGAAGAACCGACTTGATTCTGGGAATCCCGGAAGCGGACTGGCGGCTCTATGGGGCCGCGCCCTCTGCCGCGATCCTGGAACGGATCACGGTGCGATTGTCTGCCTTGCCTCGATACGACAGCGCATATGGAGAGGCGAGGAGCTACGCGGATGATGTCTTCCAGAAGTTGGTTGGTCGCCCGATCAAAGGCCAGCAAGGCAAGTTCAGCGGCGGTGCACTGTTGGCGCTGAGCAAGCCGTTGATCCCGTACCTGAACGCCGCCCTTCGTCGGGGAGAGCCCCACCACGCGATCACGATGGTGGGGTTGCTGGCGCATACTGAGGACCCGGCGGCGATCCCGGGACTGATCGCAGCGTTGACCCATGAGCAGGAGAGCCGCGGAGAGCATCTGAGCGCCGTTGATATCGCGCTCATCGGGCTTGTAAAGCTCCCGACCGCACAGGTCGCGCCACAACTCAAGCCGATCCGTTCCCACCTGGAGGCGTGTATGGCGCAGCCCCATTGGCGGTCGTTGGGCCGTGCAACGCAACTGCTTACACGCATTGATGTCGGTGGGTAGTCCGAGCAGCGCGTGTCCGATTCGAACCAAAACGGTCGGACCCTTTTATACAGAGGGCCTTCAACCACGCATGCCCGCGCGTCTGCTACGGTGGGGGCCCCATACCCATGCCCCGGAGCGCTGTTGTGTCCTCGGTTAATCGCGTCGCCGTCATCATTGGCATCAACGAATACGATCACT
>JBCBLB010000019.1:0-32452 GCA_038520555.1 Myxococcota bacterium | reverse complement strand
TCCGCCGATCCGCGCCTGGGTGAGGGTCGACCCATCGGGAAGCCGAACCCGCAAGAACTGGCGGACATTGTTGCGGATGCGCATCCGCATCTTCGTCGCCTCGGTGCCGTCCTCGATCACCACCGTCGAGGCCTGGACGTCATCGATGACGGTGCTGATCAGCTCGATGGCCTCTTCCCGGGCGACGCGGAGGGTGATCTCGGGCGTCTCGTCGAACCGAAACCCCAACAACAGCGGGTTCTGGGTCAACCCGGTGAGGGCAGTGGGCAGGTCTCGGGGGGTCAGCGCCTCGGCGTCCTGGACGGTGTCGACGCTGACCTGGAGACCAGCAGGCCCTTGAACACCGACGACGCCACTGGACAAGGCGCCATCAAGCGGCAGCGGCATCCGAAGCGGGACCGGCGCATCCAGGGCGGCGGGGAGCTGGAAGTGAACCTGGACCGTCGCCTGGTCCTCGACGAGGTACCGGAGCCGAACCTCCAGCTCATCACCGGTCCGCCACTGAAGCACCGCGTCACCGGTCACATCAACAATTTCGACGCCTTCGGGAAGGGCGAGCCGGAGCCGGTCGGTGGCGCCTTCTCGGACATCCATCGAGACCACGCTCAGCCCACGGACGAGGCCTTCTTGCAAGGTGAGCAGGGTATGGACCTGCTGATGGACCTGTGCATCGCCGAGGTTCTCAGGGATCGCCCGTTGCCAGGACAGGTCGACCTGCCCCTGCCCATCCAGGAGCCCGACCAGTCGGGTCTCATCGCCGATCTGCTGCTGTGAGACGATGGCACCTCCGGCCAGGGCAGCGTCAATGCCCTGCTCTGGAATCTCGATGCTGAGGCGGCTGATGCCGGCATCTGGGACACGAAACGCCAGCTTTCGCGCGAACCGATCGTCCTGTTTCCCAAGCAGAAAGCCGACCTCGACCCGATGCAGCCCCGGGGTCTCGATGGGCAGAACAATCATCCCATCTTGAGAGAGCAGAGAGGTCCGCCGCCCATCGAGGGTGATCGACGAGATCGCGGCGGAGGCGTCGATGAGGGGCACCATCGTGGGCGTGTGCCCGTCGGAGACCACGAAGGTCGCGGTCATCTGCCCGCTGAAGACGCCACGATCCAGCCGCCCGGAGATTTCCCGTCGGACGGGCAGGGTCGCATGAGGCGCGACCGTGACCTGTTCCGCCTGGGCGGCGGCGTCAGTGAGCGCCTGCCAATCGGGAAGGGGCAGGCTGACCTCTTCTGCCAGGGCGACAGAAGACATCAATAGTAGCGGGAACGATAGGAATCGTAGAAAAGAAGAATATGCGAGAGGTCCCGAGTGAGGGGACCGTGGCTGAGGCCGCGGCACGGATCACGCTCCAGGGCAGGGTTCAGGAGCGTTGACAGCAAGGACCGTACCGCGATTGTAAATCGACGGTAAATCAGCGGCGGCGTCGTAAGATCCCGATCATACCGATGATCCAGAGCGCTCCGCTGATGCCGCCGGCTGTAGAGCACCCGGCCGCCCCACCGGGCTCTTCCGTGTCCTCGACATCACCGCTTCCCGCATCGTCATCATCCGGCTCATCGTCATCATCCGGCTCATCGGTGTCGTCCGGCTCATCGGTGTCGTCCGGCTCATCGGTGTCATCCGGCTCCCCGGTGTCGTCCGGCTCCCCGGTGTCCTGGTCGCACGCGTCGTTGGGATCGTCGGGGCAGGGGTCGTCGGAGTCACAGGAGCCGTCGTTGTCCGAGTCATCCTCTGCGTCGAGGGGGCAGGGATCGATGCAGTCGATCACCCCATCCTCATCGGTGTCGACATCAAAGTCTTCATCGATCTGATCGTTGCAGTTGTTGTCCTCACCGTCACAGACTTCGGGCGCGCCGGCGTAGACGTCGGGATCTTCGGGGGCGCAGTCACCACAGAGGACGGTCTCCCCGTCCTCATCCACGTCCCGATCGTCCGGGTCGATGTGGTTGATCCGTTGGGTGACGAGGTACCCGGAGTCAACGGACACGGTGCTGTCGAAGGGCGAGGTCACATGATCAATGACGGCGCCCTGCGGGGTGACCGGCCCACGCGCCGAGGAGGTCGACGAGCCATAGTGGAAGAGGTTGCTGTCGGTGATGCCGCCGAGGTGGAGGATGTAGTACCTGCCATCCTGGAGGGGCACGTTCAGGGCGGGGCTCTCATGCCAGTCATCGGAGGGGGACCCGGCGCGGCTGAGGGCGGAGCGGATCAGCGTATAGTCGCGGGTCTCGCGGTCGGACTCCAACACCGACCAGACCAGCCGGGTGCCGGCGGGGATGTCCAGGCGCTGCTCGAAGGAGAACAGCATGGTGTCCTCATCGGCGAGGAAGACGTTTCCGTTTGTGGCGAAGCCGGAGTCGAAGGTCCCGGCGCTGTTGGTGATGGTGGTCTGGGTCTCATCCTCGAAGTCGATGATCCCATCACAGTTGTCATCGATCTCGTTGCAGATCTCGGCGGCGCCAGGGTGGATGGTCTCATCGCTGTCGTCGCAGTCCCCCTCGTCCGGCGAGTATCCATCCTCGTCATCGTCGGTCTTCGCCGCCCCATGAACCGCCTGGGCGCCGTTGATGTCATCGGCGGTGAGGGTGTCGACGCCCTGGTAGGCGAAGTACATCACCGCGCTGGACGAGCTGGCGTGGTCGAGGCCGATACAGTGCCCCAGCTCGTGGAGGGCGACCTCATGGATGCCGATGTGGCTGCTGCGGGTGGGGTTGACCTGCCAATCGATCGTACCGAGGCTGTTGGCCCGATAGAACAGGATGTCACAGTCTACGGCGAACTCCCCGTTGTAGTTCCAGGAGTTGGCCACCGCCAGCGTCCCGCCGGAGGCGGTGCTGCTGACATACTGAATGATAAAGTCGCCATCGAGGTCCGTAGCGGTCCCGGTCGTCGTATCGGCGGACAGCTCCAGGTTCAGCCCAGCGTCCGTCCACTCGTCGACAGCGTCCTCAATGGCGGCGTAGACATCGCTGGTCGAACCGGCCGAGGAGGGGAAGCTCGACGCGTTGATCTGGAAGGGGTCTTCGATGGCGGTGACCTGCCAATCCCAGGTCAGTCCGGTCAGCTCATAGGCGGAGCCGACGGCCGGGACAAGCAAAACCGCTGCGACGAGCAGCGCGCGATTACGGCGCATCGCAGCTCCCCAGCGAGGCGATCGCTTCGGCTTCGAGCTGCGGCTGATGGGGGAGGAGGGTCGCGCCCTGTTCACCGCCAAAGACGATATATCTGCGACCATCATCGGCCACTTTTACCAGCAGCAGGTACCGCTGATCGACCTGGAGCGGTGCAGCGTCTTCCACGTTGAGGTGGATGTCACCGATCTGGCCGCCGGGCACGACCACCGAGAGGTCACCGGGCGCGGCGCCGAAGACGACCCGCTCGACGCTGACGTCGAAGACAGTCTCGATACCGCCAAGCGATCCCTGAGACCACTGGGACTGGCGGGTGGTGACTTCGCCGATGATCGCGGCGGTCGCGTGGGCACACAGCGTCGGCCGATCGATGTCGAGCTGCATCGCCTGGGCAGAGCCCCACCCGACGCTCAACACCAAGGCCCCCATCATTGCAGCTCTCATGGGCATCTCCTCTCCTGCGATTCAACCATTACATAGTCTGTATCGGCGCCTTCTTTCAATCTTCGAACGGAAACCTTACGCGGAGCGATATGAAGAGACCATGCGCTTGACATGGGCAACCGATATTCATCTGAATTTTGTCTCTGCGGACCATGCCCGCGATGTTTTCTGTTCTTCGATCCGAGACAGCCGACCCGACGCGATCGCCATCACCGGTGACATCGCGGAAGCGCCCACGGTGCGGGACTGGCTGACGCTCCTCGCCGACGCCCTGGCCCCGACGCCGATCTACTTCGTCCTCGGAAACCACGACTACTACCATGGCAGCATCCCCCGGGTCCGAAAGGAGATGGCCGACCTGAACCGTGCGGATCCGCGGCTGCGGTGGATGGGCGAAGGCGGCGCAGTGTTTCTGGACAACAACCTCGCCGTTGTGGGTCATGGCGGCTGGGGCGATGCCCGGCTGGGCGACTTCATGACCACCACCATCCGCATCAACGATCACCGGCTGATCAAGGAACTCTGCGGCCTCCCCCGTGAGAACCTGATGATGTGGCTCCAGAATCTCGGCCAGGAAGGCGCCCGATCCCTGCAGGCATCGATCCAGAAGGCCATCGACGGCGGCGCATGGCGGATCATCGTGCTCACCCATGTCCCGCCCTTCCAAGAGACCTGCTGGCATGAGGGGGCCACCCCGGCGGACGACTCCCCCTGGCTGCCGGACTTCACCTGTGGCGCGGTGGGCGACATGTTGATGGCGGTCGCCACGAAGCATCCAGACATCGACTTCCAGGTCCTCTGTGGCCACTCTCATGGGGCCGGGATCGCCCAGATGGCCGACAACCTGACGGTACGGACCGGCGGCGCCGAGTACCGGGCGCCGGCCATCGCTGATGTCTTGACGTTCTGACCGTCAGCCGTCGAGGATCTCAAGCAGGCGGCTGGGATCGACAGGACCGGACAGCGAGCGCAAATCGTCGAACCGATCGAGGACCGCCCCCCAGTGCATCGCGAGCGGCTCGTCCAGGGCCACCATCCGCGCCGCATCTTCGAGGACCGGGTCCATGACCGCCCGCAGCTGCATCAGCCGGATGGGCGGCTCGGGTCGGGGCGCGACGCCGTCCGAGAAGGTCGCCAGCCGATGCAGCAGGTTCCGGATCGCGCCCCGCTGGGCATCCGCCACAGCGGCCAGGCGCTCCGAGCGGACCATGGCGTCCTGAATCGCGGCCAGCCGAACGGCCGCGAGCGGGTAGTCGTCCTGAATCGGTGCCACCAGGGCGGCGGTGTCCAGGTCCGTGCCCTGGAGGGTGTCCACGACAGCGGACAGCGCGCGCGGCGGCGGCGGTGGGTATCGCATCATGCGCAGATCGGCGGGGAAGGCGTTCGCCTGAGCATACTTCTGGGCTGCCTCGTCCCCTTGCCAGCGGGTCAGGATCGCCAGCCGTTCCGGCGACGGATCCCGGAGCGTGCAGATGTGCAGCGCCGTCTCGGCCTGATGCATCCCTTCGACCAGCCACGCCGCAGCGAAGGCGAGGGCACCCGCAGCAGACAAGGCGTCCACCGGACCGGACGCCAGCGAGCAGAGCGCAGGCCAGGTGTCCCGCGCCTGCGTTGCCCGTGAGAGGTGGACCACCGCGGCAGCCAGTTTCGCACCGTCACCGGGCGCATCCGGATCGCCCCAGGGAAGGTGCGCCAACGACATCGGTGGTCGCGGCGTCTGGGGCAACAACAGATCAGCGCGGGCCGGCGATGGGGGCGCTGGGGGCGGCGAGAGCGTCTCACGGAGCAGCTCAACCGGCGCGCTGAGGCGGGCCGCATAGCGAAGCGCATCGATCGCCCGCAGCGCACGGGCCCGCCCCAGGCGAAGCGCCGTCTCTGCATCCGGCGCCGTGAGCCGCACCCACACATGGCGCTGTGGGCGCGGACCTTCGATCTCCACGATCTCCACGGCCGCGCCCGGAGCCCCGACGCAGGGGAGCGCACCGGAGACCTGACGCACATAGGTGTAGGCCATCGGTGCAGCGAGCAGCGACCGCACGAACTGCTGCGCGGCGTCCATCGGCGGATGAGACTGGAGCGCGCTGTGCAGCGCGTCCAGCAGCGCGACCGGCGATCGCCCTGACAGCGTCAGCGCGTCATCCATCAGCGCGTTGGTGGCCGCCGCGAGCGTGTCCCAGTCCCCCTCCCCGTGTAGGCCCGCGAGGACACGGGCCTTGAGGTTGGCGGTCAGCTTGTCGCAGGTTTGCCGGGCGCGGTTGATCGCAGCCTGGAGGGCGACCGCTTCCAAGCCGGTCCCCCACCGATCGGCGGCCCGCCGCAGCAGGGCCTCCCCATCGATCGGGGCGATCGCATCCAGCGCCGTACGCAGCGGCTGCGCGTCGGCATCTTCCCGCGGCCCGCCGGTCTTGAGCGTCTCACCCAACGCGGCCAGGGCGGCGCCGGGACCGTCCCCCCGCATCGGCCGCCCTGCCGTCGGCGGCTGCAGCTGAGCGACGACATGTTGAAGCCAGCACCGCAGCCGCGGCGCACCCCCCAACAAAAGCGGCGCAGCGGTCACCGGGAGCGGGGCGCTCATCGGCGCAACCGCCTGCGGCGCCGTCGCCACAGCGACAGGGTCTTCTGCCAGCGGCAGCGAAATCTGCGGAGAGGTCTGTCGGAACGCCACCGCCGGCGTCGACGCCACAGGCTGGACCAGCGGCGCGTCCGGCGGCCCGGGTGACCTGGACTGTGGGGCGAGGGGCTTGTTGGGTGTCGGCAGCGTCGTGGGCCGCGTCGCCCGCACCACCCGGGTCCGGGTGCGGGTCGGCGGCGGCTTGAGTCGCGGCATCCCCCGGCGGGTGATGGCCGGTGTTTCGGGCGCAGTCGGGGCCGGAGACCAGAAGTCACCCCGCTCAGCGCCGCGTTCCCAGATGAGATCGCCGCCGTCGAGGCGAATCATGCCCTGCGCCCGCTCTACTGCGTCTTCCAGCAGCCGCCGCCCCTGACGCAGATCGATCCACTGGCGTCGCGTGACCAGCTTCGCTTGCGCCAGCAGCAACATCATCTCCAACGAGATGCGTCCTGGCGTCGTGGTCACCCCGCTCGGCAGGGTGGTGAGCACCTCTGGAAAGATCGACCCAGACGACGGCAGCGGATCCGGACCGCCTTCGGCGATCATGAACGCCCGCGGCAGTCCTTCTTCCAGCCATGCCGCTGCATCGCGCCCATCGTTGAGGGCAGCGACCAGTCGAGCGCCGTCCGGGGTCAGCCGATATCCACCCGCGCGGCCATGCGCTTCCAGGTACCCCAGATCCCGGATGGGCTCCATATAGGGATAGATAAGGAAGTTCCTCGCGAACCGACGCCGACCACCGGCCCGACTGGCCTGATCGCGGAGCAGCTTCCGGGCCTCACCCTGTGCGGTGCGGGCCAGCCGTCGGAGCACATCGGCCATGAAGTCTGGCGCGACTTCGCCGTCCAGCCCCTCAGACGGGAGGCTTCGGAACACCTCCAGCATGACATCGCCGGTCTTGGCGAAGACCATCCACAGGCCCATCCAGCGGGTCGGCCCCTGCCATGCGAACGGGGATTCCCGACCACGCCAGGGGGCAACGGCCCGGAGCACATGACCGAGCGGGGTCAGCGCCCCGGTCCGATCCGCGTCATGGATCCCATAGTTCGACCCGATCCGGGCGGCACGGTTCGCGGTCGCCGGCTGCGCCGTGCCGCGTGCTGGCGGCGGGTGCCCGGCTTCTTCCCACCAGCGGTTGAAGTGGTCCCGGTTCGACAGCAACACCTCAGCCACTTCGTCGATGCTCATCTGGCCATCACCAATGGCGTCGGCGATGACCCGCAGCCACCCGAGCTGAACCTGATACCGACTGGCGACCCGCAAGAACCGCATTCAGCACCGCCACCCGCCGCCGCGGATCCACATCGTCACATCCACCAACAGGCGGGTGAACGACGGCGCCACGAACAGCGTCGACTGATACATCGTGGGATCGAACCGCGTCGTCGCCATCCGCTCCAGATCCCACTCCTCCAGCGCTGCGTTCTGATCGTAGGTCTCCAGCTCCCCGCAGGAGGACAACAACCCGGCGCCGAAGGCCTTCAGCTCACCCCGTTCCAAGACAACCCCGAACTCGAGCGTGAACCAGTATACCCGGTCCAGCCGATGCATTTCTTCTTCGCTGGCCACCGCCGCCGCCAGCCCGAGCTGCCGGTTCAGCTCCGCGATGCCCGGATGCACCAACGTCGCGGCGTGACCGACCAGTTCATGAACCACATCGGGCTCTGGCGTATAAAACGGCCGGGAGTGATGCCGAATGTACTGGGTCGACAGGAACACCTGCTGCCCCAGATACCGCAAAAACGTCCTTGAACTCACCAACCCGGCGACCGGCTCCATCCGGAACCCCGCCGCCCGCTGGAGCGCCGGGTTCAACGACGACAGCTGCGGGATCCGATCGGTTGGCAGCGGCATCACATGCTGAAGCTCCAGGATTTCGGAGCACACCCGCTGCTGATGCAGGGCCCGCAGCTTGTCCCAGATGGTCTTCCACACCGCGTGCTCTTCGGGCACATAGGGTGCAGCCGGGACGGGCTGGCCGGTCTTGTACGCCAACCCGATCCGGGCGATCTCATCCCGACGCTGGCGATACCGACTGTCCCGGAAGCCCGGATGGTCGGGATCCAATTGGACAAGCGCCTGTTCGCCGCCAGCATGTTGGGTCAGGTGAGGGAGGATGTTGTTCATCAAGACCCTTTACGGGAGAACCCCAGGAGTGTACCGTGAACGCTTCAGCAGGGACAGTTGGAGGTCTTTCACGCCGCCGTCACGGCATCGTGTGAGACGATCTCTTATCCTCTCTGCGGTCCGTTGTGGAGCATCGCTGTGATCATTGCCCTGCTGTTGGTGGGCTGCACAAAGCAGCCAGAGACCACTGAAACCTCGTCACTGTCGCCCTCTCTGACCCTCAGCGAGCCCCGGAACGCCGCGTGGTTGCCCCTGGAACCCGTCACCGTCCGGGGCACCGCCGCAGACGTCGTCGCGGTGCGGATGGACGATCAAGACCTCGATCGGGACGGTGCAGACTTCTCCGGCACCACAGATCTCCAACGCGGCATCAACACCATCGAAGTCATCGCTGAAGAAGACGACGGGGACACCCTCTTCCAGCGGCGAAGCGTCCTCGCCGGGCAGTTTGATGCGCCCGAAGGGGCCGTCCAAGACGCCGTCGCCGGCCTGATCGGGCCTGCGGGCCTCGACGCCCTCTCCAACTTCGCCACCGGGCTCATCTCGCCGGATCTCCTCAACAGCGACCTCAGCCTCATCAACCCCGTCTATGATTTCACGCTCACCTCGGGGAACTTCCTCAACGCCGACGTGACCCGGATCGACTTCGGGGCCCCGATCCTCGACCTCCAGCCAACCGACGGCGCCCTCGTGATGACCGTCACCCTCCCCGACCTCACCGTCGACATCGCCGCATATGGTGAGATCATCTGGATCGCGTTCGAAGAATCCCTCCAGATGAACGCCGACGCCGCCGTCGTCTCCGCAGACATCCTCCTCGGCGCACAGGACGGCCAGCTCACCGTAGACGTCCAGAGCCCCGTCGTCACCATGGACGGCTTCCGGTATGACGTCTCCCTGTTGCCCTCCTGGATCGAAGACAACGTCTTCGTCGGCACCATCCGCGGCGTCGTTGAGGACATGCTCGTCGAAGAGCTCACCGTCACCGCCCCCGCACTGATTCAAGACGCCCTGTCCGCCTTCGACTTCTCGCTCACCAGCGCGCTACTCGACAGCGAATTGACGATCGCAGCCGATTTTCAGCGAATGGACGTCACCACCGGCGGTGTCGGGATCGTCCTGGATGTGTCGGTCGATGTGCCCAGCGCCAGCGACAAGACCTATAACGGCGTCCTCGCCGCGCCATCGATGACCCTCGACGCCGATCTGAGCGCCATGATGGGGCTGACCCTCTCCGATGACCTGTTCAACCGTGCCCTGTTTGAGGTCTGGCGGGGCGGCCTTATCGATCAGACCCTCTCCTCGGACGATGGGACCCTCGATCCGGAGCTGCTCGCGCTGCTCGGCGCCGAGCAGGCGACCATGCGGCTCTCCGCGTCGCTGCCTCCCGTCGTCGTGCCCGCCGATGACCCCGACAAGCTGCAGCTCCAGATCGGCGCGCTCCAGATCGAGCTGCTCACCCCTGGCGGACAGTATGGCGAGCGGCTGGTCCTGGACGTCGCCACGACTGCAGACGTCGGTGTCCTGATCGAGGGGCAGACCCTCTCCCTGGCCCTCGGCGCGGTCGACGTTCAGCTCGCCGCGCGCGAACATGACTGGGGCGCCAGCGACGAAGCCGTCGCCCGGCTGTTTGAGGCCCTGCTCCCCATCGACATCCTCCTCGGTGCCGTGAGCGAGGTCGCCTTCGAGCTGCCCGACTTCGCCGGTCTCACCATCGAGCAAGCCACCGTCAGCCGTGGCGACTTCCAGACCACGCTCGCCATCGATCTCCAATAGCCACACCGTATGTCACACAACGCATCGATGTGACGTATACACTCGATGTCGGACAGGACATCAGGGCCACATTCTCACCCCCCTTCCCTCATTGAGGAGCCCTTCGATGTTGTTGTTCTGGATATCCGCCGCCGCACATGCGTTTTGCGGAAACTATGTCGGTGAGGCGGGCGCTGACCTCGTCAACACCGCCAGCGAAGTCGCCATCGTCCGCCAGGGCGGTCGCACCACCATCACCATGTCCAACGATGTGGTCACCGACGTCAACGACTTCGCCATGATCGTCCCCGTCCCCGTGGTCCTCGGAGAGGAGGATGTGAAGGTCGTCGACCCCGACATCTTCGATGCCCTCGACGGGTACTCCGGGCCGCGGCTGGTCACCTACACCTGCGAAGAGCTCTACCCCGAGACCTTCTCCGGTGGGGGCGGCTTCGGGTGCCAGGAATTCGAGCTCGCCGTCCAGGAGGACAACAGCGCAGGGTTCGACGGCGGCGGCTGGGACGTTCAGATCGAGGAGCAATTCATCGTCGGCGAGTATGAAGTCACCATCCTCTCTGCCGAAGAGTCGTCCTCGCTGCTGAGCTGGCTCAACGACAACGGCTATGCCGTGGCCGACGACGCCCGCGGTCTGATCCAGGAGTACCTCGACGCGGGCAGCTACTTCTTCGCCGCGAAGGTGTTCCTCGACCGGCTGCCAGAAGACCAGGATGTCCTCTCCCCGCTGCGGTTCTCGTATACCTCCGACGTATTCGCCCTGCCGATCCGGCTGGGCACCCTGAACTCCGCCGGCAGCCAGGATCTCGTCGCCTATGTCCTCACCGACGTCGACGCGGGACGGGTCGGCATCAGCAACTACCCCGAGGCCGTCGTCGAGGACGAGTGCCTGTTCGAGGGGCAGCCGGAAGACTTCGGCGTCTTCTATGAGGACCGCTTCTCTGAGGCCGTCGACACCGACGAGGCCAGCTGGGTGCTGGAGTACGGCTGGCGGGTCGAGCCCTGGGTCGCCGCCTGCGATCCGTGCCCACCGACAGAGATCGCTGAGCCCATGGACGTCTCTGAGCTGGAGACGCTCGGCTTCGAGACCGGCGCGGCCAGCCTGGACAGCGGGGCGTGGTTCGACGGCCCCAGCTACTACTTCTCTCGGCTCCGGATGCGGTACACCCCCGAGCAGGCCACCGAAGATCTGGTCCTCTATACGTCGAGAATGACGGACAACACCCAGCATCGGTACATCCAGTATAAGGACTATCTGGAGTTCGAGTTCCCCATCTGTGGCAAGGGCTACGTCACAGACGACCCCGGCAGCTGCATCGACGTTGACCGGAAGTATCGCGACCGGATGCGAGAAGCGGGCCACGAAGACCTCCGCGGGTGCACCACCGGCGGTCCCTCACCATGGGCGCCGATGGCGCTTCTCGCGGGGGCCCTGCTCATCGGCCTGCGCAGACGCGAAGCCCGATAGGGTGTGCTCGTCGCAGCCGATCCCGAGCTATAGGGTGACTTGAAGCCCCAACGACAAGCGCACGATCGAGGTTGAATAGGTCCCATTGGCCTGGGGATAGAACCAGCGGTTGGGGTTCCGATCTTCGGGGAGGACGGCCATCCCGAAGCCGCTGTTGGTCACGGTTCGTGAGGCCAGAAACGCCCGGGAGCCAGACACCCCAAGCTGAATCTTGTCGATCGGTCGCCAGGTCACCATGGCGGACGGGGTGACGGCGTTCGCGTCGAAGTTGTTCATCGACAGCGCCTCATCGGGGACGGCGGCGCGGTCGACCATCACCCGCCCGGCCCACCCCCACCTCTCGCCCAGGGGGCCGCGAGCGTCGAGGGCGGCGAAGACGCTGTTGCGGTTGTCTCGGGCCCACAGCCGCTCCTGCTCGATGAGGTCGACCGCTTCCTCTGCGAGGCCGTCATTGAGGCGGTCGACGTTGTCGAGGATGATCTCCAGATCCTGGAAGACCGACCAGCGGACGAACCCGCCGAAGGCCTCGACCCGAACCGTGGGGGCGACCTGGGCGGCGATGCCGAGGTGGATGCGGCTCGGCAGGTCGTAGTTGATGGCCACGTCGGCGCGGACGGACGCATCACACAGGCCAAACGCCTCGGCGCCGAACCGCCCCGCCTCGTCTTCTTGAGGCGGGCAGCTCAGATCGACCACGGCATCTCCGCGGTGATCGAGGCGCACGCCGGACAACCACGCGGCCCCGATCTGGATGGTGTCGGTGGGCTGCGCCCACAGGCCGACGCTCACCCCCCAGGCGCCCGCCCCCACCGGATCCAGGTTCAACTCCGCGGCGTAGCGGGGGTTCTCCAGGTTGTCATCGTTGTAGATGTCCGCATCCGGCGTCTGCCCCTGTCGAACGATCTCGTCGTAGAGGTCGGGCATGACATCGTTGCTGAGGTTCGCCGTCCAGCTGCTCTGGTATCGATGCAGCGCCAACCCGGCCCCGAACCGGCCTTTCCAGGCGTACCGGGCGGCGAGGGTGATGTCGATGGTCTGAATCAACCCATCGCGCAGGTAGTAGTCGCCGCCGTTCAGATCACCGTCTGCGTCCGCTCCGCGGGCGATGGGGACGGTCAGGGCGGCGCCGACGCCGAGCCCCTCGACGCCGAAGTCACTGCTGGCGCCGAAGGCAGGGATCACGCCCTGGAGGGTATAGTTGTTGGGGCCGCCCCGGGGATCGGTTCGCGCATAAGAAATGTCCGCGAGGGTCGGCGCGCCTTCGGCGAAGATCTGGTGGCCGCCGTCTGCATTCACTGCTGCCGGGTTCCACCAGGCGGCGGCAGGAGAGGACAGGGTCGGGCTGGCCCATAAGCCCCCGACGTCGAGGTTATCCAGGGAGGCGGCGCGCACATCGGGCGACAACAACAGCAGCAGGGTGAGCATCTCGAAGCCTTCATCGGGAAGAGCAACGGATAACGACCTGCTCGGTGGCGAGCCGGTGATTATTTCGCGGCGATCGCCGCCAGCGGGATGGGTGGCCACTCCAACGAGGAGCCGCAGGGGAACAGCGCGCGATACCGATACGATGCGATGGCACCGGCGAGGCCGTTGGTCCCAACCAGGCGATAGAACGTGCGCACCGCGGAGACCGGCTGGGTGAACCGACGTGGCGGCGTGTTTTCTGCGTCGCCGGTCAGGAGGTACCCCCCATCCACATGTGGGGTCAACGTTAAGGTCGGATTGCCGTCCATCTGTGCAGCCGCCTGGAGCGCATGGCCACTGGTAATCATATCGATGGCATCATGAAGAAGGCTCATGATCGAGATCCCCCAAGAATATGTCTTGACTGTATGGCGGCGTGGGCTCTCATCGGCCTACGCCTCTATTTCTCACCAGCAATCATTCGGTCCAATCGCCCAATTCGGCCTCTTACGCTATTCTGACGGAGAGGTTTCACCACCCACACACAGAGAGCCATGTCTGAGAAGCGCATCGAAGACCTGGAGATCCGGGTCGCCTTCCTCGAGAAGGGGATTATCGATCTCGATGAGGTCGTCCGACAGCTCGCGGAGCAGGTCGACCAGCTCAAAAACCAGATCCAGGAGCTCCGACAGGACATCGGCGGCGAACAGCTCACCATTCGCACCGATCCTCTCGACGAAGTCCCTCCGCACTACTGAACCGGAGCACCCATGGCCACCCTCGACGAACCCACCGACGAACCCACCGACGAACCCACCGACGACGACCGGTTTGACGACGACCTTCTCGACGATGATCTTCTCGACGATGATCTTCTCGACGATGATGCCGACATCCCGGCGTGGCGGGCCTGGGGCCGCCCTGTCCTGGAGTGGTCGCTCACGATCCTTGCCATCATCGGGCTCTGGTTGGGGATTGGCATGTGGCGGGCGCCGACGTTGCCCGACCGGGCGCCGGACTTCTCCCTGAAGACCCTCGACGGGCAGGTCGTGGCCCTCGACGATCTGGAGGGGAAGACGGTGGTGCTCAACTTCTGGGCGGAGTGGTGTGGTCCCTGCCGGGCCGAGATCCCCACCCTTTCCCGGTTCGCGAAGCAGAACCCTGACATCGCCGTCCTCGGCGTCGCTGTCGATGGCTCCGCTTTGGAGCTGCGGAGCGCCGCGAAGAAACTGGGCATTGACTACCCTGTCCTCATCGCGGATGGAGCGGTGAAGAGCGACTATCACGTCGAGATCCTGCCGACGACTGTGTTCATCGGGCCGGACGGAGCGATCCGATCGGCGCACGCCGGGATCGTCCTGGGGCCCCAGCTGCGGTGGGCGACGCGGTAGCCGATCACTCGGCCCGGGCGCGGATGACGTCGCCGACCGCGTCCCAGGTGCCGAAGCCGACGTTTCCGTGGACGAGGTTCATCTCTGGATCGACGATGAGCCAGGTCGGATAGCCGAAGCCCTCGCCGGTGTATGCCTCTACAAAATCGGGGAACAGGGCATAGGCGAAGCCCCGATCATAGAGGACCGGGTCGGTGAGGGCATAGGTGTCGACCCAGGACTGGAAGGTGTCCGCGTCCGGGGTGCCGAAGGGCTCCCCCAGCCCGTTCCCCAGAAGACTGACCACCACGACATCGTAGCCCTCTTCGGCCATATCTGCGACGAAGTCCTCGGCGCCCTCCGCCATCTGCCGACAGGGCCCACAGTCTGACTGCGACGTGTCCAGCACCAGCCAGGAGCCATACAGGTCCCATAAGGCGAGCTTCTCTCCGCACTGATCGACCAGCTCGACGTTGGGGAAGGTCTTCCCCACGCCAACGGCGTAGTCGAGGACCAGATCGCCCGGATCGTTCTGGGGCCACCCGCACGAATACGGCGTCGTCCTTGGTTGAAAGGGCTCTTCCAGCGCAAGCGAGTCATCCACGATCCAGGTCATCTCGCCGGCAGCGCGAAGGAACATGGTGCCGCCGTTCTCCCCGATGGGGCTCTCAGAAGACCAGCTCAACGGGATGGGCGTGTCGGACGGCGCCCCATCCAGGTCGGTCAGCACGCCGAGGGGAAACTGATCCTGGCCGCTGCGGAAGAAGGTGGCGGTGTTGAAGCCCCACATCTCGACCCGCTGGGCGCTGACGCCGGCCGCGGCGAACTGCTGGTAGCAATCGTCGAAGCCGTCGCTCATCACGGCATCGCCCCGAACGATGACATCACAGTCCGGGCACAGATAGTCCAGATCCAGGACCTGTGTGCCGGCATAGACCCGCCGGTAGCTGCAGTCGGTATACCCTTCGGCTTCGGCCGCGTCATCAAAATCCAGGGTCCAGATCACCTCTCCCGCGACGGTGACGCTGCCGCTCGGATCGTCTGCCCCCTGTTCTTCCACATCGTCGATGGGTCCGATATCCGGGTCGAGGGGGAGGGTCACGCAGCCAAGCACGAGCCAGAGCAGTGTCATCGCCATCCTCCGAGGGGGTGTATTCAACATACACTCGGTTCTCTTGGCCGGAGCGATTACGTAGCGGCATATGAGACTGATCGATCATTTGAAAGCGCAGGGACACTCCAACCGGGTCGCCCGGGATCTGATGAAAACGGGCAAGGTGTTGGTCGGTGGGGTGCCCACGGCCGATCCGGGCCGCGAGGTCGATCCGACCCGGGTCGAGGTGCGGATGAACGCGCCGCGGCTTCGGGTGGGTCGGGATCTGGCGATCATCTGGCGGGACAGCGACGTCGCGGTGGTGTGGAAGCCGCCGAACATGCTGTCGGTGGCGGCGCCGCGGCGTGGGTCCGACGACAACCTCGTGTCGCTGGTCGCCCGCATCTTCGGAGAAGCCCACCCCATCCACCGCCTCGACGAGCCGACCTCGGGCGTGATGATGGTCGGGCTGTCCAAACGCGGCCAGAAGGAGATGAAGGAACTGTTGTTCGAGCACCGCATCGAGCGGCGTTACCTCGCAATCATCAGGGGAAAACCCGATCATCGACCGTTCTCTGTGAAGAACCGCCTGGTCGAGGATCGGGGCGACGGTCGCCGCGGCGCGGGGACCGGGCCGGACGCGAAGCCAGCGACCACTCACTTTCGGCTGGTCGAGACCCTGAGCCCGAACCACGCCCTGATCGAGGCGCAGCTAGAGACCGGCCGGACCCACCAGGTCCGGATCCACCTGTCCGAGCGGGGCTACCCGGTCCTCGGCGACGTCCTCTACGCCAACCGCGGGGTGGCCAGCGAGGCGCCCCGGCTCGCGCTGCACGCCTGGAAGCTGGGCTTCGTTCACCCGTTTACGAACGTGCGGTTGAACTTTGAGGCGCCGCTGGCGGACGACCTGGAGCACCTGCGGCGGGATCTGCTCGCAGGCCGGGAGCCGACCACGCCCCGCAAGCACCGCCAGTAGGATTCACTGGTCGCGGATGGTGACCAGATGGCTGGCGTCGCAGTTGGTGTCGGTCCACTCGGTCGCGCGGACACTGAGCAGGTAGTCGTCGTCGCCGGTGTCGAAGGTGTCGCTGTTGAACTGGACGCGCAGGGTGCCGGTGCCGCCCTGGCTGCTCTCCAGCACCCAGGAGCTGCCCTCGCGCCGATACAGCTCAACCACATACGCGCTGTCGACCAGCAGGCCGTTGACGGTCACCTGCATGTTGACGTTGTCCCAGATCTCATCGTCGGCGTCCCAGCGGAACCAGTCTTCATCCCCCGGATGGTGGAGGTTGATGTTGATGTTCTTGGTCTCACCGCTGGTATCATCATCCAGCTCGCCCAGGTCGTAGGGGTTGGTGAGGGTCTCATTGCCGTCGTCTTCGTAGGCGTCTTTCCACGGCTCGTTGATCTGGCCGTCGCAGTTGTTGTCGAACTCATCGCACAGCTCGATCTCGCCGGGGTTGAAGTTCGGGTCGAGGTCGTCGCAGTCGCCCTCATTTTCGGTGTAGCCGTCGCCGTCATCGTCGATGTCGAGGGGGTTGATCGCCTCCACGATGACCGAGCGGGTGCCGACCTTATCTTCCGCGTCCGTGGCGGTGAGGGTGATGGTGTGGATGCCCGAGGTGAGGGGGAACGAGGTGGCGGTGAAGCCGGTGCTGTCCGGGGCGCCGTCGAACAAGAGGCCGTCGACGTCGCTCTCCCAGACGACCCGGAGCTGCTCGACTTCGGTGAGGTCGTCGGAGACGGTGCCCTCAAGCGGGACGTTGATGTCGTTGAAGACGGTGTCGCCCGGGAGAGGATTGTCGATGGTGACCCGAGGGCGGCCGTCGTCGAAGGCGTCGATGTCTACGGAGGCCTGCCCGATGTTTCCGCCGTCATCGGTCGCCCGAAGGGTCAGGGTCTGGGGACCGGGGGTGAGGCCATACAGCTCGATCTCTACATCGCCGTCCTGATCGGCGTAGCCGGTCCAGACGGTGCCATCTTCATCGGAGAGCACGCTCAGGCCCAGCGTCTCCGCGGGCTGGTCGGCGTCGAGGACGTTGGCGAGGAAGGCGATCGGGCCGTCATGGTAGAGGCTCTCGCCTTCATCGGGGTTGATGATGGTGACGACGGGTGACTGCCCGGGGGCACCACCGACGACGATGGAGACCGTCTCTGCATCGGATTCGCCGTTGGAGTCGACCGCCTTAAACGTGATGGCGTGGATGCCGGGGCTGAGGTTGGCCGTCGAGAAGAAGGTGTCCCCGCTGCCGTCCGGGGCTTCCCCGCCGACGACCCCGTCGATGTCGCTTATCCAGGAGACCAGGATCTGATCCCCTTCGTCCTGAGAGTCCTGAACGACGCCATGAAACTGAACCAGGTCCCCAGGCGAGAACACGGTGTCGGACTCTGGCGCGATGATGGTCACCGCCGGAGGGGTATTGTAGACGGCGAGGTTGGTGTCGTTGCATGCAACGAGCAGCGCGAGCAGAGGAAGAGCGCGCATGATGGGCTCCGCGGTCAGATGAGGGACGTCAGACGCCAGAATGGCGACGTCGGGTTCCGATAAACAGCATACCGAAGATCCACGCCCTGAGCCCGATGGAAGAGATGGCTGAGCACCCACCGGGGGGCTCTGAGCGTGGTTCATCGGAGTCAACGTTAACGTCCATCTCTCCCGAGTCCCCGCCGTCGTCGGTGACGATCGCTTGAAGATCGCCCCATACACGACCGCTGCCGATCCGGACGCCGCAGTCTGGTCTGGCGAGCGTGACCCCCGCGGTCTCTTCGATCCAGCCGATGACCGCGTCTGGTCGCGCATAAATCCCGCCAGGCCCACAGGGCGGCCATGCGCCCGCATAGCCACGCGAGGTGATCCCGAGCAGAAAATCACCGTCTTCGGTGTTCAGGATCAGCGGCCCACCGGAGTCCCCCTGGCAGGTGTCGGCGTCTTCCTTCGCGCCGGCCCCGACCTCACCGCCGGGAGAGATGTCAGGCAGACAGCCTGCGGCGAGGTCTGTACACGCTGCGTCATCGATGGTGATGTCTGCCACGTTGAGGTGGGTGCCGAAGTCCCGCCCATAATTGTCTGTGGCGCCATAGCCGGCGATCGTGGCAGGGGCGCCGTCTTCAAGATGTCTGTCGAGGATGCAGTCCTGGGCGATGACGCGGAACGGTGTCCGGGCAGGTTCGGCGAGGACGATGACGGCGAGGTCAAAAGAGGTCAGATAATCTGGATAGGCGGTGACGGACTGGACGGCGATCTGTTCGCCTTCGACGGTATAATCCACGGAATTCAGGCGCACATGGGTGAGCCGCCCGTAGTCGCAGTGTCCCGCGGTGAGGACAACGGAGGGCGCGATGAGGACGCCGGTGCAGCCCATGGCGTCGCCGTAAAACAGCGCCGCGACGTCGGGCCAGTCGCCATCGTCCGCGGGTTGACCGCCGACGATGTTCTGGCTGAAGGCGAGCGAGGAGAGGAGGAGCAGGGAATTCATCTTGGATTCAGTGTTCACATAACGAAACGGGATCTGCCCTGAATTTTCAGAGATCCGCAGCATTTTCAGAGATCCGCAGCGAAAGCAGGAGATGAACAGAGTTGATGGGAGAGGGTGGTCAGGTGCGGATAGAAGGGGGTTAAGGGATCTGAGACCTGCTCTGCAAGGTGCAGAGAAGACCAGAACGGTAGACGATTTTCGTGGACCTCGGCTGGATTTCAATCCCGGACAGAAAATGACCTCAATGAGGTCATGTTCGTTCGTTATCGGACGAGTGTCATCACGTATTCGCCCATGTTTTTTCGGAGAGCCCGATGTCGGACCATATGCTGTACGGTGCCCAGCTAGACGCGGACAAGACCGCGGAGACGCTGGCCCACCTCTTCCAGAACAACCTCCGGGCGCAAGAGCAGGGTCTGCTGGCGACCCCCGTGTGTATCTGGGGGATGCACGGCATCGGCAAGACCATGTTGGTTGAGGAATACGCCAAGAAAGCGGGCTGGCAGTTCGCGTACTGTGCACCGGCGCAGTTTGAAGAGATGGGCGACCTCAACGGCCTTCCGATCCTCGATGAGATCGGGGGCACCCAGGTGACACGCTTCGCGCCGCCGAGCTGGGTGCCGAAGGCGGACGGCCCGGGCATTTTGCTGCTCGACGACATCAACCGCGCGGACGACCGCATCCTTCGGGGTCTGATGCAGCTGCTGCAGAAGTCTGAGCTGTTCAGTTGGAAGCTTCCGCACCGCTGGCAGATTGTGGCCACCGCCAACCCTGAGGGGGGGGACTACTCGGTCACGCCGATGGACGACGCGATGCTGACCCGGATGTTGCACATCTCGATGGTCTTCGACGCGAAGGCGTGGGCGAAGTGGGCGACCCGCAACGACGTAGACGAGCGGGGGGTGGCGTTCGTGCTGACCTACCCGGAGTCGGTGACGGGTCGGCGGACGACGCCCCGGTCATTGACGCAGTTCTTCCAACAGATCAGCGTCCTCGACGACTTGAAGGCGCAGGCGGATCTGGTCTACACGTTGGGAATGAGTTCACTGGATGAGGTGACGGTGAGCACCTTCATGGCGTTCGTCAACGACAACCTTCAGCAGCTCATCAACCCCGAGGAGATTTTGGACGCGCCGGACTTCTCGGTCATCGCGCGCCGTCTGGAGAAGCTTTCAGAGGGCGGCAAGCGGATGGATCATCTGTCGACGATCTGCACCCGGCTGCACCTGACGATTACACACCCTCGATTCGAGCCCAAAGAGCGTCACCGGGAGAACCTGGTGTCGTTCCTCATGCATGACTCGCTGCCGACCGACCTTCGCGTCAGCCTTCACCGGGATCTGGTCCGGGATGCCTCGGAAGAGGTGAAGGTGATGATGCGGGATCGTCGGTTGGCGCAGCTGATGCTCTCAGGAATGTAAACCATGGAAAAGACCCATCGGAAGGCGTGGGAAGAGCTGGCCCGCTGCATCAACCAGCTCATCCTCAAGGAGCCGTTTTACGGTCACCTTCTCGGCAGTGTCATCCGCGACATCACGCCTGCGACACCGACGATGGCCGTCGGCGCCCGGGGCGCCCGTCTGGTGCTCCAGGTCAACCCTGACTTCCTGATGAAGCTGAAGTTCTCTCGGGAGGAGTCCAAGTGTGAGCGCACGGCGGTCATCAAGCATGAGACGCTGCACCTGATCTTCAAGCACGTCTTCCGTCAGGAGAACCGCGATCCGCGGCTGTACAACCTGGCCGCGGACCTGGTGGTCAACCAGTACATCCGCCCCTGGCGGCTGCCGGAAGGGGGGGTGACTTTGGACACCTTCCCCGACATGGATCTCAAGCCTGATCAGAGCCTGGATTGGTACTACAACCGCCTGGCTGAGGTGAAGAACAAGCCCAACGCAGCGCCCCAGAGCGCCGACATGCTCGACAAGTTCCTCCATGAGGAGGAGCAGGTCGTCGGCGGCAACCGGGCCGACAGCCTCAAGCGGGGCGACCACCGGCTGTGGGGCAAGAGCCATGACATCGACTCCCAGGTCGCGGACTCGATCCTGGACCGCCTGATCGTGCAGGCCCGCGATCGGTCTGGCCCGCGGGGCTGGGGCCCGCTGCCCAACCGGATCAAAGAGCTGATCGAAGCCGCGATCGAGCGGCGCAAGCCCAAGCTTGACTGGCGGCGGGTTGTCCGCCTGTTCGCGGCATCCAGTCGGAAGACCCGGGTGGTCAACACCATCCGTCGGCGCAGCAAGCGCTATGGGACCTACCCAGGCATCCGGGTCCAGCGGTTCCAGCGGCTGGCGGTCGCTGTCGACACCTCTGGCTCGATCAGCGACCACGATCTGTCCGACTTCTTCTCGGAGATCCATGGCATCTGGCGTCAGGGCGCCGAGATCGAGGTGGTCGAGTGCGACGCCGCGGTCCAGCGGCACTACGCCTACGGCGGCCGGCTGCCCGATCGGGTCGGCGGTCGCGGTGGCACCGCCTTCGACCCGGTGTTCAGCTGGCTTCGCGAGAACCGCATGATCCGATACGACGGCTGCATCTACCTGACCGACGGATACGCTGAGGCGCCCACCATCAAGCCGCCGTGCAAGCTGCTGTGGGTCGTCACCCCAGACGGCCGTATCGGCGAGCACCTTCGCTACGGCCGCACGATTCAGCTCCCCACCCGCTGAGCGTCACTGGGCGCCGTCGAGGCGCTCCAGGACGCGGGGGCAGCGGTCTGGCGCGTTGCCATCGACACAGATCCGTTGGGCGATGGCTGCCGCCTGCTTACGAACGGCGTCTTCTCCATCGAGATCCTCGAGGATATCCAGTGCACCGGTGAAGTCACCGGACTGGTAGCGATACAGGGCGTGGTTGACCCGATCGATCTCACCCAACGTGCTGCGATCCATCGTTCTTGACCAATACCGATCCGCTGCGCCCCGATCTGTCGCCTTGACCGCGCAGTGGTAGCCCACGGCCCAGAACCGCTGGAGGACGCGGGCGTCGCCGCTGGTGTCCTGTGCGGTGTCGACCGTCTCGATGCAAGCGTCCATCTCTGCCCGTTTCAGGTAGATGAGCGCCAGATTGTACCGATCTGACCATCGCGGAGACGCACGCATCGCTGCCGCGCCCTGGAACGACTGTGGGGCGGCGAGGCCCTGTTCACCCGCGAGGTTCATGAGCGTATGCGACGTCGGCCACCGCGAAAGGCCCGCGTTTACCATCGACCATCCCGCATCGATCTCACCACGGGCGAAGGCCAGCCGCGCCTGCGCAGCCGCCAACGGTGCGCGCTCGCCCAGCGCCTGGATCGCCCGATCCAGCTGCGCCTGCGCCTGCGACACATCGCCAGACTTGACCAACAACTCCACCATCAGCCCCGCGCCTTCGGCCATCGCAGCGTCGAGGGCGCGCTCATGGCTCTTCAGCAAGACCCCGCTCATCGCACCGGTCTGGTGGACATCGACCCAGGCGTCGCCTTGGAAGGCGGCTTCCAGATCGATCAGGGCCGCGGCGTCATCGCCCAGCTCATGAACCGCGCGTGCCCGCAGCAGCCGCGCGTCGGCCCGCTCAGGGACCGCAGCCACCAGCGGATCGAGCACCGCCTTCGCGCCTGCGGCGTCGCCCCGATTGAGCAGCTCCGCCGCACGATTGAGCTTCGCCGCCCGATCGGCGCCGACCTGATCTGCGACCTGCGCCCGCTGCCGATCTGTGCCCAACGCGCTCTGGATCGCGCCGGCCAGCTCAGGATGCACCGAACGTTGACAGTACGGCAGCAGACGCTCAGCATCAGAGACGTCGCCCGCCTCAAGGTGAACCTGTGCTTCCAAACAGCTCAGCGAAGGGCCGTCGATCTGCCCCCGCGCATCGGCGACCGTTTGTCGGGCGCCGTCGATCAGGCCGTCCCGCAGCTGCGCGCTGAGCAGGGCCGTCACGGCCTCCAGCGAGTCCGGCGCCAACGCGACCGCCCGGGCGCCCGCCGCCCGGGCCAACGCAAAATCCTGCGTCGCAAACGCGGCGTTGGACAGCCCGGTCTGCGCATCGGCGACCTCAGGAAAATCCGCTGCGACAGACTGCATCTGCGTGAACGCATCCGCTGCGCGGTTCTGACGGAGCAGCGCGACACCCAACGCATGGTGGGCCTGCCCAGAGGTGGGGTCGATGTCCAGGACCGCGCGCAGTTGCGCTTCTGCTGCAGCGGGATCGCCCCCCTGAAGTTGGGCGACCGCGTCGTTGTACGCCCGCTGAGCCTTGCGACCTTCCGGCGACCACCCCGCCCACCCCGGCGTGCTCAACAGCACAAGCATCCACGTTGTCATCCACACATCTGTTCGTCTACCGTCCTCCCGAGGATCAACATCGGAAAACACAACATGATGACAAACCCTGACGCCACCCAACGGTTCTCCGATCGGGTCGCAGACTATGTAAAATATCGACCGAACTACCCCGATCTTCTCTTGACACACCTCGCTGAGGCTGGCGGCAAAGACGTCGCGGACGTGGGCTCTGGGACCGGGATCCTCACGGCGGGGCTGCTCGAACGGTTCGAGACGGTCTATGCCATCGAACCCAACGCCGACATGCGCGCCGCCGCAGAGCACGCCCTCGCCGAGGTCCCTGGCTTCATCAGCCTCGACGCACGGGCAGAGAAGACCGGCCTCCCCGAGAGGTCCGTCGACCTGGTCTGTGCCGCCCAGGCCTTCCACTGGTTCGCGCCCGTCGCCACCCGTGCGGAATTTGAACGCATCCTGCGGCCCGGTGGAATGATCGCCCTCATCTGGAACGACCGCCAGACCGACATCACGCCCTTCCTCGAAGGATATGAAGCGGCCCTCCAGACCTGGAACACCGACGACAACAAGGTCAACCATCGAAACGCCGAAGCCCGCGTCGAAGACTTCTTCCAGGGAATGCCCCACGGTATCCAGGAATTCAAAAACGAACAACGGCTCGACGAGGACGGCCTGCTCGGACGAATCCGATCCAGCTCCTACACACCACCGCCAGGACACCCCGACCATACACCGATGATGAACGCCTTCGCCGAGCTGTTCGACCGACACCAACGAGAAGGGGTCGTCCGAATCCTCTATGTCACCCGGCTGTATTGGGGACGGCCCTGATCAGCCCCGGGCGATCAGACGCTCGATCAGTGTACGGCTCATGCCGCTGATTCGGCTCATCCGCGCCAGCCGCTCATCCAGATAAGCGTAGCTGATCGCCGACAGGGTGAGATCGAGCACCTTGATATAGCTGTCGATCATTTCTTGATCATCGAAGTGGTGGTTGATGAGGGCGATGCCGTCCTGGCGAAGGACGCTGCCGATCAGCTCGACGAACCGGGGCAGAATGCCAGCCCGAACGTGGACACGGCCGATGCGAACCTGCTCGTCAAGGAAGGCATCATCGTACTCACCGGCGAACAAGCGGACCATCCACGCCTTATGGGTGCGCTTGAGCGCCTCAACGCGGCCCCCGATGATCGGCGCCGTCTCCGAATCCTCTGCAAGGCGCGCGTAGAAGGCGTCGGTGATCGTGGCGGCGTGCTCGTGGAACACGGGCGCCAGCTGCTGCAACCGAGAGACGTCCGCCTCTGTAAAGTGGAGAAACGTCTTCATCTGGGCGAACTCAGCCTGGTAGGTCATGTGGATGCTCCTGTTTCAAAAACGTGAAAGAATCTGAAGCAAGAAACACACCACGAGAAAACCCCGCCTTTCGGCGGGGAGTGTGTCATTTTACACGATCCGGAGTGTGTTTACGCCACATGATCGATGTCGGTGTCCACCCCAGCGTCGGGAACAAACACCGGCTCTTCGCCAGCAATGGCCGGATCGTAGATGTCCTTGAACTTGCCCTCATCAAGGTCCCGCAGGAACGTGTTTCGGTCCGCCGTCGGCCAGCTGGCCGGCTTGCCCCAGCGCTTCTTCTCACAGAATTCTGCGATGTCACGATATTCCAGGCCGCGTTCCTTCAACTCTGCATAAAACCGCTTGTGATCGCGGGTCCACGAAGGGTGGTGCCCACGCTCTGCCGCTTCAGCGTTCGAGGACGCCGGAGTCGCCGACGGGCTTCGCATCCCGCGTTGCTGGTTGAGGGCGTTGACCAGCTCATCGGCGCTGGCATATTCGGTGCCCGCGAACCCAGCAGCGGCGAGCGCACGCCCGATGGCCGATGTTTCGCAGTTTTCCAGCGCGCTGGTCGCGTTGATGCCCCGCGCAGCCCGCTTCTCTTCCGCATAACCCGACGCGATGGTCCGCCCCTGCGGGTCGGCGATCACCGCCTTCATCAAGACCGTGGCGTCGTTACAGTGGACCAATTCAGTCGTGATCGCCCAGCCATCGCTGATTGGATGCTGCAGCCGAAATTCCTGCACCCGGAGCGCGACCGTCTTGTACTGACGCCCGTGCAGGTGGACGATGCCCTTGGTCATGCCCATGATTCACCCCTTGGTTTGCGATACGACGCAGCGTTTTCGTCGCATCAAGCACACCAGAAATTTAACCATCGGCCCGTTCCTGGCCGCCCCGAAGCGGACATATTTTGACCGTACGGTCAAAATATGTCCGGGCGGCATCGTTCAATCCCAACGAGGGAACGGATTCCGCCCAGCAGCCAGCTTCATCGCGGAGATCGGCAGCCCCTCGTCCGGGACGAGGCACGCGTCGAGGTGGGCGCGAATCCTGGCTTCATCGATGCCCTGACCGATGAACACCAGCTCCTGGGTACGGTCTCCCCACCGTGGGTCCCAGCTCGGCTGCTGATCCGGCCGCTGCTCGCCGTCAACATCCCACTCTTCGGGATCCACTGCGACATACCAGTGGCCGCCGGGCTCGATGCTGGAGTTTGCCCCGGCCTGGGACCAGGCGTAGGCGATATCCGGCGCGGCGCTGACCCAGAAGAACCCCTTGGAGCGGAGGACTCCGCCCCACATCTCGTCTCCGGACAGGGCGTCCATCAATCGCCCGGCGTCGAACGGGCGGCGGGCCCGGTACACAAAGCTGGAGATGCCGTATTCTTCGGTCTCTGGCGTGTGTTCGCCGTGCAGCTCGCGCGCCCATCCGGCGGCGTTCTCTGCCTGCTCATAGTCGAAACGCCCGGTGTTGAGGACTTCTCGAAGGTCGACGTTGCTGCGGGTGGTCCGGATGATGCGCGCGACCGGGTTGAGCGCCTTGATGGCCGCCTCGACCCGTTGACACTCCTCCGGCGTGACGAGATCCGTCTTATTGAGCAGGATCACATCGGCGAATTCGACCTGATCGGCGAGCAGCGCAGCGATGGAGCGATCATCTTCTTCATCGAGGCCGGCTCCGCGATCGATGAGTTCATCGGTGCTGCTGAAGTCCTGGGCGAAGCGGGCGGCGTCGACGACCGTGACCATCGTGTCGAGGCGGGTCAGGTTGGCGAGGCTGTTGCCCTCTTCATCTTCAAAGACGAAGGTCTGGGCGACCGGGACGGGCTCGGAGATGCCCGTGGATTCGATGACGAGGTAATCGAATCGTCCTTTCATCGCGAGCTGAGCGACCTCCACGAGCAGGTCTTCGCGCAAGGTGCAGCAGATGCAGCCGTTGCTCATCTCCACCAGGGCTTCTTCTGTCCGAGACAGCGACGCCCCACCGCGTTCGACGAGCGCCGCGTCGATGTTGATCTCGCTCATGTCATTGACGATGACGGCGACCCGGAGTTCTTCGCGATTGTGGAGGATGTGGTTGAGCAGGGTGGTCTTGCCTGCCCCGAGGAAACCGGACAGGACGGTGACCGGCAGCCGTTGGTCGACTTGTTGCATTCTAAGACTCCGTGTTCAACGGGAACAGGCTGATGTTGCGACGGGGACGATGCGCTCTGCCGCGTGACGGGCGCCGATAATGTTGCGGGCTACGGGGCCGATCTCCAGATCTGCGAGCGGCCCGGTCACAAATACCCGAGGATGCCATCGCAGGTGTGAATCGATCACCGGGTAACCGCAATCCGAGCAGGGCAACCCATAATTCTCGATCAGCCGATCGACCAGCGCACCGCCAGGCCGCCGGTCCTCGAAGCCCGTGGCCAAAAGCACCGCATCGGCGCAGATCCAGGCTTCACCGACCCGAAGGACAGCGGTCGCATCCACGGCTGAGGCGGCCACTTCGCCCTGATGCCATTGAATTTCCCCGCGGTGGATGGTGGACCGCACCATCCGGTAGATGTCCGGCGGCATCGAACCGACGTGTCGCGCTGCTCGGATCATCTGCCTGCGAAGCTTGAGGTCGTGGGTCGCCGTGAAGCTTCGCATATATTTCGGCCCGATCCAGCCGGGATCGCTATCAAATTGGTGCTTTCGAAGCGCGTGACGTGCGATCAGATGAACCGCTCGCGAACCATCCACGAGCCGCATGGCCGCCTGCGCCGCCGAGATGCCCCCACCGATCACGGCGACACGCGCTGGCCATTCATCAGGCTCAAGGTGAAACGCTGGCTCGAAGATGTGGCGAACCTGTACCCCCGCGGTGACCAGGGCGCTGGCCCACCCCGGCAGTCGCAGGTGCGTGGCGGTCCCCATCGCGAGCAACACCCGCTCTGCGTTGAGGGAGCCGCCCCTGCCGAGCGTCACCCGGACGCCCCCATCAGACAGCGAGATGTCGGCTGCGCTGTCTCGAACATGAAGCCCTGCCAGTCCATACCGAGACACCACCTGTGCACAATGTCGAGCGAACAGCGACACCGAGGGGCGATTGTACGGTGGAGCGAACAGCCCGTCTTCCGCCTTCTGCCTGCAGTTGGTGACCCCCGCATAACGCAGGAGCGACCAGGGGTTGATGTCCAGATGATGGACCGCTGGAGAGCGCAGGTATTGCATACCGGTGTTCGCCGAGCACCGCTGCCAGGCATACAGCAGCGTGGGCCCCGGATCGACGATCCGAATCCGCTGGGCGGCGATGCCGGCTTCGCCGATGAGCCGCACCGCGAGGTGAACCCCATGAATCCCCCCGCCAACGATGACCCAATCCAACGGCGGCGCTTCCGTGGTCTTCCCCTGCCCATCCTCACGATGTGTTGTAGTGGACATCGGCAAGATCGACATTCTTCCTCCGACACAGTCATGCATTCGCAAGCGGACAGCTATCGCAACTGGCTTGCGATAACAATCTATTAGCAGTAATCTGCTGGTCACGCGCCCTCTTCATGGCACCCGCAGATCAGCCCTGGAAGAGATGCCCGATGTTGGGTTCGGCGTGGATTCCATCTTGAGGAACCCCCCATGACGACGACCAACCGTATCTTCGCTGTGGCGCTGCTGTTCACCAGCGCCTGTGACGATGTCACCTCAGAAGATCCCCTGGATACTCATCACCATGGATTGACCACGACCCTGGTGTTGTACTTCACCCCGACGGGCGGTGGTGAGACGCTCAGCTTCACCTGGGCAGATCCGGAAGACGACGGCAACCCGATCATCGATGACATCTTCCTCCCGGACGGCTCAGACCACAACCACCACGATGCGATGTCGTACACCCTCGACGTCGAGGTGTGGAACGAGCTGGAAGATCCGATCACAGACGTGACCCCCGAGATCGAATCACTGGACACGGAACATCAGGTCTTCTTCACCGGCTCTGCCGTGATGGGCCCTGCGACCGGCGCCAACACCGACGCGATCATCGAGCAGGCATACGCGGACAGCGACGCCAACGGTCTGCCGCTGGGGCTGACCAACACCATCACCACTCGGGACTGGGGCGACGGTGAGTTGACGGTCACGCTGCGGCACCTGCCGCCGGAGAACGGTCAGGATGTGAAGACCGAAGGCCTCGCCAACGACGTGGCCCTCACCGGGTTTGGTTCGATCGGCGGCGACAATGACATCCAGGCGACGTTCCCCATCGAAGTGGAGTAGTCACGCCGCCGGGTTTGTTACCCTGCAGAGGAATGAACCCTTCGCTCTCCATCATTCCATTAGACGGCGGCTACCTCGACCTGGATCGGAACGCGATCGTCCGTGATGGCCGCACGGAACCGCTCACCCGCACCGAAGCTGCGGTGCTCCGCTATCTGGTCAGCCGCAGCGGCGACGTGGTCGATAAGAAAGACCTGCTGTCCTCAGTGTGGGGGTATCGGAAGGGCGTCAAGACCCGAACTGTCGACACCTACCTGTGGCGACTTCGCCGTAAAATCGAGGATGATCCTCAAAACCCGACGCTTCTGGTGACGGAGCCCGGCCGCGGGGTCCGGTTCGTCGCCGTGGCCCAGCGGCCTGCCCTCGGGGTGGTCCTCGCCGCCGCGGGTGTCGAGCGAGCCTTCGAGCTGTGGCGGGACGATCCTGAGCAAACCGCCGCGCGCTGGGCCCAGACCCGCGACGCCCTGCTCGCTCGCGCCGATCGCCGACAGCTCCGGCTGATTCGCGACGAAGACGGCCACTTGCTGCTCACCGGGGAAGATCCGATGGCCGCGCTGTCCTGGACGCAGGACAGCGCGGCAGACGCCGGCCCGCTGCGGGAGCGGCTGCGCTTCGCCCTGGTTCGGGTCGCCGACCATGAAGCACCTGAAGAAGCTGTCGCGGTCGAGCGGGCGCAGCGTCTGCTGGAGGCGGCATGTGGCGGCGACACCCTGGCCTCTGGCCCCTTCGCCAGGTCGGCGCCGGGTGGTGGGCTGGTCGAAGTCGGCCGACTGGTGCTCCGGCCTGGAGAGCCCCCGGAGGCCCTGTATGCGCCTCCGGGACAGGTCCTGCTCCCATCAACGACGGCGCCGAAGCCGCCGCCGCCGCCCGAGCGGCTGCTCGGGCGCCAGTCCGAGCGTGCGACCCTCCTCCAGTGGCTCGACGAAGGCGCACGCGCCATCGCGCTCACCGGGCCGGGCGGGGTTGGGAAGACCGCCCTGGCCCTCGCCTTCGCCGATGAGGTCGCCGATCGGTACCGGAGCCGTGGGGGCGTCATCTGGGTCGACGCCACACCGCTTGATGACGCCGATGAGCTGCCTCGCGCCCTCGCCGCGGCCATGGGGATCACCGGCAACCGCGCGCCCGGCGAAGCCCTCGCCGCCCGCGGACCCTGCCTGCTGATCCTCGACAACCTCGAGCACCTCCAGCCCGACGTCGACAGATGGCTCCGGCGGTGGGACCACGACGCGCCGCAGGTCACGGTCCTCGTCACCAGCCGCGTCCGCCCGTCGTCCGCACGATTCCACGCGATGGTCCTCGAACCGCTCGCCCCTGGCGACGCTGGCGCGCTGTTTCTCCAGCTCGTCGGGTCGGCGCCGGGGTATCGCCGGCTGACCCCAGACGCCCCCATCGTCCAGGAGATCATATCCGCGATGGCCGGCATCCCCCTCGCGCTGGAGCTGGCCGCGAACCGGGCGCGGCTGCTCCGCCCCGAGCGCCTCGCCCGGCGGCTTCAGGACGATCTGCTGCTGCTCGGGACCGGCGACGACGGCGCCGATCCACGCAGCCGACGAACGCTGCACGACACCATCGCCGGCTCGCTCGCCCTGCTGGAAGACGCGACCCAGCGAGCCCTGCGGCGCTGCGCTGTGCTCCGCGGCGAGATGTCCCTCGACGCCGCCGAGCACTTGATCGGTCCTGAAGCTCCGGGCGCCCTGGAACAGATCCAGCGGCTCTGTGACGCCTCTCTGCTGCGGATGCGCGACGACCTGGAGTTGGATGAGTACCGGCTCAAGATGTACGAACCCATCCGGCGGCATGTCCTTCGAACGACTCCGTTGGCCGAACAGACCGCGGCAGCGTTGCGACATGCGCGCTGGCTGGCGCAGGCCAGCCAGGGCTGGATCGACGATCTGCGGGGCGGGCGCCACCAGGACATGGTCCTACACAGGCTGCCGCTGGAGCAGGACCATCTGCTCCGCGCCGCGGCGCTGCTCATCGAGCACCAGGACACGGAAGCGGCGTTCGACATCCTGATCTCGCTGCTGTACCTGGTCAACTTCAAGCACACGCTGGAGCCCGCGGACTACCTGACGGTGCTGATGCAGCTCCCGGACAGCCCGCGGCGCACCTGGCTGCGATCGGCCGCGACGCTGCACACCGGACAGATCCAGGACGCCTCGGAGATGATCGAGCGCGTCCTGCGTCGCGACGACCTGTCCGAGGATCTGGCTTTGGAAGTGATGGGGGAGAGCCTGGAGTCCGCCTGCCTGATCAACCCACAGGTCGCGCGCACACGCGCGTTGGCCCTGGAGTCCCGGCTCGCAGCGCGCCCCGATCCCGGGCGGTGGCTGCGGACCATGGTGATGGTGGCCTATGTGTTCAGCACCTCGGGCGATGCTGAGGCGACCAAACGCATCCATGCGAAGGCGGCGTCGATCCTCGCCAACAACCCGGGGCACCGATGGGAGGCGGCCTACTTCACCATCCTGCGGATGCAGCACAGGGACTTCGTCACCCCGAACAACGAGCGCGCGTTGCTCGACGCAGCCCGAGAGATGGAGGCGCTGGGGATGCAGGAGCACGTCTTCGCGGCGCTGCTCTCGCTGACCACGGCGCAGTCCACCCGGGATCCGATGGCGGCGCTGCGGACGGCGAACCGGATGCGAGAGATGCGGCCCGAGCAGAATTACAGCAACCTCCAGCAGGCGATCTCCATGATCGAGGTGGCTCCCCTGATGGAGCTGGGCCGCTACGACGACGTCGCCGAGCGCCTGGACCGCCTTGAGCAGCAGGCCCGGGACGGCTACCGGTTCACCTCAGACGGCCGCCTGGCCGTGCGCCGCTCTTCATTGGAGCTTCGACGCCTGGATCCAGACGCGCTGTTGGAGCGGTGCGTGCCGCCGATGACCGCGCCGCGCGAGTCCGGGTGGCTGCGCGCGATCGGGTGGCTGGTCGCCGCGGTCGCCCACGGCTGGCGCGAAGACGAACCCGCGCGGCAAGCGGCGCTGGCCAACGCCCGGGCCGCCGGGCCGCTGTCTTCCGATTTTGACGGTGTGATCGACGCCCTCAACGATCCAATGGTCGGGCGGGACACGCTCACCCAATACAAAGCCGCCACACTGTACCAACACACCGGGATGCAGTCGCTGGCATATCGGGGCATGGTCGCGGCCCTGGAGAACCGGCTACACGTCAACCGACCCTGAATGGTAGGACGCGCGGTGTATCAGATTCAGCCTCCGGTCCCTTTGTCGTCGTCGTTGCTCTGGCGGCTCCAGCAGGCGAGCTACGCCGCTCAGGGCATGTCCGCCTGGGCGTCGGATAAGACGCCGTCGTACATCACATCGAACCCGCATTTTGCAGAATCGACCGCACGGGTGATCTTCGCCGCCCTGGTCGACCTCGCCCCCCGCAAAGAGACGGTCCACATCATCGAGCTGGGCGCCGGCAGCGGGCGGTTCTCCTGGCTGCTGATCGAAGCCCTCGATCGGATCGCCCGTCAGTCCCCCTTGAAACCGGCGCCATGGCGGCTGGTGATGACGGACGTCTCCGAAGCGGTCCTCAAGGCCTGGACGGAACACCCGCAGCTCAAGCCCTGGATCCTCAGACAAAAGCTTGATTTTTCGCGCTTCAACGTCGAACAGCCCCGACCGATCCGGCTCCGGATCGCCGAAGCGGTCGTCCAACGCGGCCCCTGGATCGTCCTGGGAAACTACC
>JBCBLB010000489.1:0-7554 GCA_038520555.1 Myxococcota bacterium | reverse complement strand
TGGCCAGGAGGTACCCGGACCAGAACTGGCTGGGCGTTGAGATTCGGTTTAAGCGGGTCATCCTCTGCGCCAAGAAGATCCAGGCGGCAGAGGCCGGCAACGCCCGCATCTGCCGCTACGATGCCTGGTTCCTCTCCGATCTGTTCGACGCCGGTGAGGTCGCCGGGTTGTACACCAACCACCCCGACCCCTGGCCCAAAGAACGCCATGAGAAGAAACGGCTGATGGGGCCGTTGTTCGCCCGGTGGGCCGCAGATGCCCTCGCCCCCGGCGCCCGATGGCGGCTGAAGACCGACTTCCCCGGCAACGTCGATCGGGTCGTCGACGCCATCGCCGACCTGCCCTTTCGTGTCCTGGGCCGCTCTGATGACGTCGAGAACACCGGGACGCCCTGGCCCGAAGACGATGACATCGTCACCAACTATCAGAGCAAGTTCTACAAGAAGAACGAACCCATCTATGCCCTGGAAGTCGAGCGCCTCTGACGGATCCACCCCGCGAAAACGCTCCACCACAGCATCGATGAGAACCCGGCTCCCGTCGGGGCTTGCTGACATCCACACCCCGCGGCAACCCCCTCCATCGGGTCGGTGCCCCGGCGGTACTCCGTGAGGTTGCTCACCCCGTCGCCGTCCGGGTCCTCGTCGCTGTCGTCCCGGCCCACCTCCAGGCCGTGTTGATCCTCCCAGCGGTCGCCCATCTGATCTTGATCGTCGTCGAAGGGGAGGACGAAGTCCGAGACCCGGGCGTCTCCCGCCATCAGATCGAAGGGCTCGCTGTCGTCGGGGTTGACGGTGTCTGGCCAGTACTTCCAGACGAAGCCGGGGTCGCCTGGGCAGACGCTCTCATAGCGGACGAACAGCTCCCAGGTCTCCGATGCCAGCCCCGTCAGGGCATACAGGCCGTCGATGTCTGTGGTGTCCGAGGCCGCCAATGCGCCGTCCTGGCTGAAGGCCTGGACGTTGGCGCCATGAACCGGGAAGCCGTCTTCGTCGAGGATCTGCCCGCTGAGCTGCGCGGAGGCCTCGACGGGGAGGACCAGCGCGCTCCGCTCCCCTGCGGTGAGGGTGAAGAGCGCCTGCTCGCCGGTGTTGTCGCGGGCCCAGTCGTTCGTAAAGCCCTCATCCGCGGCGAAGACATAGAGGAAATAGTCCCCGCCATGCAGCCGGTCGAGCGTCACGACGCCGTCTTCACCAGAGCCACCCGCCCGCCCCGCTGTCTGGGTGTCGTTGTAGATCGTCACGCTCGCGCCAGAGACGGGGGCGCCGGTCTCTGCGTCGACCACGGCGGCCTCGACGATCGACTCGGCTGGAGCGAACACGTCCGCGCCCTCGACGACCTGGCCTTCGGCCTGAGCGTCGATGCTGTCGGTGGGGCGGTCGACGTCAGGCCAGTAGGTCAGCGCCAGCCCCTCTGCCTCGAACCAGGGCAGCACGAAGCCCGGGGGCAGGCCGGTGACCTCGTAATCTCCAGCGTCATCTGAGGAGGTCCCGCGGATCGCTCCGCCAGAGAAGACCGTCACATCCGCATCGGGAACCGGTCCGTCTGGACCCTCGACCCGGCCGCGGACCGTGATGCCCGGGAGCGCTTCGTGGTCTCCGAGGTCTCGGTCTTCCCCGATGGCGGCGTTGAAGATCTCCGCCTCGGCCCGCGCGTAGACCTGCCCGAGGAACTGGTCGGGGAAGTCCAGGGCCTCGACCTCGACCATCCACGATCCGTTGGCCAGCCCCAGGACGGTGAATCGCCCGTCCTCGTCGGTGGTGTCGGTCCTGGTGAACAAGCCGGCCGTCGCGGTGTCGGAGACGCCCTGGGCGGTGACGGTCGCGCCGCGGAGCGGTCCGCCCAGATCGTCGAGGAGCCGTCCGCTCAGGGCGCCCCCTTCGGGCAATGAGAAGTCGACCGCGTCGACGACCTCGCCCGCTTCGAGGGGAATCCGATCGGCGGAGCAGAAGTCGAACACCTCAGGCCAGGCCATGGCGAGGTTGTTGTCGCGTTCGGCGGGGCGGGCGACGAGGCGGTACGCTCCAGGGGGCAGCGCGGAGAAGACGAAGCGGCCGTCCGCATCAGAGAGGACGACGTCTCCCTCCAGCTGCAGATCGTAGGCATAGACCCGGACGGCGGAGAGCGGCGCGCCGGTGACCGCGTCGGCGATCTGTCCCCGGATCTCTCCGGCGTGGCCGAGGGAGGCGCCGAGGGGGACGGCGAGGGCGGCGAGGAAGAACAACACAGTCAGCTCCGTCGGGCAGGCAGACAGAGGGGAGTGTGACCGATGCGGCTTCGGTTCACCACTGTCCTTCCGCCGCTGCATGGTCGAGTCGCGCAATGATGTCGAGGATCCGCTGGGTGTCGGAGAGGTCGCCCCTCACCGTCGCCGCCGGGTGACCGACTCGGAGCGCCCGTGCGGCGGGGGTGACGGCATAGGCGTCGAGCTTGACCGGTGTGGTGTTGACGATGAGCGGGTCTGCCGCCCGCCGACGCAGCCACCCTTCCTTCTCGATGACGGCGATGGGGCCTGTGCCGGGGGTGAGGACCAGGATCCGGGCGGTGTCTCTCGGCAGCATCGGCGCGTAGTTTCGTAAGAAGATCTCGACTGCGTCGGCATGACCGCTCAAGCCTTCCATGAAGACGAAGCTCAGGGCCAAATGCTTCGGCGGTGTCTTCTGGGTGGCGTCGATCACGGTGAGGACGTCTTCGATATGGCTCGCGGGGGCGCGGGATGGGGGGCGGGTGAGGTGCCGGCTCCAGGCGACGGTGCCGATGAAGATGAACAGCCCGGTCGCCCACAGCGCGAGGGTGGCGCCCCAGACGATGCCCAGCCCTGCGAGGATGAAGGCGATGAGGCCGATGGTCTTCAGGACGGCCCGGAGCAGATCCGGTCGA
Organism: Myxococcota bacterium; assembly: GCA_038520555.1. Taxonomy (GTDB): domain Bacteria; phylum Myxococcota_A; class UBA796; order UBA796; family UBA796; genus JBCBLB01. Next base: position 4,674 of record JBCBLB010000489.1, on the reverse strand, counting down.
TCGGGATCGCCGTCTGAGGGCGCGAGGAGGATGAGGATGGGGCCGCTGTCGAGGCTTCGGTGGGGCGGCCGTGGCGGCCGTCGCTTATAGGTCTGCGGCGCAGCGGCGGGCAACGTTCTCAATGAACGCCAGACGATGACGTTGTGACCGAGGTCTTTGAGGACGAGCATCCGTCTGACCCAGCCGCTGCCCCCTTCGAGGTCCCGATAGCCGGACATCAAGACCAGAGCGACGCCGAGGAGCCCGAGGGGAGGGGCGATAAGGCCGAGCAGCGCGGCGATGGCGGCGGCGGCGGCGGTGGCCGCGAGGGTGAGATCGCGGCTGCGGTGGATGACCGTCCCTTGCAACTCGACGTGCTCGCGGCGCTGGGCGAGGCGGTGGGCGAGGCCGAGGGCCAGCGGGAGCGTTGCGCTCCGTGCGCCTGGCGGGATCGGCCCCCCGGGGTCAGGGGTTGGCGGTTTTGCTGAGGACAAGGGCGTTAGCGGGTTGAGAAGGAATGAGCGCCCAGACGCCGGATGCGACTGGATCGGGACGGCGGCCGTCGGCGCTGTCCGCGTTGAGGACGGTGTATCCTCAGGCGGCTAGAGATTGAAAAACGGCGCGAGACCGTTTACATGTTGGAGTCGAACGTGGCGCAATGGCGCCCCCTGGGATGTGAGCAAATGCGGTATCGAGGCAAAGAGTATACGGGCAAGGGCGTGACGGTCGCTGTGATTGACAGCGGCCTTCGGCAAGAAGACCCCCGTGTCCAGAACGTTGAGACAGAAGGATGGCATATCCAGCTTGGGGCGACCGGCCACGCCATCCTCGGTGGTGAGTTTCGCGATGAGAACGGCCATGGAACCGACATCGCCTCTGCTATCCTGAAGATCGCGCCCGACGCAAAGATCGTTGCCATCAAGATCATGGACGCCAAGTTGCGGACCAGCGCCGACCTGATGGCCGCTGGGATTGAGACCGCCTACCGTCATGGGGCGCAGGTGATCAACCTGTCGCTTGGCACCCCGAACATGGGCAAGGCCCTGTTGCTGCGGGATTGCTGTGCGCTCGCTGTGGAGAGCGGCGCGGTGGTCCTCGCCGCCGCACACCCCAAGGGCGATCGCGCCTACCCTGCCGACCTGCCCGAGACCGTCGGTGTTGCCAGCCACCCCGACTGCCCCCTGGAGAAGTACTACTACTTCGCCCCCCACCGCTTCCCCCGTTCGGAGTGGGGCAACCTGACCGGTAAGTTCCTCACCCATGGACGGCTTGAGGTGGAGGGCCGACGGCAGGCGCCGTTTAAGGGCACGGGGATGGCCACGGCGTATCTGTCTGGTCGCTTCGCCTGCCTCGCCGAAGCGATGCCGGGTCGCCCGTCCAGCGAACTCATCGAGGTCATGCAGCAGCTCGCCCTGACGCCGGTGCCTGAGATCGGCTACGCCTGAGCCTGCTTGATGAGCCTCGCCCTCCTCGCCCTGGCGGCGGATGCCTTCGCCGGACCGATCGATGTACACGGCTTCGGCGCCGCGGCGATGGGACGGGGCCTCGGGGGCGTTGCCCTCCATGATGGGGTCTCCGACACCTTTCGAAACCCCGCCGGGCTACAGCGGCTCCGCGGCGCTCAGGCCCTCGTCGGCTACACCTGGATGCGCCACCAGCTCACCCCGCCCGGATCGGTCCGCTGGGACACCAACCGCGACGGTCGCGTCGATGAAGACGATGCGCCGCTGTCGGTGAGCGCAGACTATGGGCGGGCCGATGGGATCCAGATCGGCCTCGCGAAGCCCATCGGGGGCCGCATCGGCCTTGGCATCGCCGCGTCGTTTCCCATTGACCGCATCCTCGACATCTCGACGTTCGAGCCGTCCCTGCCGACCTGGTTCCTCTATGAAAATCGGCTGCGACGGTATGAAGCGTCCGTGGGGTTCGGGTGGTTGCTGCTGCCGGGCCTGCGCGTCGGTGGCTCTGCACAGGTGCTCACCCGCGCCCGCTACGACGTCTCCGCCACCCTGACCGGACAGGTCCGCAGCGCAGAGGCGGCAGACGACGACGTGGCCGAACTCATCTCGGCGGTGACCCTCGACGTTCATGAGATGAGCCTCGAGCTGGAGCCCAACCTGGCGCCGATCATCGCCGTTCAGTGGGATGTCGGAGAGACCGTCAAGCCCCTCGACGGCCTGCAGTTCGGGGCAACCTGGCGCGGAGAGGCGGGGCTGCCCGTCGACGTCAGCGTTGATCTTCAGATCAACGCTGAGATCGAGGAGGTGGGGGATCTGGAGGCCACCACCATCGCCTTGCTCGCCCCGTTTTCGCTGGCCCTGCTCGATCACTATGTGCCGGAGCAGTGGTCGGGGGGGATCGCCTGGGTGTCGCCGGAGCGGCTGCGGGTGTATGGAGATGTCCGCTACACCCGATGGGACCGGCTGCCGGTGAACGTCGCGGCGGTGTCGTCGGGCGAGGTGAGCGGGCAGCTGTTCGCCGACTCTGCGGTCCCGATCGCGGATGGCAACGACTTCTTGCTCGAGCTGGCAGCGACCTGGAGCGGGCGCTTCGGCGCAGAAGTCTCTCTGCCCCCCATCGGTGCGGTGCGAACCCTCGTTCGGGGCGGCTGGTCATTCGAGCCCACACCGCTTCGCCGCGTTGGGCCCGATGTTTCGTTGCTGGACACCGATCGAACGGTCTTCACCGGGGGACTCGGCGTCGGGCACGACGGCCTGTTGGGGTTATTCAACGGGCCTGTGTCCTGGGACGTCTATTTTCAGCATCATCCGCTGGCGGACGGGCAGGTCAACGTCTCCTACTCGGATGAATTCACACCGGGCGCGCCGATCGACGGCGGCGGTGTTCCCGTCGGCGGACGGCTCTGGTCCGCTGGCGGACAGTGGCGTATCGTCTACTAGCCCCAAAATGAGGCCCCAAATGTACGGTTCGAAGCGATGACCACGATCGAACGCCTCGCCCGATGGGCAGCGGAGATGGCACCGGCCGGGGTGCCCCCATCGGTGCGGATCCGCGCACGGCTCCAGCAGCTCCACCTCGCCGGGACCGTCGCTGCTGTCAACGACGAAGCCTTCGCTCAGATCGAAGATCCCGCCGCCCGCACCGCTGCGCTGTGTGGGGCCGTGGAGATGGATGATGAGCTGCTCGGCGGGCGGGTGGGGGTCGGCGCGGTCCCGGCCGCGTGGGCTTCGGCCCGCCCGAACCATGCGCTCCGCGAGATCGACACGGCCATCGTCGCCGCGAATGAGGTCGCCGGTCGGGTGGGGGCGGCGACGATGCTCGGTCCGAACCTTCCCGATCGCTCCCCGCTGACGGTCTCGGTCGCCGCAGCGATCGCGTCGGGTCGGTTGATGGGGTTGTCCGCAGCGGTGCTGGCGCACGCCGTCGCACTCGCCATCAGCCATGTCCCCGCCCCCGCGCCGCGGACACGGGCCTCGGCCGGCCAGGTCGCCGCCATGCTCGATGCGCAGATGGTCCGTCATGGGCTGCTCGCCGCTCGGATGGCGTCCAGGGGCGCTCGGGGCGATCTCGACCTGCTCGACGTCGACGATGGGCCGCTCCAGGCCCACGCCTGGCTCCCGCTGCGGGCTGCGTTCACCGGCCTCGGCAAGGCGTGGCTCACTGAGACCATCGCCTACAAGCTGATGCCCGGGCCGCTGCCGGTGCAGATGCCCGTCCAGGCCGTCGGCGAGATCCTCAAGCGGCACGTCAAGGCGGCGGATAAACGACTGCGAGTCGATCAGGTCGCCCGGATCGAAGTGCGAACCGGCGCCCTCGGGTGCGCCTTTGCCCGCCATCGGAGCCGACCCTCTCGCTCGATCTATGAACTCATCGGGATTCTGGTCGACGCCCATGAGCTCGGACCACAGATGCTCTCCGCACAACACCTCAGCGAACGGCGAGAACAGATCGCGCATATCGCCGAACGGGTTGAGGTGGTTCATGACGGCGCGCGCGGCTGGCGGATGTTCGAGCAGCTCGCCGAGGTCGCCGCGCCCTTGTTCGCCGACGTCCCCGGTGACGCGTTGAGACAAGCCCTGATGCGGATGCACGGGCACCTCGGCGTCTCTGTGCTCCGGGACCGAGGATGGCTGGCGATCCTGAAGTCGCGTCCGGATCGGATCTGGGAACGGATCCGGAGCGCAGAGCCCGATCTCTCAAAAGCACGCCTTGAAGAGTTTCAATTCCGCCTCGATACCGAAGTCAAGCTGTTCACGACCCGTGGCGGCAGCTGGCCGGAGCGACGCGCCGTGCCCGAAGGCAGCCCCGGCTGGTCGTGGGAAGACACCATCGCCCGAATCCTCGCCCGGTGCGAGGAAGGACCCGCCCTCTTGGATGCTTCCCCGAATCGCCCCGCCGCGGAGTGGCTTGAGGCGCTGCTGAAGGTCTCACGGACCGATTGAAACGCGCGGGATTGGAACCGAGATGGGCCAGCACGATGGCGGACACCCCCAGTGTGCAAACCGTCCACTGCGTACCCTCGCTGCGGTGCCCTGTAGGTTTGGTTATTCCTTGATTTTGAAGAGTCTGTTCTCTCTGTTGGGACGCCAATAATTTCTTACATGCAAGATCACCCCGGACTCATCATCCTTTCAGGCGTAAGTTGGGTTGCTGAATTGCAGCATATGGTTGATGGCGTGAACGAAAAGGGCGGGGAACAGATGGTCTATTTCAACGAGCCGGTTTACCTACTCG
>JBCBLB010000004.1:0-43298 GCA_038520555.1 Myxococcota bacterium | reverse complement strand
CCGGCTACTTTGAGGATGATCGAGTCTCTGCCCGGCGCCGTCCTCTCAGAATGGAGTTCACCATGTCTCGCCATCTCATCGCTCCTGCCACCATCCTGGCGCTGGCCGGCTGCTCGAACGCGGTCCCGGGCGTCCGCATCGACTCGCCCACCTCGGGCGGCGCCTTCTACGCGGATCGGACGATCGCGGTGTTTGCTACCGTGTCTGACGCGAACCATGACCTCGAAGAGCTGATGGTGCGGTGGAGGAGTGACCTCGAGGGCGTGGTCGACGGCCCCGACCGCATCGATGAATCGGGCGTGGTCGCAGGGGACCTCTCGCTGGGAGAGGGGCTTCATGTGCTGACCGTCGAGGTGGAGGATCCGCGGGGTGACGTATCGTGGGCGACCGTGGCCCTGGACGTCGCTGCCACGAATACGGCGCCAACCTGCCTCATCACCGGGTTGACCGACGGCGGCGCCGTCCTCACCGGCAGCGAGGTGGATCTGGGCGTCCTGGTCGGAGACCCCGACATCGGCGCCGAGGCCCTGAACCTCACGCTGGGCTCGGATCTCGACGGGGATCTGGGCGCGCTGAGCGTGGATGGCCGTGGACTCGGCAGCACCACCCTGGCGCTGTCCGATGGCACCCACCAGCTCACGCTGACCGCCACGGACGAGCTCGGCGCCGTCTGCGAGGACCGCATCCTCTTCACGTGGGGGAATCCGCCCACGGTCGCGATCACGGCACCTGCTGTGGGCTTCGTGGAAGACCTCGAACAGATCATCTCGTTCTCGGGTCTCGTCGCGCACCAGGTCGACGCGGCGGCCGATCTCGAGATCCGCTGGTCTTCCGATGTGATCGGAATCTTCGACGTCCGACCCGCCAACCTGGATGGGCTCGTCACCCATGACGTCGACAACCTCCCGCGGGGGCCGCACACCGTCACCCTGCGCGCTACCGACTCCCTGGGCTTCTACGCCGAGGACTCCGTCGAGGTTCTGGTCAACGGCCCGCCGAGCGCCCCCACGATCCGCATGCTCACCCCCACGCCGGCCACCGATGAGCCCCTGGTTGTAGAGATCACGGAGGCGAGCCAGGACCTTGAGAGCGACCCCTTGACGGTCTCCTATGCGTGGTACCTCGACGATGTGCTCGTACCCGACCTCGTCGAAGACAGCGTTCCCGCGGAGCGCACCGTGCGCGACCAGAGCTGGCGTGTCGAGGTCCGGGCCAATGACGGGCGACTGGACGGCGCGCCCGGCGTCGTCAGTGTCGGAGTGCTCAACAGCGCGCCCATCGTCGACAGCGTCGCGCTCTCTCCGTCCGATCCCCGGACCAATGACCTGGTGACAGCGACCGCCGAGGCCTCCGATCTCGATGGAGACGGGATCGCCTTTGACTACGAGTGGTCGGTCAACGGCAGCGTGGTCCCCGACGCGACCGGCCCGACCCTCGACGGGGCAAGTCACTTCGACAAGGACGACAGCATCTCGGTCAGCGTGGTGCCGCGCGATGATGTGCTCTCGGGCGAGGCCGCGGCTTCGACCGCCATTACCGCCGTCAACTCGCCGCCTGGCGCGCCCATCGTCGAGATGGATCCCGGCTACACCCGCGGTGACGAGGCGGCGAGCTGCCTGATCACCGAGGACGTGGTCGACGACGATGGCGATCCCGTCACGTACACCGTGACCTGGGAGGCCGACGGCGCGGCATACCCCAGCGAATTCGCCGAGGCGTCGGGCCCAGACACCGTCGAGGAGACCGACGACACGGTCCCCGCGGACGATCAGGATCTGGCCGATACCTTCACCTGCTGGGTGACCGCCAGCGATGGGACCGACGCCAGCGCCGCGGTGTCCGACTACTTCGACGTGGCCACAAGCTTCTACGAGGTGGGCTACTGGCTGGAGTTTCCCTACACCTCGATCTATGCCCGAAACTACCTGCTGGGCCATCCGATCCTGGTCACGAGGGACATGACGGTCGTCGAGCTCGGGATCATCGCCAAGCGGACGGCGAGCAACGGCAAGATCGCGCTGTACACCGACAACCTCGGTCAGCCTGACGAGCTGGTGATCGGAAGCGCGCTCCAACGCATCGTGGTAGGCACGAACCAGTTCCCTGTCCGACGAACCGCCATCAAGGCGGGCACCTACTGGCTCATGGCGGTCTTCGACGCCACGGCCTACATGGGCGAGGATCGAAGCGGGCGGCATAACGTGTACTACCAGTCCATGACCGCCACAGGCGATTTCCCGGACAGCATCAGCGCGCCGAGCTCGTTCTACGGCTACCACAACAACTACTACATCTACGGATACGAGTAGGGGATCGGGCGCCGCGATGAGCGGTGGATGCCGTCCGAACATCGGCCGCGCCTCCGCGAGCTGCGCATGCAGCTCAGCGAGCGTATGCTGCTGGGCAAGCGTTGTGGGCATGGGATCCACCACAACATCTTCGGCGCTGAAGCTCGGGGGAGGCTGTGGTGTGTGCATCCGCGACTGCTCGACCATCGACTCCCACTCGGAGAGGGTGTGGGACGGGGTGCTGGACCCGGGGATATCCTCGCGCCCAGCCCTCAGCGATGGCGCGCCGGGTCCTGGAGAAGAAGAGATGACGCAGCCTGATGAGCCCGCCTTCTCCCGGCATCTCCGCGATCGGCGCGCCGTGGACGTTGAGGTCTTCGAGCGCAGGCCACGCCCGCTCGGCCTGGAAACGCAGCACCACCTTGTTGATGGGACGCTCGCCTCGTCGCGTGCCCCGGTTTTGCCTTTTCTGGGCCGTCCAGGGCGGCCAGTCCTGTGTTTGACATCATCGAGCCGTGGCACCACCGGCTCCCGGTAATCAGTGCCGACGACACCGTTGGACCGCTGGACGTTCCTGAGCGAGATTGACTACGGTCGATATCCTGGGGTCCGGTTCGATGAGAGACCACCAGGCTGCGAGGTGTGGGCACGGTCCGTTGCCAGTCAAAGCGGTGGCGGGCTGCCGATCTGGTTACGGCGAAGCTCCGTGGTGGCGATCTGGTTGAGATCTGCCGCGGCATCCACGCAGATCATCCATAATGTCGAGCGCGCATCGGATGCTCGTCTCTCCCCCAACGCAAGGGCCCACATCATGCAAACCCATCAGCTCGAGCACCTGACGGACTTTATCTGGCAGGACTATCGTCCCAACCTGGCAGCGACCCTGGGACGGTTTACCGAGCGGACGCGCGAAGCGACCGATGCGATGATGCGTCGCTACATCGCCAACTCTTTTCCGTTCGTGTACTCGTTCAACGATATGTGTCGCATGCTGGTCCTGCGTCACGACGCCTGCGAAGGGCTGGTTCACGCCGAGGTCTTCGCGCATGCGCGCTCCGACCTCGACCACTACGAGCTGTACATCCGGGACTACGCTGAACACCGCGCGTGGGAGAAAGCGCTCGACATCGAGCCCTTCATCTCGTTGCACAACGCCTTGTGGAGGGGCTACGCCGCGACGCCGCCGGAGTACCACTACCACCTCCTGCTGGTCTACGAGGTCATGTCGACCGCGTGGCTCGCATGTTGGCACACCGTCTCTTCGCACCACCGTCTCGACTACCACTTCCTCGGAGACGTTCATCTCTCCGAGGACGACTACAAGCAGCACCTGCTGTCGCACCGCGAGGTGTTCGCGGACGCGCTGCCCCAGCAGACGTTCTGGGCGCTCCGCCGGAGCTATGACGAGATCTCGTCGGGCTTCGTGACCTGGTTCAGTCGTGCGCTCACCCAGGCCGAGCGGGAAGATGCGTCGTCGACACATCTGCGCTCTTCCGGATCAGGGATCGGCACGCAAGCCCGCCCGGAGCGTGACTCGCGTCCATGACCTCCCAGCGCGATGAAGCCCCGGCTTCATCCGATGCGCTCCGATGATGGAATCCCATCCACCAACCGCGGCTCATCCACAGGCTCCGCGAGCCAGGGCCACAAGCTCGGCTTCGACGATGAATGTATTGACCTTGATCGTTGTGGTGATGGTTACGCGGTCTCCATCGTCTATGTTGAAGCGCTGTTGAGCGGCTCAGCTACAGGCGGTCGATCAGCTCCAACACAGCTTCATTGAAGGCCTTTGGTGCGGCATCGAACGGATAGTGTCCCCCGCCCTCGATAACCAGGTGACGCTTCTGATCGGGGGGCGTGTCGATTCGTTCGAAGACTTCATCTCCAAGCTCGACGGGGATGGTGTCATCATATTCGCCGCTGACCACCAGGGTCGGCAGCGTGATCTGTCCCAGCTCCGGGAGGAGGTCATCGTCTCGAAGTTCATTGAACAGCTGCTCAGAGACGCCAGCATCTCGGAAGGTATCGATGAGGTTGTACATCGAGCCGAACACGGCGCTCAGCAGCGGGCCGGTCGGGCTCTCGGGCTCTCCACCGAGGCGGTCATAGATGACAGAGAGGTACTCCCACAGCTCGTCCTTCTCCTTGGAGTCGGGTTCGACGATTGGATTCGCCTCGCACCAGTCAAGCATCTCAGACCAGATGGCTTGCCCGGGGTGAAGCTGCTCCTGCTCGTCAGCGACGCGGCAGGTGAAGTCTCGGCGATAGGGGATGTAGAGATCATCGCCGACCATCATCACGCCAGCGATGGGTACCCAGGCATCCACGGCGTTGGGGTGCTTCATCAAGTACCGCGCGGTGACCTGGCCTCCCCAGGAGTGTCCCATCAACACTACCCGATCGGGAGCGTAGCGCTCTCGCAGAACCTGCTGAATCGCGTGGAGGTCTCCGAGATAATCCTTGATGGACAGATCCTCTTCCGTGTAGTCCCCATGGGCATTCCCGACGCCACGACGGTCATAGAAGGCCAGGGCGACCTCTTCTTCCAGCGGTTCCGCGAAGGCGAGGGTCTCGATCAGTCTCTCGGCGATCGCGGGCCCAGATGGGCCTCCGGACTCGTAGAGAACCACGGTTCCGCTGCCCGCGTTCCCGCGAACCTGAACGGGGAGCACTGCGTCGCCAGAGCGAACAAAGAAGTGGTCATTCACCGCTCCCTGTTCAGCGCAACCGCTCAGCAACCCCAGCGCGACCCCCAACATCATCGATGGTCTGTAAGTCATTTTGCTGCCCTTTATTCTTGATTCTGGTGAGGAGGGATCAGATGCGAACGCCAGCAGAGACCGCGAAGTCGAGCCCGACCGTGTGGACCGTTGGTAGTCGAAGTCCGATTTGTGTTCGAATAAACCAGGCGTTTAGTGATTCACCTTTTAAAGTGTGGCCGAACTCCGGGCCTGCGCGGAGCGTCCACCAGCTGTCGCCAGCCAATCGTGCGCGCTGCACCGCGCCGCCCTCAGTCGTGTAGGTGGGCGCTGCATAGAAGCCGTGCTGTGCGCCGACATGAGCAAACAGACCATAGGTGCTGCCGCGTTTCGTCTCCCAGCGAACCGAGGGGCCGGCTTGGACGTACGCCGCCACCAGGTTGCGCGGATGCCAATATCCACCGATCTCGGTCTCCAAGCTGAACGGGCGGCTCGGATGATCATTCAGGGTCCAGCTCAAACGTCCATCGACGCCCGGGTGAGTGATGAAGTCTCCGTGATAGGCGATCGCGAGTTCGTCTGCGCCCAGCGGCGCGGCTAACGCCGCGTTGAGCAGCGTGGTCAAAATGAGCATAGATCTTATACCTCCGCTCCTCTTGACACCACGCCGTGCGCAAACTGTTACCGCTTTATGCCGCCCTGTAAGGACCGCACGTCTTCGTGAGGATCGATGCGCCTGACTCTCCATCCCTACGAGCCTGTTCACGCCCCGGATGCCCGAAAGTTCCGCTGCTTGGGCCCATCGTCGAGCACCGCTTCACCCTTGAGAAGAAAGAATCAGCTGTTCTTCGCGGAGTTGTGTCCTGAGCAGCGCACGTTCATTTTGCGGTTTGTTCAGGCGCAGGAGCTGTGTGGCGCGTGGACACGGTACCAGGAAGGCGTCCCCTTCGCTATTTTTGGGCACCGGTTATAAGGAGCGGGTTATTGCCGCGCCAGCGGCTGACGAACACGTGACGGAAGATGAGATCTCACCCAGGCGTTCAGCCGATCCGGATCGGGGGTGGACTCGACGGACTCTTCATCGTCAGAAAACACGATGGCCGGGCAGACCGCAGACCGGGGAGAGAACGTCTCCTGTTCAACCACGGCGCCCGTCCGCGCTTCATAAATCGTCACGGTCACGTCGATGGCGTGGTGTGCGAGAGACTTCCCACCTGCGTATTCGCAATTCTCAAGCGCTTTCGTGGAGTCTGGCCGGGTCAGGGCCACATAATCCAGGGTGCGTGGCGCCCCATCTCGGCCATAGTGATACAGCGTATATTTATTGAGGAAGAACGACATGGGAGTGTTGTTCCATACATCCGCAGGCTGGGCTCCGACGAGCGGGGTGCCATCCGTCACCCGGGACAACCACCCATCAAGCGCCTTCATGCTGTTTCTGTTCAGAGGCATCTTGAGGCCCGACTCCAGGTGGCCGCCCTCTTTCGTTTCGAGTCGCAATGAGAGCGTGCGCGTCTCTTCCAATTGCGCCTCGGTGCCCTCTCGGAAAGCCATGATTTCATGAGCCGTCCAAAGGTCCAGATAGTCTGCCATCGAGAGCGGCAAGACCAGGCGACCGTCTTCGGGGACAGGATGGGCCTTGCCGCTGAGGGTGACCGTCGCTCCAGGATTCGCACGGAACGTCAGCGGTGCTACGCCATCGTTCCAGTACACAAGCGTCTCATCAATCGGCAACGAACGGTTGTAGTCTTCCGGAATTGGGCCATCGATGAGGCTGAGATAGGGTCGCGCCTCGTCTTCGGGGATATGCTTCGCTTCGGACGGTGGGAACGGCAGCTCGACCTGAGCAGAGCCGGAGTAGCGCACGATCCGGTAGTTGCGTGACGTCGAAACGTCCAGGAGCGTGGCGTCATCATCGATCCGACTCAGTGGAACCGCAACGCGCGCGGTGCCATCGCTGTCTGCCTGTCCCACATCAGAGAAGCCAATCATGATCTCCGCACCTGACCCGGTCTGCACGTCCAGGGTGAGGCCCGATGCGTTAAGGGCAACCACTTCGGCGTTCACGGTGTCATGGCGACGGCAGCCCAGCAAAACACACAGACTGAGCAGCAAGACAGAACGGGTTGAGGACTTCTCGATCATAAACTCTCCAGACCCATATCCGTTTCGTACCATATGGGTAATCTGTGGAACAGTGACAGGATGTGTCATTGAAACCGGTAATGGTGGTTTGTGTCAGTATTGAAACATTGCTATTTTGAGAACAATGATCTCAACAGGTGCCCAAAACTGTAATCAACCAGCGTCACAAGAGCGTTATAGTAAGGATTATACAAGCCTGATGAAGGAATTCAGACAGAGCCGGACATCTCCTTACGCCCCCACGATCACGTTCTGGTCGCCCGCCACGATCCCCTCCGTAGCTTCGACAGTGATTTTATCGGCGATGATGGGGCTGTTTAGGCCAACCAAGTCCCCTAAGCGCAGCAAAGCGAATTGACGACGTCGAGATGGCGCAACACGACCACGCGTGCTGTAGATGATGAACGACGATCTGCCATCTTCGAGGCGGTTGGCCTGCAGCCCCACCAGCGTGACGGTGATGGTCTCAAACAAGTGTGAGGTGGAGCCCAACGCTCTGGGCGCTGTGGACTTCCAGGGGCACGCGCTGGTCGGGTGCTGTCGATTGCGAAGCCGCCCCACATCCCGGCCGATAGCTGCGTGATGATGCGAATGTCAGGCGATAAGCTCCATGTGGCCTCCTGTATCGGCGCCAGCATGGTGTTAAATGGTCCGCACAGAGCGCACATAACGAACCGTGACAGCCCGAGCAGGTCGGATGTTGGTCGTCTCGATCCAGAAGGGCCGAGATCCGCTGCGTACGAATCCCGGCCCGCGATGATCAGGTGGTGCTCATGGATAGACCGTGTCGTTGGTCGTGGTGGTGCTCTGCCCGTCGCCCCCCAGGATCGTGGATGTGCTGTCATCCGCGATGTTGTTCCGACCCCCAATGATGGTGGTGAACGACTCAGACGCGGCGTTTCCAAACCCGCCTGCCACGATCGCAGCGAAGCCAGAGGCGGTGTTCAACTGTCCCCCACTGACGGTCGCGAAGTTCGCGGATGCTGTGTTGGCGCTGCCGCCCGTCACGGACGACGATGAGCCGCTCGCGACGTTGCCGATCCCACCACAGATGGACGCGCCCGGCCCCTCAGCAGAGTTGCCCTGGCCGCCCGTGACGGTCGCGTACCGCTCGGAGATGCTGTTGTCGTACCCTCCGACCAGCCCGCCATAGCTGCTGTAGCTGTTCAGGTCTCCCAGCACGATGTTGTGTGAGCCCGTCTCGACTTCCGGTGTCCCCGACAGCTCTTCGTTGTACCCGACGATCAGGTTGCCGAATCCGTTGACCTCTCGGGTGGTTCCCTCGCCGTTCTGGATGTAGACGTTCGCCCCGGAGAAGATCACGTCCCCTGCAGTCGTGTCCACGCTGAGGTAGTCCGACAGCCCCGCGATGCCAGGTGCGATGGCATCGACCTCGGTCTCCAGACCGGTAACCTGCGACTCGACATTTGAAACATCATCGAGAAGGTCGTTCATCGCGATCACATTATCCGCGATATCGCCTTCTGCTGTCCTCAGATCGGCATCCACAGCGGCGAGATCGGTCTGCAGGCTCGTGATCGCCCCACCGTTGCTGGCGATGGTGGTCTCCATAACGTCCAGGTCGGACTGTGCCGTGGTAAGGCTGCCTTGTAAGGTGGCGATCGCCGCATTGTTATTTGCAATGCCGGTCTCCACGATGTCCAGGTCAGACTGTGCTGTGGTGAGGTCACTCTGCAGATCAGTGATGGTCGCGCTGTGGTCTATGATGGAGGCCTGTGCGGTGCTCAGCTCGGTCTGCAGGCTTGTGATCCCCGAAGTGTTGGCCGTAATTGCAGTCCCATTTGAAGAGACGCTGGCGCTGAGAGAAGAGACGCTGGACTGAAGCCCGATGATGTTCGTATTGGCTGTCGCCATGGTGGTCTCTGCGACGTCCAGATCCGACTGGGTGCTGGCGATCGATTCGCTGAGCGTAACATCTACGGCTTGGAGCGTGATGACATCCGCTTCGGCTGCGTCAATTCGGGTCGTGTGTGCGTCAACGGCAGCCTGCAGCGTGTCGGCGTCGGCGATGGTTGCGTACCCTTCAGAAACCCACGTCGTCGTCGCATACCCTTCCAGATCGCCGGCGTCGAGGCTCTCTTCCTCCAACACACGCAGTCGTTCGCTGTTCGCTGCGACGGTCGATGCATCCGCGGTGTCAGATTCCAGCGCTTCAATCCGCGCGGTGTGGTCATCCTGCACCGTTTGCGCTGCAGCAAGTTCAGCCTCAAGCTGCTCAATACGGTCTTCAAGATCGGTTATGAGCCCATCTTCCTCGACCTGACACGCAACCAGAACAACAGACAATGGAATGAGTCGGTTCATCATGCCCTCCTTGATTATACGAGGAGGTTCTTCGGTGAAACGCCGTCGCAGAGTAAGCGGTTCCATCAATTTTTCAGATGATGTGTACACCACACCTGATAAGCGGACGCGTGATGGCCGTCAGGATGCGCTGCGAGAGACGCGTCGGACGATGCCTTCGAGGAGCTGGGTGCGCCGCCCGAGGTCATCGCACTCTTCCTCCAGCGCGAGGGTCGCCGCCTGGATGAACGACATGGGCGCATGGTCGTCCATCTCGGACCACAGACCTGGCCCCTCCGCGAGCAGGTCGGTCTTAAGGCCTTCGACCAGCAGTCGCGCCAGGCGGGGATCCGCACGGGTGACCATCGCGATCCAGTAGCTGCTCATCTGCGGCGTCATGAACGGCACCCCGACCGTCATGGGGCGGGTGCCGCGGAGCCGGGCGACGATGTTCAGGATCTCACGGGAGCTGAGGATGTCCGGACCGGGCAGGTCGCTCCAACGAGAGTGGGGAAGCTCTGCTTCGAGACCGAAACTCAGCGCAGCGATGACATCATCGATGGCGACGGGCTGAGAGCGGTTCTCCAGCCACCGCGGGAGGATCATGACCGGTAGACGGGCGGCCAGGTCGCGGACAATGCGCCAACTCGCGCTCTGCGCCCCGACGATCATGCCCGCCCGCAGCTCCAGCGTGGGCACCGGCCCGCTGCGCAGGATCTCGCCGGTCTGCAGGCGGCTGCGAAGGTGCGGCGAAGGCGTCCCATGGGGCGCGACCCCGCCCAGGTAGATGAGCCGATCCACACCCGCGTCCGCTGCGGCGGTGACGAGGTTCTCGGCGGCCTGCAGCTCACGCCGCGCGAACGCTGCGCTGTCCGGGCCGCCCATCAGATGCACCAGATCGTAGACCGCCCCGACACCGTGCATCGCCGCACGGAGCGAATCGAGCTGATCGACGTCTGCGAACACCGGCCGGGCACCAGACAGCATCGCCCGGAGCTGGTGCGGGGCCCGGCTCGCCGCGTGGACGGTGTGTCCGCTGTTGAGGAGGCATCGGGTCAGCCGGCTCCCTACGAAGCCCGAGGCGCCCAGCACCAGGATCGGCTTTGCCATCTCCCCTCCATTCCATCGAGGCTATGGCTTGCTTATCCCTTCTCGTACCCGACCTCAGGGTTTTCGATAGAAAAAATACCCTTTCCAGGTCCGCTTTTCTTATGAAGACGAACCCACTGCAGGTGGCGTGTCCTCAGCGAGCTGATCGCGGCACCACTGCATCGCTTCGTCCCGATCAGCGGTGATCTTGTAGGGCGCCGGTTGCGGTTGGAGCGCAAAGATCGCACGCAATGTCATCCGAACCAGAGCGCTCTTGATGACATAGGCGGTGCCACGGCAGTATGCGCGCATCGCCCCATCCATTCGTTTGAGCCAGTCGGCTTGCATCCGCTGGTATCGAAGACCGATGTTCAACCCCTGCTCGGCGTCGAACACGATCGCCAGCGGCGACAGATCTTCGTACAGGGCGGACAGCCCGTTCAAGTACGCCTGGAAACCGTCATCCGTCGGCTGCGCACCGGTGAACCGGATGATGTGGATGGGGGCATGCTGGTGATCAAATTCTGTATACAGTTCACTCATATGCCGCATTTAACGACGCCAGACCAACTGCCAACCGGTTCCGCCGTCTGACAGCATCTGGTTCCTGGATTACACCAAAAACAGTATTTAAACTTAGGAGATGAAATGAGCCGGGAAGATCAGGCCATTGAGATGTGGACCCGTGGGGACTACGCCATCGTCGGGGACTGGTTCGCCGCCGCCTCCAGACAGGTCCTGGACACGCTGCCGATCACCCCTGGAATTCGACTGCTGGATGTCGCCTGTGGAACAGGCGCTGTGGCGATCGAGGCCGCTCGGCGCGGGGGGAGGGTCGTCGGCCTCGATCTCACGCCCGCCATGCTACAAGAGGCACAGCGGCGGGCTGAGAAGGCCGGAGTGCCGGTGACCTGGAAGCAGGGATCGTTCCAGAATCTCCGTCATCTTGGGCAGTTCGATGTGGTGACATCAGCGTTCGGGGTGATGTTCGCCAGAGATCCCCAACAAGTCGCCGCTGAGCTGGTCTCGGTGTGCACCCCGGGCGGCCATATCGCGACGGTGGCCTGGCATGAGGACGGCGCCTTCGGCTCCGGAAGCCCAGCGATCAAGGCGCTGCTACAGGATCTGCCCACAGGACCCGACGTCACCCGCTGGTCTCATCGGGACGATGTGATGGGGTTCTTCGAGAACACCCCGGCAACGCTGATCCAGCAACAACGACACACCATGGCGATCGGGTTTGACTCCATCGATGAGGCCTTCCGGCAGCTGCGCGCACACTCCGGGCCGTGGCAGATGGTGTTGGAGTACCTCGATTCGCGTGGCGTCAGCGCACAGGCCGAAGCGGCGATCAAGGAACACCTGCGCCGCTACGCAACCACGCGGCCGGATGGACGCATCGATCTCCAGGTGGCCTATGCGATCAGCACGCTTCAGCGGAAGGCCGAAGACTGAATCGATCGATGGTCGCAGAATCAACGCCTGGTGTGGTGTTTTCATTGGCGTGTCCTAAGTGATAATGATAATCATTATCATAAGGAGGCGTCGATGAGCACCATTCACCAATTTCTCACCCCAGAAGTACTGGAACGGATGGGGCACACCGGTGTCGTCACCGCGGTGACCGATCTCTCCCCACGGCTGCGCCAGATCCGTTTCTCGCTGGATCGGTCCTGTGTCGACTGGGTGCCGGGCGTCAAAGTCAAACTTCAGACCAGTGAAACCACGCTTCGCTCCTATACGCCGTCGCGGATCGATCCGGGCGGACAGTGGATGGAGATGATCTTCTTTCGGCATGGGAAGGGGCCGGGAAGCGACTGGGCGGATCGGGCGCGGCCCGGGGTGTCGGCGTTGGTGCTGGGGCCCAAGCGCAGTATGCCGCTGGTCTCGATGGCGCCGTGGCATCTGATGCTCGGTGATGAGACGACCGTGGGGCTGTTCCTCCGGTTCGTCGAAGCGCTGCCACAGAACGCTGCCGTGTTCGGCGCGATCGAGATGGAAGCTCACGATGGGCCTGCGATATCCAGATTGAATCTTCCATTTTCGGTCGCCCAACGCGTCCCCGAACACCGGGGCACATCGCTAGAGACGTGGCTGTCCAATACACCGCTGCCCAACAGCCCGGGCGTTATATACTTGTCCGGTCACCTGGACACCGCGAATCGACTTCAGGAACAGCTCTATGAACGGGGCATCTCGCCGGATCAGATCGCATACAAACCATATTGGAAAGAGAAGCCCCGCCGCTGAAGGGTCTGTTCCTTTCCCGGTATAGCCGATATCATCTGATCGGTTCGGCCGCTGAAGGAGGGGACCATGCTGACCGCTTCGATCCTGATGCTCGTTCTCCAGGGACCTGCGGCGGCATATACGCCCGGTGACATCTACCTGGCGACCGCAAGCAACACCGGCGAAGTCTACAACGTCACTGCGGGTGGCGCGTACTCCGACGGGCTGGTCGCAGCGACCCAATACTACACCGCAGGACAGATCACCTGGAGCCGCGATCTGTCCACCATGTATATCAGCCACTACTCCGATGGCATCGTCACTGCGACCGATGAGACCGGGCGCACCTCGGTCTATGCCTCCGGGCTGAGCGGACCGACCGGCCTCCTCGTCCTGACCGATGGGACCATGCTGGTCGTTGAATTCAATGAGCAGGTCGTCACAGACATTACCGGGGGCGGCGATGTGGCGATGGTCCCCCCGCTCGCGACAGGACTGATGGCGCCGCGAAACCTCATCGAGCTCGATGAGGGGACCGTGCTGGTGTCGGATCAAGGCCTCAAGGGCGTCTATGAGGTGCCACGGGCAGGCGGCCCGGTGGTGCCCTTCGTGGTCGATATCCCTGGCACATATGCCATGGCGCTCGTCCAGAACCCTGACGACGGCGCCATCTATGTGAGCACGGGCGGTGACGTATACGACATCACAACCGGGACACCGATCGTCTATACGACCGGGGGAAGCCACTTCGCCATGGCGATGGATGGGGACGGGCGGCTGGTCGCAGGCGCGCTCAGTCAAGGGGACCTCTTTGACATCACCGGTGGGGGCGACTTCACCGGCGCATCGCCCTGGGCGACCGGCCCCGCACGGATTGAGAGTGCGATGAACAGCGTCCCCCTTCCCTTCTGCGGTGACGGCTTCCCTACCGGCGATGAGGCCTGCGATGACGGCAACGACGATGAAACCGATGAATGCATTCGCTGTGTCGATGCCGTCTGCGGCGACGGCCTCGTCTGGGCCGGCATGGAAGACTGTGACGACGGAAACGACAGCGAATCCGATGCCTGTGTCCGCTGTGTCCGCGCTTCCTGCGGCGACGGCTACCTCTACAGCGGTGTCGAAGAATGCGACGACAACAACACCCAGGATGGGGACGGCTGCGCCGCAGACTGCTCCCTGGAGCTGGATATTCCAGGCCCGGACTCTGCAGACCCATCGGTCGATCCGCCCGCCTCTGACGGATCGACCGATGGGTGCAACACCGCACCGGGTGCCGGTGGCTTCGCATGGGTGTTGTTGGCCCTGCTTGCTTCATGTCGGCGTCTTCACCGCTCCGACGCCGTGTGATGTCGTGTCGGCACGTCGTCTCCAGTCTGGCCATAGGGACTTCGCCGAGACTGTTGCTGGAACCATACCAGACACGCGGCTGGCTGCGAATAACGCTGTTATCGACTGTTATCACTCTGTTATCGAGGGTTACCTCTCTCTGAGGCTGGTACGCCATAAGCACTCTGCATGTCATGCTGGGAGAGGAACATGCAACGAAGTTATGGGTGTACCCCTGTCGAATCAACCTCAACGAATTTCCAGCCCACGTCGCTGCATCTGAATGAAAACGCGCTGGGGCCATCCCGCGCTGCGCAAGAAGCGTCCCGTTGCGCGACGACGATCCACCGCTATCCGACGCTGCATGGTCAGCGACTCGTCGATGCCCTCGCACAACGGCACGGCATCTCGCCAGCGGGAGTGATCGTCGGCGCAGGCTCAGACGCGCTGCTTCGCCTGATCGCGGCAGCATGGCTCGTTTTTGGCGATGAAGTCGTCATGCCCGCGCATCCATTCATTGCCCTCCCGATCGCGGTGTGTGCGGCGGGGGGGCGTCCGGTGCGTGCCTCGGCGCCGAGCCCCTGTCCATCGGTGGACGCCTTGCTTGCTGCCGTCGGCCCACGAACGTCGATGGTGATGCTCTCCAACCCCCACAACCCCACCGGGACCGTGCTGCCTCGTTCCGAGATCGAGCGGCTTCGTGAAGGACTTCCACGAGATGTGGTGCTGGTCCTCGACGGCGCCTACGCGGAGTATGTGCAGGGCGACTACACCACTGGGATCGGGATGCCGGGAACCATCGCAGTGGGCACCTTCTCCAAGATTTATGCCCTGGCTGCGCTGCGGGTCGGTTGGATGGCCGCGTCGCCGGAGATCGCGGCCCGGGTTCGTGCGATCTCGCCATTCTATCCGATCAGCGCAGTCGCTGAGCAAACCGCCATCGCAGCCCTCGGCGACGATGCGCATGTCCACCGAAGCGCGACCCACGCCGCCCGGATGCGGACTTGGGCGGCGCGGACGCTGCGCGCCATCGGGCTCGACGTGACGCCCGGCGCCGCCAACTTCCTCATGGTGCGCTGCGCGGATCTCGACCAGGCGAGCCGGCTTCAGCACGCCGCCGCAGCGGCTGGCGTCCAGATTGCGAGCTGCGCCGGGTATGCGCTGCCCAGCTGCTTGCGCATCACCATGGGCACCCATGAAGAGATGCGCGTCTTGTTCAACGCGCTGCAGAGAGCACGCTAAACCCAACGTTCACCCTGATTTTAGACGAGGAGGTGACCATGTCACTCGATCTGCCGACCTGTGTTCGTACCACCGATCCGACAATCCTGGCAGCCTATGCACAGCGATACACCGAGATCTCGGGGCACACCACGACGGCTCAAGATCTGGACCGGTCTGGACAGGCTGTCCGGGTGCTGTACCAGGGAGGTCGGATGATTGGGGGCTTCGTCAGCCGGTGGGAGGCCCCCTATCGATACCTCGCCATCCCTCCACAAGGGGCCACCCTGCTCACCGAGCTCGACCTGGACGACCTCGTAGAGAGCACCCACAACTGGCTCGAGCGCGATATCTCGACCGCTGCGCGGGCGATGTACTACGCAGCGATGGGGTGGGAGGGGCTCCGCTCAGGGAAACGGTACGCTCTGGGGGGCACCTCGGAGCCGCGCATCCGAGACCTGCACATGCGCTACTTCCCGGAACTGATCTACAACGGTCCGGGCCAGGACGTGGATGGGAAGATCTACCCCGACACCTGGCTGTATCGTGGCCGGATCTCGCAGATGTTCCTCAAGCTGCCCGAGATGATGCTGCGGCGCTCCAGCCGAATCCGATCAACCCCTCCCGGATGAAGGCGTGCCTTTGTCCAGGTGAAGCGGGTGTGGAGAGCAACAAAACGACGATAAGGCCCCTTCCGTCGGACACCTGTTCCTTCATATACAACCAGAGCGCGGATCCGGTGATCCATTCAGCGACTTTCGTCGAAGGAGAAGGCAGGAGTCTGAGATGGTTTGCATCCACGCCCTGACATCTTTGCTGCACGTGGTACCGTCACGACCGATGGATATTCATAAGCAATGGCTCGCCGCGATCGCCAGGACGCGTGATAAGGCTGCGTTCGCGTCGTTGTTTCAGTATTTCGCGCCACGACTGCGCGCGTATCTGCTTCGCGGTGGGGCGGACGCGATTGTTGTTGAAGAGCTGGTTCAGGATGTGATGCTGATCGTCTGGCGCGGTGCGGCGGAGTACGATCCACGTCGCGCCGCCGTCAGCACCTGGATCTTTACGATCGCGCGGAACCGTCGCATTGATCGGCTCCGCCGGGCACGCCGTCCCGAGCCTGAGGTCGGCGATCCGCACTTCACCCCCTCCGCGCCGGATGCGCCGGATGAGCACACCGCAGAGACGCGGCGGGCAGAGCGGCTGCGGTTGGCCCTCCAACAGCTCCCCGAAGAACAGGCGACGATCCTTCATCAGATGTACTTCGATGGACGCTCTCAACGAGAGATCGCAGCGTCGCTCAACATTCCACTGGGGACCGTGAAATCCCGGGTTCGCCTCGCGATGAGCCGTTTGCGGGAAACGCTCGCCGAGGAGGTCCCATGAGGCACCCTGATGACGCCCTCTTGATGGCGTACGCCGCTGGCAGCTTGTCTGAGGCCGTCTCGCTGCTGGTCGCAACCCATGTCTCCATGTGCCCGCGCTGTCGGCGCGTGCTGGCTCGGCTCGATGAGATCGGTGGGGCCCTGCTCGCGTCCGCGCAGCCGCCCTCGCCGGACGATGATATCGGCCTTGACGCCATGCTCGCGCGCCTGGATGAGCCCATCCCACCCACATCCAACCCAGAACCCGCCGCCCTGCCAGAGGCGTTCGCGGACCTGAACCTCCCTGAGCCCCTCCGGAGCTATGTGGCACGTGCGGGGGTCTCAGACTGGACCGCCGTGCTCCCGGGGGTGGTTCGCAAGATCACCCTGCCCATCGTGTGGGAAGGGGCGCCGGTGCGGCTCACCCGCGTCCGCGGTGGCTTTACCGTTCCGATGCACACCCATGAGGGGACCGAGTTTAACCTGGTCCTCGCCGGTGGCTTCCACGATCGGGGCGAGGCGTACCAGCCCGGCGACGTCGCGGAGAACCATGAAGATGTCACCCATGTGCTCCACATCGATCCCGGCGAAGACTGTGTGATCCTGGCCGTCAACGAGGCGCCCCTGGTCCCCGTCGGCGCCCTCGCCCAGATCGCCAGCCTGATCACCGGTGGGTTCTGAGTCCTCCAATAAGACGCCGCCTGGAATGGAGAACGTCAGCCGACGCCAGAGAACGGGACGGGACGGGACGGGACGGTCCGGGGCGGTGATCCGATCAGGTGTCGTCGGCGTCTTGTTCGATCTGTCGAAAGACCCAGTGTAAAAAGCGGAACGGCCACTCGCCTTCCTGGGGGGTGAACCGGGCGATCAGGGTCGTGGCGCCCGCTTCCTGGCTCAGCGACAGCCGCCGGGGGTAGGCGCCGACGACCTGCGCGACGCGGGCGGGGGAGACCGGGGTGGATGGATGGAAGCGCAGGCTGACCCGCACGCGCATCCAGTTGACCCGGTCGATCCCAAGCTCTCGACAGCGCAGCTTGGCCTCTGCCATCCAGCCCAGGTTCAGGACCGCGCGCGGCGGCTCGCCGAAGGTGTCCTCCCACGCGTTGATCAGGTCGCGGACCTGCTGGCGGGTGCGGGCGGTGGCCATCCGGCGATATGCCGTCAGCCGGGCGTCGATGTCCGGGATGTAGTCTTCTGGCAACAGCGTCGAGACCGGGATCTCCAGCTCGGGGTCCAGCCGCTTGCGGGACAGCTCGCCCCGAGCGGTCGCTGCGGCCTCTTCCAGCAGCTCGACGTAGGTGTCCAGGCCGACGGCCTGGATGTGGCCGCTCTGGGACCTGCCGAGCAGGTTGCCGCTGCCGCGCATCTCCAGGTCCGCGCTGGCGATGGCGAACCCGGCGCCGAGGTCGGTGTTCTCCTGAAGCACCCGCATCCGGCGCATCGCGTCCCGGCTCAGCGTGCCGTCGGAAGGCACCATCATCACACAGTACCCGCGGCGCGCGCCGCGGCCGACCCGCCCCCGGAGCTGATACAGCTGCGCCAGCCCGAACCGGTCAGCCCGATCGATGATCATCGTGTTGACGTTCGGCAGGTCGATACCATTTTCAATGATCGCGGTGGTGACGAGCAGGTTGAACTCACGCTTGACGAAGCCGATCAGCACGCGCTCCAACGCCTGCTCGTTCATCTGCCCATGGGCGACCGCGATCCGGGCGTCCGGGAGCAGGCCCTGGAGGTGCGTCGCCGTCCGCTGGATGCTCTGGACGCGGTTATGGACATAGAAGATCTGCCCACCCCGCTTCAGCTCGTGCATCACGTGCTCTTGGATGCGCTCATCGCTCTTCCGGATCAGGTGGGTGCGGACCGCGCTTCGGCCGGCAGGCGGCGTGGCGATCATGCTGATCTTCCGGAGCCCGGACAGCGCCATATGCAACGTCCGCGGGATCGGCGTGGCGCTCATCGCCAGGTAGTCGACCGCCACCGCAGAACGCTGGCCCAGCTTCTTGAGCTTCTCCTTCTGGCGGACGCCGAAGCGGTGCTCCTCGTCGACGACCATCAAGCCGAGGTGATCGAAGCGCAGCTTGCGGCTGAGCAGCGCAGAGGTCCCGATGAGGATGTCGACCTTGCCCTCGGCGGTCTTCTGGAGGACCGTTCGGGTCTCCGCAGCGGTCCGGAACCGGCTGAGCAGCTCAATCTCAACGGGGAAGCCGTCGAACCGCTCCAGGAAGGTCTCATAATGTTGAAAGGCGAGGACCGTGGTCGGACAGAGGACCGCGACCTGATGGCCCTCCAGCACGACCCGCATCGCCGCCCGCATCGCCACTTCGGTCTTGCCGAAGCCGACGTCTCCCACCACGAGGCGGTCCATCGGCTCGTCCTCGGCCAGGTCGGCCAGCACGTCCCGGATCGCCGTGTCCTGGTCGGGCGTCTCCACGTAGGGGAAGGTCTCAACAAACTGCTGATACAGCAGCGGCTCGCCCGCGTAGGAGTAGCCATCGGCCACCGCCCGGAGCGCGTACATCTCCAGAAGCTCCGAGGCCATCGACAGCACTTTGTCGGCGACCTTCTTCTTTCGCTTCTCCCAGGTCTCTCCCCCGAGCTTGTCCAGCCGCGGCGAGGCGTCGCCCATCGCCCGGTACCGGTACAGCTGATCGAGACGGGTGACCGGCAGATACATCCGATCCCCCTTGCGATACTCGATCTCGGCGTAGTCCTGGCTGTCCAGCGACCGCTGGAGCTGCAGGCGCTTCAGGCCGATGAACCGTCCGATCCCATGACGGACGTGGACGACCAGATCGCCGGACTTCAGGTCGGTGAACGACGACAGCGCCGCGTCACGGAGACGCTTCGGGGCCCGTCGAGCCCGGCTCTTCTGGCCGAACAGCTCGTCGGCGGTCACATAGGCGATCTGGCTTCGGGGCGCGTGGAAGCCCCGCGGCAGCTCGCCCAGCAGCAAATTCAGCTGTCCCTGCGGCAGCGATGTGCTCGGCGGTGGCGCCACGGGCGCCAGGCCGTTCGGGGTCAACAGGGCGGTGATCCGATCGGCACGGGTGCGGCTCTCACACACCAGCGCCACCTGCCAGCGCGCCTCCAGCCAGCCCCGGATCCGGTCGACCACCGGCCCCAGGTCGCCCTTGCCCACGCGCAGCGTGCGGTTGTCGTGTGCGCCATAGTCCGGAGACTCCGGCGCGAACTCTTCCAGACACACCGCCTCGCCCAGGGCGTCGATCACATCAGAGGATTCGGTGTACCGCAGCGCGGGGAGGACCACCGGCCGCTCTTCGAGCGCCACCCCTTCCCAACGCGCCCGCGTCATCTCGCCGAACCGGCGAAGCTCCATCGCCACGCTGTCCCGGTCGATCACGACCAGCCGCCGGGTGTAGGTGAGGGGATCGACCAGCGCGTGGAGCGCGGGGAGGTAGTCTTCAGCGCCCGGGAACCACAGCCCCGCCTTCAGCTCTGTCAGCACCCGGCGGCGCGTTCCATGTCCGCCGCCCATCTGATCCACAGCGAAGCCGGTCTGCTCTGATGCCCGAGCCAGCGCCGCATCGTCGATGATCGCCTCGCGCGCAGGCAGGATCTCCAGCGCGGTCAGCGGCTGCGACTTGCGCCGATGCTCGGGGTCGAATGAACGGATCTCCTCCAGCTCGTCGTCGAAGAACGTCAGCCGGGCCGGCCCGGCTGCGCCGGTCGGCCAGACGTTGACCGTGTCCCCGCGAACGCTGACGGTGCCAGGCTCTTCGACCGTCGCAGCCGTCAGATACCCCGCCCGGGTGAGCGACACCAACAGATCGTCCCGTTCAAGCAGATCCCCTGGGTGGAGAGTGAGGCAATGACGCATCAGCGTCTCTTCGGACAGCACCCGATGCATCAACGCCCTGGCCGAAGACACGACGACCACCGGGGCTTCATTGAGCAGGCGCACCAGCGCCTGGATCCGGGCGCGGGGGATGTCCGGGTGCGGCGAGACGCCGTCGAAGGTCCGAACATCATCGGCAGGGAAGACCACGACGGTGATTGTGGCGCCAACCTGCTTCAGGTGAAACCCCAGCTCTGCAGCGAACCGCTCCGCTTCGTCGTTGCTCGACACCGCCACCATCAGCGGCGCTGCGATTTCAGGCTCGTCGAGCGGATCTTCAGGCTGAAGCAGCCGACTGAGCGCATACGCCGCAGAGCCGCCCGGGAGCCCGGACAACACGCGGCCATCGGGGATCATCAGTCGTTGAAGGTAAGACCGCTGGGGCTCACTGGCCTCGCTGTCGTTCTCTGGCTCGTGCATCAGTTCGAACGTGGGTGGAGATCAGGTCCTCTGTAGCCTCGGCACAGGATTTGACGACCTCTTATTTCTCTCCCCCGTTGAATCCGGCCTCGGCTGGACCTGTGGGGTGGGCTCTGATATTTAACAGAGATGTTAAACAACAGGCTTGTTAAAGATGAGCTGCTAGGGCGTGACGACGATATCCAACATCTCTGGGGTTCGCTGCGGGCTCGAAGCGTGTTGCTTCAGGGCGCCCGACGAATCGGGAAAACCTCACTGATGCGCGCGATGCGGGACGCCCCGCCTGAGGGGTGGCGGTGTGTTCTGGTCGACCTACAGGGGGCCAGCCATGACGGGCTCTCGCGTATCGAGATGGCGCTCGGTACAGCGGGACTCGGACCGGCAGCCATGGCCGAAGAGGTGGGGCGAATTGAAGCGGTCTCGGTCGGGGGGCTCGCCTCGATCAAACGCGCCGGCGCCGCAGAAGAGACACCGATCGTACGTTTTGGGCGAATGGTTTGGATCGCGGTTGGGGCTGCGCGGGGACCGCTCGTGTTGATGCTTGATGAGGTTCCGTGGTGGCTCGATGCGCTCAAGCCGGAAGATGCACGCCGAACGCTGGCAGTGCTGCGTCATCTGCGTCAGGAACACCCAACGCTTCGGATGGTTTTGACCGGCTCGGTGGGGTTGGCCGGGCTGACGATCTCGCTTCAGGCATCTGCAGAGATCAACGATCTGGACGTGATCGAGCTGGGACCCCTCAGCGCTGCACATGGCGCGACCCTGTTCGAGCGACATCTGTTGGATGGTGGCCGTCAGGCCCTCCCAGAGGCGGCGCAACACGCCCATCGGCTCGTCAACGGGAGCCCTTACTGGTTGCGCGTCCTCGCTGGACGAACCCGAACAGAACGTGTGGACATTGACGAGGTTGAGTTTGCAGCCACACAGCTCATCTCGGGGCGGATGCGGCATACCTTCGCCAACGAGGGGCAGAGCCACCTTCGGCGTCGATATGGGACGCAAGAACCGATCATCCGTGCGGTATTGACGGCCGCATCCCAGCATGAGAAAACATCGCGGAATGTCCTCATCAGCGCAGCGCTCGCCGCTGGGTGCACGGAACGCCAGGAGGCCGCTGAGCTCATCGGCTCTCTGGTGGATGCGTTCTACTTTGAACCAGATGGTGATGAATATCTGTGGTTTAATCCGCTGTTTCGGCGGTGGTGGAAGCTGCAGGGGCGGGGATGACCGTCGACATCTATACACCCTGGCGTGAGCCAGCGGACGTCCTGGAGGCGCGACATGTCGGCCGTGAATCCGAACTCGGCGCCCTTCAGTCCGCTGTTCAAACGTATGCTCAGGGTCGAAATGCCCTTCCAATATATCTTTTTGGTCCACGAGGGTCAGGGAAATCTCACCTGCTCGCGTTGCTTCGAGGCCGCCTGGAGGCCCAGAGTCCGCTGCCCTGGATCGCGGTTCCGGAAGATATCCCCATTCTTCGCACCGCTCAGAAGGTCTTCGCGCGCTGTTGCCAGCGCCCCTCCTCCTCGCTCGCCTGGGGGAAGCCGCCCACACAGCTGCGTCAACGGCGGATTGTCCTCTTTGAGGGATTCGATCGTCAGCTCTACAGCATGTCGGACAGCGAACGGAAGCGGCTGCGCGCCTTGTTATTGGAAGAGGACTGTCTGCTGATCGCGACCGGTGTGCTCCTCGACAGCCCCCTGACTGATCCAGATGAGGCGTTCATGGGGTTCTTTGAACCCTGGCCGGTCAACCCGGTCGGACCCGATGAGGCCGCGCAGATTCTTCGCGGTTACGCCGAATCTGCAGTCGAGGAGCCGACCTGGGATGTCCGTGAACGCGCCCTGATTCAGCTTGCCGGAGGTTCGGTCCGCACCCTGGTCGCCCTCGCGCGAAGCTGCGCGGAGAGCCCGAAGTACTGGGTCGCAGATCAACTCCACAGCGTGCTACGCGACTTCACCGCGCATTATCAGATGCGTTTCCGCGACCTGCCCCCGCAGGCGCAGCAGGTCGTCTCTCTCCTCGCCATGGCGCCGAAGCCCATCAGTCCCACCCTGATCGCTCCGATGCTCGACGTCTCTCCTGTCCAGGCGGGTGTCATCCTTCGCCGGCTCTATGACATCGGCGTGGTGACGCCGGAATCAAAGGGGCGAAGCACACGATACGCGCTCTCGGAGCCGCTGTTTCGGTTCTGGCTGGAGTACCGCACCGCTCCCTGGGAGCAGACCCGGGTCGCCATGACGGCAAAACTCCTGGAAATGATCGGAACCCCCGTAGAGGTCAGCCGAATCGCTGAAGATGAGCAGAATCGGTTACGAGAATCCGCTCAGCATGCTTCGAGGAGCATTGACGAGATCAAAAGACAAAAGAAGAGAAGAGATGTTTTGCGTTCTGGTGACTGGGAGAAAGTCCTCAACCTACAATACAACAATCTTCTTCGGAATGAGTGCGACTGGTCACTGTTTCCCAAGCCGAGTGAATCTCAACGACTGAGAATTGGAACGACACCATATCTTCGATATCATGTCTTTAAATCCGGTATAATTGGTTTAAGTGACGTCAATCCACGTGTCCGAGATGATGATATCTTTATGTGTGGGATCATCTTTCGAAGATTAGAAAATGACGGAAGACGGAAAGAGGCGGTTCAGGCCTTCACACGCTTGCGACTCCTACCCGTTGGACAATGGTGCCCAAAGCCGTATTGGATGATTGATAAGAATGATGCAGATGATTTGTGCGCGATGGTTATAAAACGTATTCTCTCTCAATCCAGGATAAAATCAAGGATTGGTTCCTGGGTGGGATGGTGTGGTGAGGCCTCGGACAACGCCTGGAAGAAATGGCTGGAGGTTGTCTCCCTGGTGACGCCTCCTGTGGATGCTGAGCGAAACCTTTCCGGTTTGATCGCCTTGCGTCGGCGTCGCCCGAAGCGCTTTGCGGGGCTGTACACCTGCATGCCGTCGTCGTGGGATGCGCTCATGGAGAAGGTGGACCGCCTGGCTCATCAACTCGAAGAGACGGGGCCGTTGCATTCGGAGCTGGAAGCCCTCAAGGCGGAGCTGGAGGCCGGGGACCGTGTGATGCGCGCAGAATCGAAGGTCACCCCGACCTGATATACGGTCGCGTCAGGCTACAGAGATGGGATCGTCTGCGCGCCGGTTGGCTCCATCCCCACAGACCAGTCATTCTGAAAGAAGCACAGCGTAAGGTGCAAACATCCCGCGCGACGAGAGAACAGGATCGGCGGGACGAGGGGATGGAGGGGTTCG
The DNA here is from genome assembly GCA_038520555.1 of Myxococcota bacterium. Taxonomy (GTDB): domain Bacteria; phylum Myxococcota_A; class UBA796; order UBA796; family UBA796; genus JBCBLB01. Next base: position 19,079 of record JBCBLB010000004.1, on the reverse strand, counting down.
ACGCTCACCTCAGCGTGCACATATGGCTGCCAGAAGTTGGCGAAGTTGATGGGCGCGAGCCGCTGGTTGGACAGGACATGGATTTTGTCTCCGTCGATGATGAATTGTGACGGATCGAAGAACAATTCCTGGCCCAGGATAAAAATCGGCGCATGTTCCAGATGTTTTCGAACGTGCGCGTGCTCCTCACTCAACAGGGCGTGCAACTGCTGGTCCGCATCTGGTGGCGGGCGCTCCATCACATCTGGATCCCAGAAGGCGCCGGGATCAGCGGGCAGATCGGATGGCGACTCTTCTGGGGGAGGAAGCAGCCATGCGATATCGAGCGGCGCAAACATCGGCTCTGCAGGCGTCGTCGCGACGTCCTCAAGGTAGCCGGGGATCCAGGAGGTGTCGGTCCCCCAGCGGATCTGTGCGAGGCGACAGCGTTGGTGGAACGATTCCCCACCGACGCGGGCGTTGAAGAAGTCCAGCACCGCGAGCGCCGCAGCCTGCCGCGGCGAGATATCCGCCTCACGGAACCACAGATCGGTGCCGCTGGTGAGGAAGTGGAGCCCATTGAACACCCGGTGAAGATACGCCGTGGCCTGATCGTCTTCCGACATGCCCGACCAGTGCGCCCTCGCGACGCGGTCGTAGCATTCATCGCTGTAGCGCGAGAGCGCCGCGTCGCCGCGGCCCGCCACGTTGACGTAGCAGGCGCGCGAGAACAGCTCGCTGATCCGCCGATCCTGCTGGATGACGGCATCATCGTCCTTGAAGATCAGCTCGGTGCGCACGAACACCTTGTCGCCCTGCGCATAGGGTGCGCCCTGGTGTCGGTAGCGCTGGTCAAAGAGGATGCCAGTCATCGCTTCGAGTCGTGAAAACCGGTGCCCATCGACCTCCAGCGTCGAATCGCCCGCGCCGCCTGTGAGATACAGCAGCAGGGTGTACCGGGAGACGTGGCTTCGCGCCGGATCGCGGTATGGCGCGTCGAGGTGCGGGCGAAACGGCGCATCGTCTGGAGAGAAGCGATTGCAGCGAAACACCGGATTGATATGGGAGAACCCTGCGCGCTGATCGTCCGGCAGCGCCGACAGCACCGCCCCGCGCAGCGCGTCGGCCAGCGCCGCGGAGTGAAACACGAGCCGCTGACCGCCCCGGCTGATGTGGTTGAGCGGCGGCACATACAACCCGAGCGTATCCAACCCCAGAAGCCGCTCCTGGAGCGCATCGGAGCAGGTCAGCTGGAAACGGTGGAGGGCCCTGTCACCAAGCCGGGCTTCGATCTGGATGGCGGCGCAGCGGGTGTCGATTCCGTTGAACAGCCGGTCAAGCGGGAGGATGTTCTCGAAGTTCCGAAAATGGAGTGTCTCGGGGTCGACATAGACCGCGCGGAGATCCACTTCGGGGGTGGGCGTCGCTGCCAGACGAGGCCGCAGGGCCTCAGGAACGTCCGCTTCGTCCAGGAAACGCAGCGCGCAGAACCGCATCGTGGGGCAGTCCGAGATCGGCATCCCTGCGATGGTCCCGATCGGCGGGAAGTCCACGGTCGCCACGAGCGCGCGCAGCCGGTCTGCGTCCGTGTCGCGGAGTCCGTCGCGCGCCTGCAGGCAGACATCGCGAAGCCGCGCCCGGAGGACATCCGAGGCCCCATCCGATCGGAGGTCTTTCTCGATCCGCTCGATCTCAGAACCAAATTTCGTCATCATCGTGGGTGTTGTGTTCATCGATAGAAACTCCGACCTGTTCGTCCAGGGGCAGGGATGGCGATGGCTCTGTGGACGGGCGCTGTCGCGGGTCGCTGATCTGCTGGAATCGCTGCTGTGCCAGTATGACGCGCCAGTAACGACGAATCTGAAGCGGGAGGGTCTTGGACGCCGCCAACACCGCTGCGCCGTGTTGATGAACGTCCTGGGTGCGCAGGGAGAGCCACTGCAGCTGGCGCAGATGCGGCGTGTCTGCCAACGCGTGAAAACCCGCGCGGCCGATGTGGTTGTGTCGCAGATCCAGGTGCCGCAGTCGACGCACGTTCGGCGACCACGCCAACGCCTTCACGCCCTCGTCGTCGAGCTGGTTCTGCTGCAGGTAGAGGGCTTCAACGCCCGAAAGCCGAGGCGAGCAGACCATCGAAACCACATCCCTGGCGCGAAGGCCGTTGCCTCGAAGATCGAGGACCCGCAGCGCTTCGAGCGAGCTTGGTCGCAGCAGCGTGAGCGCATCCTGACGCATCCCCATCCATGCCAGATCGAGGGTGTGGACGCCGGTGAAACACGCGCGCGTCAACAGAATCCGCACCACCTCCACCAACATCCATCGATAGGCTTCCTGCGCGCTCGCGCGCTGGCATTCATGTACAACCAGTAGATTGGGAGGGGGGACGTTGTGCACGCCCCATCGATCCACCTCTTGTTTGTAGATGTCTTCCGCATTGGCTGCACGATAGCGCTGGCGCGCATCGTCACAGCGGCGGATCAGGTGATCTGGGATGATGTCCGGATGTGCGGACTGATCGCGGACCAGCCGAAGCAGCATGGCCAGCAGCTCGACCAGGAGATGACTTCGATAGGCGGGCAGGACATCGTCAAGACGGGGCAGGCGGAAGCGCAGCACGCCATCCTCAAGCGCGATCAGGCCATCCAGAAAAGAGCAGACCAGCCGAAGATCATCGAGGGCGAGCAGGAGCTCGATCGCATGGAACACCGGCGCGGTGTCTGAGGGGATGTAGCCTACAGAAGACCATCGATCTTCAGGAGCGTCCAGAAGATCGATGAGCCGGTTTCGTTGTTGGATGCGCGCATTGCACAACAGCCCCTCATCACCGATATCATCGGCAGCAGAACCGAGGAGGAGCCTATAGAGGAGGGTGTCACTGTCCATCGTCATGGAAAGATAGTTGTTCTTTTCTGACAATGCACCCTTTTCCCAGGGAAATCGCCCAGAAACGGGATGAAAAAAACGCTCCGGAGGGGAGCGTTTTTCGGGGTCAGGACGTCTGTGCGTCTGGTGTTGGGGCGGGCTTTGGCCGGGGCTTGCGCTTGCGGGTGCGCTCTTCATACAGGATGTAGAAGCCGATCTGCATCACGAACGGGAGCGCCAGGGCAACGGCCTTGACGGCAAAGAAGACGACCGCGGACTGGGTGTAGGCCCACAGGTCGAGGAACAGGATCCCCTGCATCATGAGCAGGACGGGCAAAAACAACAGGAAGAGGCTCCGGCGTCGGCCACGGGTCAGCCGCTTGCTGCGGTTGAGGGGATGCTTCTCTTCCTCCAACGCAGTGACGGCGTCGACGAAGGCGTACTGGAGCTGGAACAGGACGCCGGGGATGATGATGATCATGCCCAGCTGGATCGACAGCTGCGCTGCCAGGTGTGGAAGGAACATGCGGCTGTAGCGGGTCAGGGCGAAGTTGACGGCCTGATACAAAGAGCCCTTCGCGCCGGTGACCGAGGCCCGTCCGATATAGATCGCGAAGGCCGAGACGACAGGCCCCAGCAGGATCTCGGTCCCCATCACGATGCCGGTCAGCCATCCGAACACCCGCAAGAGATCCTGCTGGTCGGGGATCTCACCGTTGGGCAGCAGACGATCGTAGGCGAAGAGATCGATGCTGGTGACAATCAGCGCATATGCAAGGAGAAGCGGCAGGGCGATGCCGATTTTTGTGAAGAAGGCCTTGAGGGCCGCCGCTCCGGCGGCCAGTGCGCCGCTCCGTTTAGCCATAGTGTTCCTCTAACCTCGATGTTCTGTTTTTGGGCCCGAGCCGGATATGGTAGGGTGGTCTGCACCGTGGAGGGCGAGGGTGGATCGAACTGAGCGCCTGGATATCAACGCATCGTTGATGCGTGTCTTTGGCGATCATCCCATTAACCTCTCCGACCTGGAGGCGGTTCGACTCATCCTGAGCGGCAACTCGGTCATCGACTGGAATCGGGCCAACTTCCGCTCCCTCCATGAGGTTGATCGGTACCTCCACCTTCATCGCCTGAACATGGACGATCCAGAGGACCGCTGGCGGCTGCGATACGTCCACGGCGAGGCGGTGAATTACCTGGAAGAACACCTCGGGCTGCGTTTCCCTCCCGACATTCAAAAGCCCGATGATGTGCGTCAGATCTTCCTTCAGGCTGGCCAGATCGGCGGGTTTCGGCGCCGCCAGATCCTCGCCTGTGTCGTGCTCAAGCTGATGCATGTCATCAATCATATGGAAGCTGCGGAGCTGCGGCACCAGACGCCCCTGTCTGAGGCGGACCTGATGGACCTGGCAGAGCGCGAGATCAAAGCCGCCGCGGAAGAGATGCGGGCCCAGGGCTTCCCCCTCGTCGCCTTTTATGGCTCCCGGAAGGCCCGGAACAGCGTCATCACCAAGCTGCTCGCCAAGCGCGAGAACATCGCCGCCACGGTCTTCGACAAGCTCCGCTTCCGACTGGTCACCCACGACGCCGATCACATCCTGCCTGCCATCGCCTGGTTGCTCCGGAACCTGTTCCCCTTCAACTACGTCATCCCAGGGCAGAGCCACAACAACCTGCTCAGCCTGCCCGATATGATTCGTCGGCTGCCCGGCGCGCTGCATGCCCCGCTGGAGAGCAACGGCATCCCCGATGCGTACGATGAGATCGAGCCGCTCCCAGAGAACCCCTTCTCCGGTGCGTCGTACCGGATCATCAACTTTATCGTCGACTTCCCGGTTCGCATCGACCACCTCGTCGACGTTCGCTATGGCGCGCTGCTCGGACGCACCGTCTTCGTCATGGTCGAATTCCAGGTCATCGATCGCCTCACCGCCAAGACCAACGAAGAAGGCGACAGCGCCCACGATTTATACAAGCAGCGGCAGCACCGGATCGTTCAGGCCCGCTTACGAAAAGGTGGGCGAAGAAAACGTTCTTAGGAAGAGCGTTTTTTGCGTCTAAATGAGTCCCAGGTGAAGCGCCCGGGCTTCATCGGTGGCCTGCGGGTGCCCATGACGTCGGCGATGATGTCGAGAACCTCCAGGAACGCATGGGCAGATCCGCCGTAGAGGTGCCGACCTGGCGCGGGCGTGAACACCGGCGAGAGCATGTCTTTGAAGGGAATGGCGTCGACGTGGGGCGCCGCCAGCACGGCCTCGACATCCAGCCGGAGCACCGCTGCGACCTCACCGGGCTCCGGCGTCATCGGCGGGTCGGGGGGGAGGGCGGCGATGAAGGGCTCCAGCCGATAATCCGACGTATACAGGGGAAACGATGAGATTCGGCCGAGGACGTCGACATCGACCAGTCCAAGCTCTTCGTTGGCTTCGCGGACCGCGGTGTGCGCCATGTCGCGGTCGTCGGGCTCTGGCTTGCCGCCGGGAAAGGCTACTTCACCGGCATGATCGCGGAGGTGGGATGGGCGCAGGATCATCAGAGCGGTCAGCGGCGTGGTCATCACCAACGGGATCAGGATGCCCGCCCGGCGATGGTTGCGGCGGCCGGGCAGGGCCGGAACGTCGACCACATGGTGGGCCGTCAGGGCGGCGCGGAGGCCCTCAATCAGCTCTGAGCGCATTTGATGTTGTCCTTGATAAAGAAGGTGTAACGTTTTGTTACGCGATTGGGGTGGCAGGGATTTGCAGGAGGGGGGAGAGGATCGGGTCAAGCTGGGATAAAAATCACCGCTCAGTGTTTCCCTTCTTTAGCCCTCAAAGGAGATCGTGATGCTCCAGCTGATTCTGGCGGCGCTGTTGTCGGCACAAGCGGCGTATCCTGAGATGATTCCGGTTCAGGAGACAGCGGTGGTGGGCCGGGCGGCCCCCGGTGTGAGCCTCCAGACGCTTCAAGGAGAGGACTTCTCTCTGGAGGCGGCCCGCGGTGAGGTGGTCGTGTTCGCCTTCTGGGCGAGCTGGTGTGGCCCATGCCGGCGCGAGATGCCCGCCCTCAAGCAGCTCCAGGCGAACCTGACGGATAAGCCTGTCCAGATCGTCCTCATCAACGTCGACAAAGACGCCCGGGATGCCCGGCGGTTCCTCCAGCAGATCGGCATGACCGAGACCGATCTCAAGGTCATCATGGACAATGAAGCCCGGGTGATGGGCGAGTACGGTGTCATGAGCATGCCGACCACGGTCCTCATCGACAAGAACGGCACCGTGAAGTTCAGCAAGGTCGGCTACAGCACCGAGAAAGGCCTCGCGGAGCTGGAGACGGCCATCGCGGAGGCGCTCCGATGACCGACCAGCAGCGCTCGATCGTGTTTTATGTCCTCGCCGTGGTCGCGTTGATCGGCGCCGGCATCGGCGGGCTGATGACCTGGCACCACGACGTCCAGTTGTTCGGTGACGCGTCGATGCAAGGGGAACTCATCGGCTGCAAGGCCTCGGAAGAGGTCAACTGCGACATCGTCAACACCAGCGAGTATTCGGAGCTCCTCGGCGTCCCGATCGCGACCTGGGGCATCGCCACCTACCTCCTGATCGCCGGCCTCGCCGTCGGCGCGGCGCAGGGCATCCAGGCGTTCAAGACGATGCTGTTGGCTCTGGGTGTCGGCGCTGTCGCCTACTCCGGCTTCCTGTTCTACATCTCCAAGGTGCAGCTCAACTACGTCTGCGCCTGGTGCATGCGGTTGTATGCCATCAACCTCGCGGTTCCGGTGCTGGCGCTGATCGGGGGGGCGCACAGGGGCCTCCAGATGCCCAGCCCGCGGCAGCTTGGCCTCGCGGTGGGCGCCTTCGTGGCCCTGTCGGCGGTGTCGGTCGGCGGCGAGCGGGTGTTCCGGAGCACCCTGCTCGGCGATGAAGCCGCTTCTACCGCGCTGGTGCAGAACGAAGCCGCTGCGCCGGAGACCGAAGACGTCGGCATCACCCAGGATCCCGACGCGCCCCTGGAGCCGCGGGAGCTGACGGTCACGACGGAGGACAAGAACGAGGCCCTCATCGCGATTCGGCCCGATGACGCCTGGAAGGGCAACCCCAACGCGGACGTCGTGGTGGTGAAGTTCGCCGATCTGGAGTGTGGGTACTGCAAGCGGGCCAGCAGCCAGCTTCATCGCCTCTACGATGTCTACAAGGACGACGTCCTGTTCGTCTTCAAGCACTATCCGATGCACCCGGCGTGTAACCCCGGCGTCAAGAACCCTCGCCACCGTTACGCCTGTAAGGCGGCGCAGGCGTCGGTCTGTGCGCAGCGGCAGGGTCGGTTCTGGGCGTACCATGACCTCGCATATAAGAACCAGCACCAGCTCAAAGACGAGCACCTGCAGGCGTATGCGAAGGCAGTCGAGCTGGACATGACGCAGTTCAATTCCTGTATGCAGGACCAGAGCGTCGCCGCCAAGGTGATCCAGGACGGAAAAGACGGGGCCGCGGTTGATGTGCACGGTACGCCCCGGATCTTCATCGATGGTCGGCTGTACCGTTCGGGGACCTCAGCGGAGCAGATGGCCGTGGCCATCGAGCGTGCGCTGGGTCGAACGACCAAAGATGCGCGCGAAGCGGCGAAAGCGCTCGCGGTGGAGCGCGCGAAGATCGAGCCGGTCCCCGATGATGTGCCATCGATGCGCTCGGTCCGTCATGGCAGCCTGAGCTTCCAGATCGACACCTTCGAGGCCGCCCTGACGGCGTCCGGTGCGGCGAAGAGCGGCAAGCATGAGATCCCCGCGACCCAGATGAGCTGGTTCGCCGCCCGGGATGCCTGTGAGGCGGCGGGCAGGCGCATGTGTACAGAGGAAGAATGGATCGCGGCCTGCCAGAACGCGGCCCCGGTGGATGATGACAACGACGGTGAGTTTGCCGATGACATGGTCGAGGGCACGACCTACCCTTACGACGACTTCCACAGCCGCAACCGCTGCTGGGACGGCCACAGCCGGGGGACCATGTGCGGACCCAAGCAGGATGAGGCGTGCCGACCGGTCTACACCGGCGAGATGCCGGGCTGCATCAGCGCAGACGGCGTCTATGACATGACCGGCAACGTCGAGGAGTGGGTGGGCGCGACGCCGGAGACGGCGGTGCTGCTCGGCGGCGCGTTCGACACGTCGAAGGACCACGCGCGTTGTTTCCGCCGCAACGATGTCTATGGTCCCGGGTATTCCAACGTCCGAACCGGGTTCCGCTGCTGCCGGTGAGTCCGGCCGCTGGCCAGAAACGCTCCGATGATCTGCCGGTCATCGGGGCTTCACTTTTTGTTGGATCAACGGTCGATTTATTCGATGAGCAGCGGTGGTTACGGAAACGTCCCGGTTAGAGGAGAACGGGGCGAGTAGAGTTACGACATCCATGCAATGGATTTGGCGCAGAGCGTGACCGATACGTCTCTTGAGCCATCACCTATCGGAGGGGACCATGATCACCATCTTGCTGCTGAGCCTGCCATCTTTCGCTGCCACTCTCACCGTCGGGTCGTCCGGGGACTACTCGACGATCCAGGCCGCGATCGATGACGCCGCCAGCGGCGACACGATCACGGTCGCGGCCGGGACCTATTCAGAGTGTATAGACACCGGGGGGCTCAACCTGACATTGACCGGCGCAGGCAGCAGCTCGGTCACCGTCGACGGGGGCAGCTGTACGGTCGATGCGGTCATCGAAATTGATGGTGGCACCGTGACGATCAGCGGGATGACCGTCACGGACGGTGTGGCCACCGGCGTCTACGTCGACGGCGCGACCGCGAGCTTCGATGACATGGTCATCGAAGACTCGGGCGCGTATGCGGTCTCGGGTCCGCTCAGCTACGGCGGCGGGATGCTCGTGGAGAACGGCCTGGTCGATATGACGGACTCGATCTTCCAGGACAACGTCTCCGACTATGGCGGCGCGGTCTCCCTGGACGACGGCTCGACCTTCGAAGCCCGTGATGTCACGTTCCAACGCAACGAAGCCGATGTCTATGGCGGCGGCATCTACGCGGACGGCGACCTGACCGGCTCGGGCATCACCATCGACCTCGACGACTGCACCTTCGAGGACAACGGCTTCGACGGGCTGTCCACCGGCAACGGCGGCGCCATCGGTGCGCGCGATAACGTGGAATTGATCGATCGAAACGGTGTCTATGAGGACAACACCGCCAGCCAGAACGGCGGTGCCATCTACATCGAGAACGACTCCAGTGTGGACATCGACGGGGCGACCTTCGAGAACAACACGATCCCCTCAACGGCCGGCTTCCCGAATTCTGGCGGCGGCATCTATGCGCGCGAGCTGACGGCCTTCACCATTCAGAACAGCGAGTTCAACGAGAACTCCGCCTTCAACTATGGTGGCGCCATTTTCCTGACCGACATCAATGTTACGGCCACGATCGACAACACCACGTTCGACACCAACGCGCTGCGTTCCAAGCGTGGCGGCGCGATTGGTGCGCTCGCCAACGGTGGGAATCTCGTCGGGTTGGAGGTGACCAACTCCACCTTCGAAGACAACACCAGCCCTGAAAGCGGCGGTGCGATCAATGGGTGGAGCATCACCGGTGATCTGGAGATCGCCATCGACAGCAGCACCTTTGAGAATAACTCGACCTCCTCGACCAGCGAAGGGTATGGCGGCGCCGTCGGTGTCTTCACCACCAGCGGTGCGATTGAGGTTGTGGTCACCGACTCGACCTTTATCGAGAACGAAGCCTCTCTCAACGGCGGCGGGGTCTATGTGGCCAACGCCACGGAGGTGATCCTTACCGGCAACCGCTTTGAGGAGAACGCGGCAGCGACCACTGCGTCTACGACGCTCACCGATCTCAACGGCGGCGCGGTTGAGCTGAACACCATCGATGAGGTGACCCTCACCGCGAACTTCATCTGCCTGAACTCAGCAGATAACGGCGGCGGTGTCGGCTTGATCGATGTCGATGACCTGGTGTTCCAGAACAACATTCTCGTCGAGAACACCGCCGGCCAGGACGGCGGCGGTGGCCTGTATGTTGAAGGAACCACCGGCACCATCGTCAACAACACGCTGGTGGGCAACGAAGCCACGGCCTCCACCGGGGAAGGCGGCGGGGTGTGGTTCTCTGGCGCGAACGTTGACGTCCTCAACACCATCGTCGCGTATACCGCTGGCAACGACGGCGTCTACGCCGACGATACGGACTCTGACGACGACAGCAGCTTCACCTACAACGACTTCTACTCGAACACGACCGCGGATACATCGGGGGAGTTTACGTTCTCCACCACCTCGAACGGCAACATCACCGACGAGCCGCTGTTCACCTCGTATGATGCGGATGGCCGCTGCGATGATGATGACTTCATCCTCCAGTCCACCTCTAAGCTGATCGACGCCGGTGACCCCACCATCGAAGACGCGGACGGCTCGAGGAGCGACATCGGCGCCTACGGCGGTCCGAACAGCCCGGTCACCGACATCGACGGGGATGGCTACTATACCCCTGACGACTGCGATGACAACGACCGGACCATCAACCCTGGCGTCTCTGAGACCTGCGACGACATCGACAACGACTGTGACGGGCAGATCGACGAAGACGCCACCGACGGCACCACCTACTATGCAGACGATGACGGCGATGAGTACGGGGATCCGGACGACAGCATCGTCTCGTGTGAGGCGGTCGCGGGCTACATCACGGACAATCAGGACTGCGACGACACCGACGCCGACAACAACCCGGACGGGACCGAGGTCTGCGACGGCGCCGACAATGACTGCGATGGCACCACGGATGGGGAGGACGCTGCGGACGTCTCGACCTGGTATCCTGACATCGACGAAGACGGCTTCGGTGATGACTCGGTGTTTGCTTCGGTCATCGCCTGTGATGCGCCGGAGGGCTACGTCGCCACCAACGACGATTGTGAGCCCAATGACGATGAGAGCTACCCCGACGCGGATGAGATCTGCGATGAGGTAGACAACGACTGCGACGAAGAGACCGATGAAGATCCCACCGACGGGGACACGTACTACTTCGACGCGGACGAAGACGGCTATGGCATCGACTCTGCGGTCTCCAATGTGAACGCGTGCGCGGTCCCAGAGGGCTACGCCGAGGCGGCGGGTGACTGTGAGCCCAGCAACAACAGCATCAACCCCGGCGCTGCAGAAGTCTGCGACATCATCGACAACGACTGCGATGGGTTGGTGGACGACGCCGACGATTCACTGGACGGGACGTCGGGCACGACCTATTACGCGGACGTCGATGAGGACGGCTTCGGTGATGACGCGACGGCGCTCGCCGCCTGCGTTCAGCCGGACGGGTACATCCTCGATAACACCGACTGCAACGACGCATCGAACGCAGCTTACCCCGGCAACGCCGAAGTCTGCGATGAGCTGGACAACAACTGCGATGGCGGCGTTGATGAGGGCGTGACCACCGCCTTCTACCGCGACGTGGACGGCGACCTGTATGGGATAGACGCCGACGTGGTCGAAGCGTGCGCTCAGCCGGACGGCTACACCCCCGACAGCGGCGACTGCGACGACGCGACCTTCGCGGTCAACCCCAGCGTGGATGAGGTCTGCGATGGCATCGACAACGACTGCGATGGAACCGCGGACGTAGACGCCATCGACGCCCTGACCTGGTACATCGACAGCGACGGCGACGGCTTCGGCGACGGCAGCGTCGTCCAGGAGTCCTGCGAGCGTCCAGACGGCTACGTCGAGAACGACGACGACTGCAACGACGGCACCGACCTGGCCTACCCTGGCGCGGGCGAGGTCGCCTATGACGGCATCGACAACGACTGCGATGGAACCGACTTGACCGACCAGGACGGCGACGGCGTCGACGGCGCCGCGGTGGGCGGCGGCGACTGCGACGACGACGACGCCACCATCTTCCCCGGCGCTCCCGAGGTCGCAGACGACGGCGTTGACCAGGACTGTGACGGCGAAGACTACACCACGCTGGACGGCGACCCCAAGGACAACAGCAGCGGCTGCAGCACCGTCGGGGGAACCACCGCCGCCGGCTGGGCTGTGTTCGCCCTGTTCGGCGCCCTGCTCCGCCGTCGGCGCCGCTCCGCATAACCCCCGCGCTGAACGACATCGCCCCCAGCCGGTGCTCCGGCTGGGGGCGCTTGTGTTGTTGACGCGGTGATGTGACGCGGGCTCACATCTGTGACCACGCTTGTGATGGGGGGTGGCGGGGAACGGGACTTCGCAGGTTCTCCGAACCGGGATCGCTTTTTGCTCTGGAAGACCCCGACGCTTTCAGGAGCCCACCCCGTGAACCCTCTCCGGAGATCCCCGATGTCCATGCATCCAACCCTTCTTGATTCCCCCGTCGGCTCTCCCACAGCTCGGCCCATCGGCCGCTGGGGCGCCGATTCGGATCTCGATCCCCACGCATACGTGGCGCGTCTTGCAGAAGAGACGCTGCGGCATCGCGCGGTGCGTCACCCCTACCTGCGCGCCCTCCGGGACGGCACCCTGCCCGATATGCGGTGGGCGCTCGCGGACTTTGGCCGACAATACTACAGCTACTCCAAGCACTTCCCGCGCTACCTCACCGCGGTGATCGCCCGGCTTGAGGATCCCGCGCACCGTCGGGGCTTGATGGAGAACCTGACCGAAGAGTCGGGCCGCTATGAGGCCGAAGAGCTCCATGAGCTTGCCGCGCTCGGCATCCGCCGGGAGTGGATTGAGAACATCCCGCACCCGGCGCTGTTCCAGCGGTTCTGCCGGGCGATGGGGGTCGAGCACGGCGAAGACCACGTCGAGGAAGCCCAGGTCGTCTGCTGGCGTGAGCTGTTTCTGATGCTCCTCTCCAATGGGAGCGCCGCCGAAGCGGTGGGCGCGTTGGGGCTGGGCACGGAGAACATCGTCAGCACCATCTACCTGCCCTTCGTCGACGCCATCGAGCGCCTCGGCCTGGACCGAGAGGACACGGTCTTCTTCCCCCTGCACACCGCCGTCGACGATCATCACCAGGAGACCCTCCAGAACATCGCCGCCGATCTGGCGGTCACGCCGCAGGGGCAGAGTGATTTACGGCGCGGCGCGCTGAAAGCGCTGGCGATGCGGAGCGCCTTCTGGGACTGGCTGTATGAGCGCGCGCTCCACCCGGAACACCACCACACCACCCACTGAATTCGATCTGGAGGACCCCTGTGATGTCTCTGTTCATCTCTGTATTGAGCGCCAGCGCGCTCGCGGCGACCTTCACGGTCACCGCCGACGATGTCTCCTACAACGCCAGCGCGAAGACCCTCTACGTTTCGGTCTCTGGCGTCGACGCCGGGACGGCGACGGCAGGCGTCATCTACATCCATGATGCCGGCGACGCTGGCCTGTTGTTCGACGTCCTGGTCGGCGACTACACAACCCCGAAGGACGATCTGCTGGCGTTCAAGGTCACAGAAGGCCTCTACGCTGGCGCAGCTGGTGACGCGACCGAGGCGACCCTGTCGACGGCGCCGGTGTCGGACACGGAGATCATCGGCGTCCAGCTCGAAGCATCGGGAACCGACGCTGTGCCCGCCACAAACGGCGAGGGGCTGTTCGCGTCCTATGGGACCTCGATGTGGGGTCCTGGGGTGGACGGGCATATCGTGCAGCGTCGGGACGGAGACGTCTCGTTCTGGTACGACGATGACCTGACGCAGACGACCTTGATGGTCGGCGGCGCGGCGCATGGGATCTGCGCCGGCAAGGGCTGCACCGTCGCCTCGACGGCCGGTGACAACTACTGGGGGTACTACGTCGATGGGACAGGGGTCTTGTACCGATTCGATATCGGCGAGGACTGCTGGTACACCTTCAACGGAAAGCGCTGGGTGGTCGCGGAGGAAGATCCGGACGATCTCTGGGTGGCCAACGCCGGCCACAACGTGTGGTACTTCGACGACAACGCCAGCAACGAGGTCCGGAAGGTCGACTATGCCAGGGGCGTCTGGTACACCTTCGACGACGGCGAGTGGGTCGCGGACATCGGCGAGGACTGTTGGCGGACGGCGGGCACGGTGGTCTCCAGCGCGGTTCGGCTGACGCCCATCTCGAGCGCAGACCTGAAGTCACTGTGAGGGACGCCATGATGGAGAAGCAGATCCCCGAAGCGGTCGGTCGTCTGGTTGCGACTGCCGCCGCCCGTCAGGCCCTTGGCGCAGAGCAGACCGACGAGAGCTGGACCCGAGACGCGTTGACCCAGGGCGATGCGATGTATGCCAACCAGAACGCGCGTCTCAACATCGACTTCGCCGTCGAGCGCCTGCCCTTCCCGGATCTGCAGACCATGGATCCGCGGATCGTCCGGATCGCGCCAGGCAGCAACAATGAGCGCCATAAGCACGCTCATGAGTCCCTGTTCGTCATCCTGGAGGGAGAAGGCGAGGTCCTGATCGGGAAGCGGTGGAGCCCGGTTCGGCGCGGGGACGTCGCCTTTGTCCCGCGCTGGATCATGCACCAGACCCGAAACACCTCAGACGCGTCTCCCCTGGTGCTGCTCGCCATCACCGACTTCGGATTCACCTCAGCGGTGCTCGGCGACTATGACCGACGGACCCGGCTGGCCCGGAGCGGCGAAGACGCCGGCTGAGGATGCCCGGCCACCTCCCCGTCGTCGCGCAGGTGTGGCGGTGGGTGGGCGGCTCACCGTCCCCATCGGACGCGCAGGGTCTGGTTGGGTCTGGGCATGGCATAGCGGTTGTCACGGGGTTCCCACTCGACGGTTCCATCGGGATGAACCATGGCCATCTTCCAGGCGAGGATGCTCCGCGAAGAGGTCACGACCTGTGCGGTCCAGACGGCCCCGGCGGGGCGCATCTCCAGGGCCCGGCTCGGGTCCCAGTCTCCCATCGGCTCATTGGAGCCGACCGCGACCAGCCGGCTCCCGGGGGGCACATCGACCCGCGCTTCGAGCACGGCGGTCGCCGCCCCCAATCCGGCGCCCATGTTGGCCCAGGGCGGGAACGCCTGATCGGAGCTGAGGAACACGGCCTGGATGCTGTTCGGCGGCACGCGCCACACCGCGGGCATCGGCTTGTCAATCGATGACTTGATCGTCAGGCGTCCGCCACGTGGCACGACGGCGGACGCCTGTAGCCGCCCGCCGTCGGCCCACCATGCCCGCCCGGAGACGCTCTGCCACTCGCCCTGTGTGTTGATGAACACGATGGTGGCGTGGCTGTTGGGCATGATCCGCGCATAGGCCATCAGCGTCTTGGACAGCTGGACGAACACACTGGTCCCGATCTGCTCACTGGCCAGATGGGTCTGCCGGAGGCCATACAGAGCGATCAGGGTGTCCTGGAGCGGCGGCGTGTCCCCCTCAGACGGCCAGATCATGTCGGCATGGGTGGCGGGCGCGGTGGCCCCGTCCATCATCCACTCGGTGCCATACGTGAGCGCGGGGATGCCCCGGGCGGTGTAGAGGAACAGCAGGGCCTGCTCGATCTTGCTTCGGTTCCCCCCACACTCAGCGGCGATCCGGGGCAGGTCGGGGTTGTCGAGGAAGGTGACCAGCTGGTTGGGATCGGGGTACCGCTGGTCCTGAGACAGGACATCGGCCAGCTGTCCCAGGTGACCGCCGTAGCAGAACACGTCGACCATCGCGTAGTATAGCGGGAAGTCGAACATCGCGTTCATCCCCGTCGCCTGGGTGCGCTGCGCCAGCAGCGCGGGGTTGCCCTGGAAGTTCTCTCCCACCAACCAGAAGTCCGGCCCCAGGGTCGTGTGCAGGTCCATCGACAACCGAGACAGGAAGTCGGACGACATGTTCTGCATGCCGCCGACGCTGAATCCCTTCACGCCGGCGCGCCGAGCCCAATACAGCGAGCGGCCCAGCAGGTAGTGGTAGACCGCGTCTTCGCCCTGGTTGAGATCGGGGAGGCCGTCGATCCACCCGGTCTGGACCCGGGCCGGGTCGTCCCAGTCGGTGACGTCCTGTTTGGGGTGGAACCAGTCGGGACGCTGGGTCAGAAGGGGAGAGTCGTGGCTGACATGGTTGTAGACCATGTCCAGGACCAGGGAGACACCCATCTCACGGGCGCGGGTGGACAGCTCATCCAACGCGGCGTCTCCGCCGAAGCGCGCCTCGACGTGATCCAGGTCCTGCGGCCAGTCGCCGTGGTAGGGGCCGACGCCGTCGTAGCTGACCTGCCGTGAGGAGAACACCGGCGACAGCCACAGCGTCGTGACGCCGAGGGCCGTGAGGTCATCCAGCCGCTCGGTGACGCCGACGAGGTCACCCCCATGCCAGCTTGTCGGATCGTCGGCCATCACAGGATGATCGGTGAGCAGCCCATCCGAGAACCGATCGACCATCGCGAAGTAGATCAGCTCGGCCCGGGGTTGGGTCATGTCCTGCGCCATCGCCGGTGTAGTCGAAAGCAGCGAAGCGTGCAACATCATCATGGCGGTAGGCTCCTGGGGGGTGCTGTCCAGCAGGTAACCGACCCGCTATCCGTTGAGCGACGCCGTTGGCGCTTCCCCCGACCGAGGGAGGCGCTTATCTCCAGAGCAGGGCCGTCCGCTGCTGTGGGTCGGCCCATGTTCCACGTGGAACAGTCCGCCATTTTCCAGGGAAGAGGATGCCTCAGATTTTTGCCGATCCCACCGCGCCTGCCCGTGTCGAAACCCAGTCGCTGCCGTGGATCCCATCGCCGATGCCCGGGGTCGATCGCCGAATGATAGAGCGCGACGGCGATGAGGTGGCCCGGGTCACCAGCGTGGTTCGTTATGCACCGGGCAGCCGCTTCTCGCCGCACACCCACAGTGGCGGCGAAGAATTTCTGGTTCTCGACGGCGTCTTCAGCGACGAGCACCGCGACTACCCGACCGGCACCTATGTCCGTAACCCCGTCGGCACCCGACACCAGCCGCATGTCGTCCCGGGCTGCACCATCTTCGTCAAGCTGTGGTGGATGCATCCGGAAGACCAGACCCCGGCTCGTGTCGACACCACCGATGCGCGCCTCTGGGTGGAGGCGTCGTGGGGGCGACGCTTGCTGCTGCATCAGTTCGGCGCCGAGTCGGTTGAGATGATCGACCTTCGCCCTGGCGCGGTCCTGCCCGCCCGTGAGACCCCTGGTGGCGAAGAGATCTTCATCGTTCGTGGTTCGGCGGTCGATGCGGTCGAGGGGACCTGGATTCGGCGCCCTGAAGACGCACAGCCTGCGTTCACGGCAGGTCCTGAAGGTTGCCAGTGCTACATTCGCCGTGGGTTCCTGGTGCACCTGCCGCCACATCCGATCGGGTGATTTATAAGGTGTAACGTTGTGTTACACGGTTGGGATGAACCACCACTGAGCGCGTTCCTGTCGCCCACATCGCCGCGCGGTGTGTCGAGAGGGGAGGTTCTTTGCATCGATGGTTCCGAACACGACGGCTTCTTGTGAGGCTTCGGCCCGGATCTCGATGAGCAGCGCCTGCTGGAGGACCGGTCCGAGCCCTTTGCCCCGAAAAGAGGGTGCCAGGACTTCTTCAACGATGAGGTAGCCGTCGACGGCCCATTGCCGGGCCCGTTGCGCTGCGGCGACCCCACCCCAGGCTCCGTCGATCTCGAGGCGCACGATGATTTCACAGTCGCGCAGATCGTCCTCATCGGCGGGGCTCAGGCCGGTCACTTCTTCGCCGGTGTATGCCCGGGCCACCGATTCCGCTTCGGATGCATCACTTCGCATCGTTGTAACAAAGCTGGGTACGGGAATATCGTTTATATTCTTCAATGCGCCTGCGACCCAGACCTGATCGGGGCGGGCGTTCGCGATCGCAACGCCTGTATCCAGAAGGACCCGCACAGAGCGGGGCTGGAAGACGGCAAAATCCGCTGCGATGGCGTCACACAGCGTCGGCCACGCGTTCGGTCCGGGGAGGGTCTCCCAGGCGAGCAGATCGACGAAGGGCTTGCTGTGGTCGCCGCCAAAGAATCGAATCCCGAGCAGACACTGACCGGCTTCGGGCAAGGTGCGGATCCGCTGGGCGTAGTCGGTGGGCCGCGCGCCGGGGATGGGGCAGGCGAGGGCGAACCGGTTGGCGAAGTCCGGATCGGTGATGCGGCGGAGTTGTTGGTCGAGCCAGATCGAGAGGTTGGCGTGGACATCGTTCAGGTGCACGAAGCCCTGCGCTTGTTGGGCGGCCTGAGACAGCCATCGGGCGCGTAGCGCAGACGAGATTGATGTCATCCCGGCGGCCTCCGCGGTGTCCGGGGCGAAGCGCGGCCAGCGCGCGGTCGGTTAAGGGGTGTAGTCTACCGACCGCGCCCAGGGTTCACAATCCCTGGACATCGAGTGCTCTACACTGTCGTAAATCACTACGCAGAGAACGATGGCCCAGAAGAAGCGCACATGGTTGCTTCGGGTGCTCAGCTGGATCCTGGTGCCCGGTCGGGGCGAGGTTCGGGCGCTCGAAGAGGCGATGCACCTGGAAGGGGTGCTCCGCTTCGTCGGCGTGGTCACCGCCACCATCGTCCTGCCCTCGATGGTCCTCGCCTACTTCGGGCTCAACGCCATCTCCGTACAGGAGAACGCAGAGAAAGAGGAGCTCGCCCAGACCGCCAACAACATCGTCGGCACGTTCTGGAACGAGGTCGATCAGGACTTCTCGCGCTTTGAGTCTGAGGTCCGCGATCGCCTGGAGGCGGGGCGCAGCCCCCTGGAGCGGGCGCGTGAGATGCACCCGCACCTGTTGGTCGCCCTCCAACTGGACCCAGAGGGCAAGCCCGCGGCGCCGTTCCACTCGCCGACCGACGGGGGCTATCCGCTGGAATTCTTGATTCATCCCCAGCTCCAGGCGGCGCGCCGCCTGTTGATGGTGGAGCCCCTCGCCGCGGCGGAGATGTATGAGGACATCTCCCGGCGCAGCATGTCCATCTCGGCGGCGGGCCTGTCGGTCTCAGGCCAGGCGCGGTTCGATCAGGCGCAGGCGCTGCTGGCGGCTGGAGAGCGCGACCAGGCGATCGTCCTGCTCGAAGAGATCAGCAATGAGTATGTGAAGGCCCGGGGCGTGGAGGGGTTCCGCCTGGGCGACCAGGCCCGGCTTCTTCGCGGCCAGCTGCTGCTGGAGACCGATCAGGTGGCTGGCGTCCAGGTGCTCCAGGAGCTGGTCGACGATCTGCTGGAGGCGCGGTGGACCATCGGCCAGGGCGGCGAAGCGGCGATCGTTCGTGAGGCGCACGCGTTGCTGGAGCCGATTCTGGGCCGGGACTGGGCGGCGCGGGTCCGGGGG
>JBCBLB010000176.1:0-15066 GCA_038520555.1 Myxococcota bacterium | reverse complement strand
CAGCGCCATGTCTGCGCCCAGCCGCCACAAGGAGAGGTAGCCGTCGATCTGTGTGTCGGTGAGGGGGCGACGATGAACACGCTCGCCGAAGCGCGCGATCCAGGCCTCGGCTTCGGCCTCGCCCGCTTCCCCTTCCGGGACCGCTGGCTGTGCAGAGATCTCCAGCCAGTCCACATAGAGGTTGCGATCGTTGTTGCCATCGTAGAAATCGTTGAGAAACCCGACGCTCAGCTCATGTGTACCGGCGCCCAGCGCGATCTCATCGGAGATGACCTCTGCGCCGTCGAACGAGGTGGCGACGACTTCCTGCTCAAAGAGCACCGCGCCGTTGACGCTCATCGCGGCCCGCGCCAGCTCATCGCCGGCCTGACTGGCCCATACGCGCGCCGAGACGGTGTAGGTCGCGTCGAATTCAACGTCGAGGTCTGCGATCAGCTCACCACGGCTCCACAGGTTCCACCCGTTCGACGTCGCGCGGCCGGTGGTCGCATCGAGCCGGTCGTCCTCTGCCTCGAAGCGCTGCGACACGTCATCGCCCAGGACCACCTCGCGGGTATCCTCGATGACGACCTGTGCATAGAGATCCGGATCTTCGACGACCTGTTGGGCGAGCGCCTCAGCCGCACGTTGGTAATCCAACCACAGCTCACCGCTGACCTGCAGCCGTCCGCTGTCGTTATCGAAGCCGCCCTCGGAGAGCACGTCTCCAATGAAGCCCTGCGACAGCGACGGCGCCTGCTCCAGCCCGAGCACATCGCGGACAGCGTTCTCATACTGTCGGTGCGTGAGCCGCGCGAACCGCGTCGTGTCCCCGCTGCTTGAGGCATCTGCATCGTCGCCGACGTTGTCCTCACCGACGGTGTCGCCTGTCCCCCCAGCGCCATCGCGCAGCCCCGGGGAACATCCCACGCTCAGCAACAGGAGCAGACGGAGCGCCGGCGCACAGATGCGCGCGCCAGTGCGCGGCGCGCATCCCAATCCATCCGACGCAGACGAGGACCATGGCCATAACAGAGGGAATGCGCGGTCTCTGTGCGCGCTCGAACCCACGTCGGCCCGGCCAACGCGAGATTGAGATGGTGAACGTAGAAGGCTTGTTTTCATCCGGGACAAGATATGGTGTGTGTGCATAGCACAGCCAGGTGATGCAAGCGCTGTTCCAGCCTGACTGCGCCCCGGATATCACCCCAGGCTCACCGGCATATCAGGGCAACCATCTCGATATCTGACGGATGCCGCAGTCTATGCGCCGGGAGCCGGACGCCCCAGAGGAGAGGGCGTCTCAGACGGCAGGTGACCGACCCGACGGGCGACCTTCACGTTGAGTGGTTGAAGGAGCGCAGGGGGTACCGTCTGCGCATCGTACCCAGCCTCATGAATCGCCTGGGCGAGCATCGTCACGATGACGCGGTGAGAGCAGACGTGCTCCGCGACATCCGAGAAGATCGCAGGATCGACCAGTGGGCGGTAGTCGACGATTCGATTCTCTGCATGCAGTCGATACACGAAGGCATCCTGCATCCCATTGAGCAGCGCGATCGGATCGGTGTCGTGGAGGTTTCCATACCCATCCCCCGCGTCGATGAGGGGACAGAGCGACAGCTCCCCGGTCGCCTTGAACCGCAGGGTCGGCGCGGGCCGGAAGAAATTCTTGCACCGCAGGAAGCGATCGGGGATATCCGACGCTTTTCCCCCGCTGGACATCATCCCGGTTCCGTTTCCGACATCGATGAAGTGACTGAGGTAGTTCATCGGATCAGATTGGAGTCGATCCAGCCGCTCTTGTGGGGAGCGGTCCGGATACAGATGTCCGCCCAGCTCAGACAACCAGTCGGCGAGGATCTGATCTGCCAGACGAGGGAGGATCATCAAGGACACCTGGGGCTGTACACCCGCCGCTCGAACGTGCGGGATTCCTCTCATGATTCGATCGTACAGGCCGTCCACCTCTCGGCAGACATCGTGAACATCCCGGGGACCATCCAGGCTGAAGGTCAGATGGGTCACCCCCACCTCAGCGAGGCGCTGCAGGAAGGCATGGCTTGTCGTGTGGCGTTCCCCTGCCGCCCAGAAGTTCTCCTGCTCCAAGAACCAGCCGCTGGTCAACATGTTGACCTGTCCGCCTGCTGCCTGAATGTGTCGGGCCAGCTCAGGCCACTTCATCCCATACAGCAGCACTTCTCCGCCGATGAAGTCGAACCGCCGGATGCCCAACGGGATCACCACATCCACGACCCGCTTCAACGCGTTGAGATCCCGGGACGTCACCGGAGAGAGGTTTCCATTACGGCAGTGATGGCAGGACAGGTTGCACAACGTCGTGTATTCGAACACGACACGTGAGATGTTCTCCAGCGGGTTGCGTTGGTATCGCAGCTGAACATCATTGCTACAAAGACCAGCAGGAACTTCCTGGATCAGGCCGGCTTCCTGCAAGGACAGAACGTCGGGAATATCCGAAGAATTCTGGGTGACTGCCGAACGGAGGGATGTCAGGACCGGGATGCGCGGATCCTGGGACGCGTCACCGCGGTTCATCGCCAACAACAGCCGATGGCCGTAGTTGCTCAGCATCATCTCCATGGCTCACCTCGTGACACCCTGTAACCAGGATCACCCCAGCGATCGCCTCAGCACCCGGGCCATGTCATCCCATGCCTGTCCGCCTTCTTCCCCTCCGCCAGGATCGTCACGGAATGTGAGCAGGCCTTGGCATCCACCAGGACGTCGTTATCTGCCCGACGGCGGCACATCGTGTGCTGACATCGGGGGACTGGACAGATGTGGATGATGTTGGTGGCGCTGGGCTGCGGCGTGCTCAACGGAAATGAAGACCATGAAGACCGACAATCACTCCCCCCTTCTGAGATGGCGCAGCGGCTGAACGCCGTCGAAAATCCGATCCAGCAGCTGGCGATGTTGTCCGAATACCTGGCGCCCGATCCGCAACGAAGCGAAGCGCTGTGTCCGCAGCTTACAGCCGGCCCGCTGCGGCGAAGGTGTGTTGAAGTCCAGGTTCGCCCTCACCTCTGGACACCGCGATCGGTGAGTACGCCCCATCAGCGACCTGCGCGGGGGCCAGGCAGCGAGCGGAGTACGCCAGAGCAGCTTCCGCGGCCGTATCAGGACGTCGCCGCCGCGCCATGCTCTGACTGCGATACCTTCTTTGAGACCATCGATCGCGCCGCCGAGGCCGCTCATGCCGGGGACGGACCGCAGGCGGTGGGGCTCTGCCGGAGCATCGATGAGACGCGCTGGCGCCGCGAGTGCATGTTCAAGGCTGCTGAAGTACGGATGAACACCGACGTCCAGGAGAGCTACACGGACGCGGTGAGCCTCTGCGCAGAGTCCGAAGCGTTCCTGGCCGACTGCCTGGTGCACCTCCACACCCTGCGACCGACCCCACACCCCCTGACCACCCAGCCGAGACGGTGGACGAAGCTTCAAGGCGTGGTCGAGTCCGTGCGGATGCTCTGGGCGCAGTGGGACCCGGCGTTCGGAGAAGTCGCCGAGGGGCAGATCTGGGCGGGGAACCTGCTGGTCGCTGTGATGGAGACCCGCGAAATGGCCGGCAACCCGCTGGACTTCCTCCCACCACAGGCCGCACCGCATCTCCGCTCTGCGATCGCGTTCCGGCTGGCCTACACCGGCGAGCTGTCCGGGATCGGACTGGCGGACGCGCAGGCGCGGATGGATGACATCCTCGCTACACGCAGCCGCCGTCGGCTGCGCGATCCGATGCCCCCCATCCTGCGGAACCTGACCCCGATCTGGACGGAAGACGCCTCGAATGAGCAGTATATTCGGACGATCCCCTACCTGCGCAACGATCGGCGAGCGGTCAGCGATGATCCCGACACCGACAACGCGCTCGCCATTTTGGAGGGCGCCGCGCGAGCGACGCCGGTGGCCCACCGAATCCTTCAGGATGGTCTTGAACATCCTCATCCCCTGATCGCACAGACCGCTGCGCGGTTGCACCACCATCTGGGCGGGGATCGCATGGACGGATCGCCGAATCTGTGATGCGACGCATCTTCTCGAACACAGAGACACCAGGGCCAGGATAGAGCCCTCGATGATGCCTCTGCTGCGATGGAAATGATGGATCGTGACTCTGCGACGCGGGGTGAAGTGTTGCTCGCCCTGCTCCCCCTGCTGCTGGGCGTGCTGGGGCTGGTGTTGGCGTATGTGATGCCCGACGACACGCCCTCAGGCTATGCCGCACAGACGGTGATGTCATCGGCTTTTCCCTGGCTTATGGCGGCCTGGCCGTTCTGGGGGTTGGGGATGCTCCACTTTCGGATGGTCCCCGTCTCCGTGGGATGTGTGTCGTTGGCGGGGGTCGGCCTCGCGGGATGCCCGCCGCTTCTGCCCGGTCCCCGCATCGCGGGGGCCTATGTCGTGGCCGCCGACGTAAACGCCGACGGGAATCGAACCGACGCCATGGTCGCGCACCTCGCCAGCATCGAAGCCGACGCCATCATCACCTTCGAGCAGCGCGGCGGGCGGATCCCCGGCATGATCCCCATCGCCAGCAGCGATGAGGGGACGCCCCCGGAGCGCGCTGCCACGGTCCACTGCAGGGCGGACCTGGAGCCGGGGCGATGCACGGCCCAGATCTCCACACCCATCGGTTCCCAGACGCGCCCGATGCCGGTTGCGCTGCTCCGAATGGACACGGTCTGCGTCCTCGGCGCCCATGCGCCCGCCCCCTACCCCCACAGCCCCACAGACACACGAGACTACGTCCTCGCGATCGCTGAGCGGATCAACAATGGACAGCTCGCCGCCGCCTGGGGACCCTGCCAGGCAGGCGACCCCGTCGTGGTCAGCGGAAACCTCAACGCCGCTCCGGGCAGCCCGCTGCTCCGCGCGCTCCGCGCGACCGGACTCCGTGATCGGCTCCGCTTCACCGGGGTGCACACCACATCCTGGCCCGGCGGCGGCGACTTCGTCGCCTTCCCGATGATTCGGCTCGACCACCTGCTCGCCGCCCCAGCTGCCCGAGCGGACTACGTCGAGCGCGTCTATGTCCCGGGCTCCGACCATCGGGGGCTGCTCATCCACCTGCGGGCGAAGAGCCAGGTTCCCATGCGCAAAACCAGGTCTCCTGGTGGATAAACGCGCGCTGCGCTGTCCGATGCCCCCCTGATCAAGAGCTGAGATGTCCCGTCCTGTCCTGATGCGTCCGCTCCCCTACCCGCCGTCGTTCGTCTGGCGCGTCCCCGGCTCGAAGAGCCTGACCAACCGCGCCCTCGTGCTCGCTGCGTTGGCTGAAGGCCCGTCGACGCTGGAGGGGGTCCTCCAAAGCGACGACACCCGTCATATGCAGCGGTGCCTGCGGCAACTCTCCGTGACCATCACCGAGCTGTCGCCGGAGCGATGGCAGGTGGATGGCGCCGGGCGCTCACCCACCGATGCGCCCCTGTTCGTTGGCAACAGCGGGACGACCGTGCGGTTCCTCACCGGGCTGGCCGCGCTGCTCGATGGGCAGACCACCCTTGAGGGCGACGCCCATATGGCGAAGCGACCGATCCAGGATCTGGTGGACGCGTTGCAGTCGATGGGCATCCCCATCGACTGCCCGACCGGCTGCCCGCCCTTGACCGTCTCCGGGAACGGGCAACTCCCCGGCGGTCGGGTGGTGATGCGGGGCGATCGATCCAGCCAGTATTTTACCGCCCTGATGATGGCGGGATGCGCCGCCGCCGGTCCGCTTCAGATCGCAGTCGATCCCGACTATGGCGCCCTGGTCAGCCGGCCCTATGTCGAGATGACCGCCGCGCTCATCGGTCGATTCGGCGGCCAGGTCATGGTTGGTGATGCGCACATCGACATCACCCCGACGCAGCTCCAGGGGCAGTCGCTGCGCATCGAGCCCGACGCGTCCTCGGCCAGCTACCCCTTCGCCGCCGCGGCAGCGACCGGCGGGCGCATCACCGTTCCGGGCCTCGGCCGCGATGCGCTCCAGGGAGATGTCGCATTCGTCGACATCCTGACGAAGATGGGCGCACAGGTCATCGAAGAAGACGGTGCGCTCACCGTCCAGGGGCCGCAGACGCTGCGCGGCGTCGACGTCGACATGAAGCACATCAGCGACACCGTCATGACCCTGGCCGCCATCGCGCCCCTCGCCGAGGGGCCCACCACGATCCGGAACATCGCCAACATCCGCATCAAAGAGACCGACCGGCTCGCAGCGACGGCCACGGAGCTCCGGCGGCTGGGCCAGCAGGTCGAGGCGGGACCGGACTGGATGCGGATCACGCCGCAGCCGCTCCGACCGGCGACCATCGACTGTTACAGCGACCACCGCATCGCCATGAGCTTCGCTGTCCTGGGCCTCGCGGCCGAGGGGATCACCATCGCCGACCCCGACTGCACCGCCAAGACCTACCCAGGCTTCTGGGACGACGTCGACGCCCTGATGCACGCCAGCCGCGAAACAGGCGGGTCGCGCGACGCTGCCGCCACCAACCGGTCGTGAAGCTGCTGAAGCGCGCCTGGATCGAAGATTCCCATAGACCGACCACCTGTGAGTTGACCATGACCGATGAGACGGATGGGGCTCGACGACGCGATGCGCTCCGCAACGTCAACGCCTACCTCGACGGCGCAGAGGCGCTGCTGCCCCACGCGATCCGGGCCAACGCCCTGTCGGTGGTGTTCACTCCGCTTCGGTACCCGCCGCTGATGGGGATGATGCTCTGCTGTATGGCCATCGGAACCGTCGGCTTCGGGCTGCTGCTGATGGTTATGCTTCCCGTCGCCGCCGCACTCATCACGGGATTCATCTTGTCGCTGCTCAGCTATCTGGCGGTCTGTGCCCTGCTGTCCCGCTTCATCATCCAACACACAGACGCACGGGAGCGGCTGGAGGGCGAGCTGCTCTCGTTGGAAGCGACGCTGGGAGAAGCCGAGATGGAGGACCTCGTCTTGAGAGAAGACGACGTCCTGCTCTCTTCGCTGCCCTACCCCCGGCTCAAGGCGCACCTGGCAGCCCTACGCGCAGCGCTGGAGACGGCGGATTAACGGTCGATGTTACTCGTAGCGCTGCGCGACTGCTTCCCAGTTGCCTGTGGTTGCGTTGACGATCTCTCCGGTCTCCACGTAGTGTTCCAGGCCGATGAGCGTCCCGTCGAGGTTCTTCTGGAAGGCGCTCCGCATCATCCCGGTCATCCACCCCGGCTGGGTGCGGTAGGTGAACTCATAAGATGCCGTCGACGTCCCGTCGCCGTTGTCACGGACCCGGTAGTAGGCAAACGATCGATCGGTGTTGAGCGGGAACTTCCCCACATCGAGGACCACGTTCTTCATCACCATGTTCTCGTTGTCGATCTCCTGGATCTGTTCGTGGGTCCAGCGAGAGCCGCTCTCGTTGAACGCACACTTCCGTTCGGCGTGCAGCTCTCCACGGAGCGAGCCCTTGACGTAGTCTGACGCATAGACAAACGGAGAAAAGTTGGAGATCTCTCCATAGTCGAGGACCATCGCTTCCCAGACGCGTTCGGCGGGGGCTTCGATGACCCGCTCGGCGAGGACGGTCTCCTGACGGCCATCTCCTGCAGACGCAGCCTGAGAGAAGAGGAGCAGCATCATAGACAGGGGTACGTTTTTCATGAGGTTCTCCTGAACGATTGGGGGACGTTCAGAAGGTATGACTGCACAAACACCGGGTCGATCTGTATATCAGCATCGAAAACCTGCGCTCACGCAGGCATAGAGGTACGGTATCATACAACACTCCTGTAAAGTATCAAAACAGAGGCCGGATCACGGAAACCATGCGATTGCCGCCGCCCCCCAGACACCTCAGCGCTTCACTGTGGGTTCAGCTCCTGATCGGCTCCGCTGCGTCTCAGCTCGCTGTATTCATCTTCGCCTTCTTCTGTGGGACGGTGGCCTTCTTCATCTTTGACTCTGAGCTGGTGACGCCCTACGACTTCCCCGGCCCGATCACCACGACCACTGGAGAGGTTCTGGAGACCGAGCTGACCGCGGACGACTACAAAACGATGCGCATCGTCCGGTACCGCTACACCGTCGATCAGCAGCCGTTCGAGGGCGTGTCTTATGCGCTCCCCGAGGATCCGGTTCCTGAGGGCACGGTCACGGTCGAAGTGCTGCCCCAACGACCAGAGCGCTCTCGAATCCAGGGCCTCCAGCGTCGGCGGTACTCTGCCTGGATCCTGGTCGTGGTGATCCCGCCGATGTTGGCGGTCCTAAGCTTCCTCTTCCTCCAGCTCCAGGAGATGCGGCAGACCTGGCAGATCCTCCGGATGGGCGCGGAGACCACGGCCACCATCGTGAGTGTCGAAGACCGTGGCGTCGTATTGATGACCCCGCGCCAGACACTCCGCCTCGACAACGGCCGGCACGCGAAGACCTGGAGTCACCATCACTTCGCCGCTGAGCAGACCGTCTCGGTGCTCCTGGATCCGAGCGATTCAGAGCGAGCGATGGTCTGGGCGGTCGCCCTGGCTGGGATTCAGGTTGACGCCGCACGGCTGAAGGCCATGCGGGGACCGGTGTTGCCGCTGCTTGGGGTGGCGATGAGCCTGTTGTTCGGGGCAGGGCTGTTCGGTCTCGCATGGTTCTTTGTTCTTCACAGACCTGCCACGTGCTGGGCCGGGTAGGGCCGCGGCGGCCCCAGGAGAGATGACGCAAGGCGTACCGTTACTGAACAGAAGGAGCGGGCTTCCTGTTTTCAATTCGAACGATTCTCTTGAGACGACGTGGCGTCAGGGTCGATGTCCGCGAAGTCCGCCATCAGCGCGGTAAATTTCTGCGAGCGTTCCATCCCGGCGCGTGTCGCCAGGGCGCGGGCGTGACGCAGCCAGCGTCGGGTGGCATCCAGATCGCCTTGCGCCCGCGCGAGGCGCGCCCGGCGGCAATCCACCGTCGCCGAGACGAACGGCAGGTTGGCGCGGGCCTCGACGGCGTGGAGCGCGTCGAGCTGCTGGGCGGCAGCGTCGAGGTCCCCTTCTCCCAACGAGACCATCGCCAGCGCGGAGGAGGTCGTCAGGACGAGCCCGAACCACTCCCACTCCTGCGCGATCTCACGTGCAGCGATCAGCCGGCGGCGCGCCTGCACAAGGTCCCCATCGGGCAGCTCCAGCGCCCCCAACCCGCTGAGGGTCATCGCCTCGACCCGACGCGCGCGGACACGCTGGCAGAGCGCCAGGGCGCGCTCCAGATCGGCGCGCCCGCCATCGACCCGTCCCATCACGACCTGCAGCGATCCGCGGTTGAACAACGCGATCGCTTGCGCCCGCGCGTCGCCAAGGCGGCGGTTGATGGCCAGCGCTTCGCTGTATCGTTGGAGCGCCCCGTCATCATCGCCAGAGGCGGCCATACAGACCGCCAGCCCGTTGAGGGCGCGTGAGCGCGCGGCCTCGTCGCCGTTGGTGGAATACTGCTGCAACGCAGTCTGATAGTGGCCGCGCGCGGCGGCCGCCGCGCCGCGCGCATGAAGGACGTTCGCCAGGTTGGTCAACGCATCTGCGGCCCGATCCTGATCCCCCGCTGCCCGGAACCGGTCCACCGAGATGGAGAACACGGCCTCTGCCGCATCGTTGTCGCTTCGCTGCATGGCGAGCCGACCGAGCCCCTGGTACACCATCCCCTGTCCCTGAAGATCATCGGTGCCATCGAACCAGGCCAGCGCGCGCTGATACAGCGGCGTGGCCTCTTCCAGCGCGAACGACCACATATGATGCTCTGCGCGGCGCAACAGCAACACCCCGTACGATGCATCGGTGTCCTCACGCGCTTCTTCCGCGGAGAGCAGCCGAATGCCATCTGGATGGCGGCCGAGGATGGTGTAGAGCCGAGACAGCGCAAACACCAGCCGTCGTCGGTTCAGAGCGGGCAGCGCTGGATATCGCTCCAGAAACCCTTCCAGGTGTTCACAGAGCGGGGCGACCGGGCCTGCGCTGGTGTACAGCGCTTCCAGCACCTCCAGCACGGACCCGGCGTGTGTCAACAAGCCGTGCCCCTCCAGGGCGCGCGCTGCGCCCCAGAGATCATCGATCTCTGCCGAGCGGGACGCCCGGAGCCGCCGCGATCGGCGGAGCGCCAGCAGCGACGACGGCGCGCCGAACCGAGCGAACCACATCCCATACCGCTGACGCGTCGCGTCTGCGTCCTGGAGCTGCTCGGCGGCGAACGCGCGGATCGCCGACCACATGGTCATTCGGGGCGGCCCGTCCGGCGATGCGACCTCAACGAGCAGGCTATGATCGAGCAGCGTCTGCAGCACATCCGGCACCCAGTTCGCCGAAGATGACGTGCAGACGTGCTGCGCGGCGGCGGCAGTGAATGGCGCGGCGAAAACGCTGAGTTGGGCCAGCACCTGCTGGGCAGACGGGTCGAGCAGCGACCAGGAGCCCTGGATCGCCGCCCGAAGGCTCCGGTGGCGCGGCGCCAGCGCTGGCCCACCCCGTGCGAGCACATCAAGCTGATCATCCAACGCAGAGAGCAGCTGCTCGACATCCATGATCCGTGCCCGGTTCGCAGCCAACTCCAGCGCGAGCGGAGACCCCCCGAGCGCACCAATCAGCTGTGATAGCGCCATCGGCTCTGCGTTGAAGGAGGATCGAACCTGCTGGGCACGATCCAAAAAGAGGGCCGCGGCAGCAGCGTCATCGAGTGGCCCCAGCTCGAACACCCGCTCCTCAGCGAGCCCCAACCGCACACGGCTGGTCACCACGCACCGCAGCCCCTCGACCGACCGCAGCCACCGCCCCACCGTCTCATCCGCCGCGGTGAGCGCCTGCTCAAAATTGTCGAGCACAAGGAGCGCACCGCCCAGGTTCTCCAACGCGTTGATCAGCGTCTCCGCCGGATCGGCGGAGGTCAGCGGGCACCCGATCGTCGCCGCCACCGCGCGCGTCACTGCGGCCGCGTCTCGCGCCTCTGTGAGGTTGACGAACCACCCGCGCTGCGGCTGCGCCTCCAGCAACGCCAACGCCAGCCGCGTCTTGCCCATCCCTGCGGCCCCCAGAACCGTCACGACGCCCGGCGACGCACACCGCGCGACCAACTGATCGCGCTCATCGACGCGGCCGAAGAAATTGGTGTTGGGCACCGGCACAGTGCGTGTCGGCGTGGCCGCAGACACCAGACGGAAAATGTACCCGGCGCCGGAGCTGTTGAAAATGTGCGCGGGACGTCGCGGGGTCGCTTCGATCTTCTTCCGCAGGCGGTTGATGGTGACATATACCGTCGACGTCCGCGTGTGCGAACTCATCTGCCAGACCTGCTCGAGCAGCTCGCCCTGGGTGATCAGGCGGTTGGCATGGGTGACAAAATACGAAAGCAGCCGATGCTCTGTCGGCGTCAACCGGATTCGCCTGCCCCCGCGGCGCACCTCACGGAGCGAAAAATACACCTCTGCCGCGGTCAAACGGAGCGGATCAGGGATGTCTCGCGCCATCTGTTCCTCGACTGCGAGGGGCCGACATCACCGACATATCCTCGCCGGGCCAGCTCCGCGAAGCCCCAAACGGGTCCCCCCGATCATGCTGACGCACCCCACGAACAACCAATGGGGCCAATGGGGATCGTCTTGAACCACAAAAACCGTGTCCCTGAACGGTGACGATGGTCCGCGCTGACGACGATTCGCGTTTGGAGAAGTGAGCCGGGATTCACTCGACTCTTCGTCAACCCCCACGGAGCCCCCATGAACATCGTTCGTCTGGTTCTCGCCATCCTCCTTCCACCGGTCGCCGCTTATCTGCAGGTTGGCACCTCCAAACACTTCTGGATCAACATCGTCGCCTGCTTCATCGGCGGCCTGCCGGGCATCGCCCACGCCATCTGGCTGGTCGTAACCGACTACAAAGAAGAGTAGCTTCCCCCCAGAAAGACGGTCACGGTTCAACCGATCGGTGACCGATTCTCTGTTCTTCTCATCCGATCACTCCGGTTGCTCAGTGATGTAAATCCGCTGTCCGCACATACGGTGTCGCCACCCAGTCCACGACGCCGTGTTGGACACCTTGAACCCAACGCCGCAGCTCGGGCAGGTCACCCACCCGTTGGCGTTGACAGCCGCCGACCGGGGCGGATGGTTGACGCGAAGTATACCTTCTCCAGCCCAGGGTGATACGCCGAACCTTCTACTCGAACAGAAGCCGTCAGATGAAGCACGCTTCATCGATATCCTGGATAATGAGTTGAATATGGACTTCAACCCTCATTTCATACACATTGCGCTGGCGCAGCTCCGACAGCGCGCCGATGCGGGTCGCTCGCTCGGCGCCCGAAGCCATGGGTGGCGGCTGCGTCCGGTCCTCTCTGAAGCGGAGGTGGCGGATTTTGAGACCACACCGCATCACGCTCCCTGCGGACTACCGCTTCTTCGTCACCGCGGTTGGGAACGGCGGCGCGGGCCCCGGATATGGTGTGTTTTCACTGGGTGAGTTCGTGATGTCTGGCCAGCGGTTTTCGCTGCCGCGGCTCGATGTGCGTTTCCGCCCTGCTCAGGGAACGGCAGGCGCGCTGCCCGTTGGGGAACAGGGCTGCGCGATCAGCCACTGGCTGGGACTCTCGGGGCCTGAGCGCGGGATCGTATGGACCGACGCCCGCGCAAACGACGGCGGCTTTCACCCCGCGACCGTACCCCACCCATATCAGATCCTCCGACGACGACAGACCTTCTCAGCGTGGTATTGCACCTGGCTGGATTCCATGCTCGACAAATACCAACCCTGAGCGCCCGGCTTCAGTACGGGTAGCCTGGAATGTTGAGCCTCACCCGATGAAGCTTCCCGCGGTTGTCGCCGAAGCTGGTGATGAAGAGCGTCTGGTGATCCGGTCCTCCGAACGCCACATTGGTCGCCTGGGAGACTGACAGGCTCCCCAGACGCGCGCCCGATGAGTCCAGGACGACCACCCCTTCTCCTGCGGTCACATAGACATTGCCAGCGCAGTCGACGCCCAGCCCGTCGGTTCCATAGATGTTGCCGAAGGGCCGCCCGGCGCCAACGGAGCCGCCCGCCCCGATCGGGTGGGCGGTCAGCTGCGGCTGCCCGCCAACATAGAGCGTCTGGCCATCCGGAGACAGCGCGATGCCGTTGGGCTTGTTCTGGGTCACGTTGGCGAGGCGCGCGATCGAACCGTCCGGGGACCAACGATACACCCCCTGAACGGGCTGATTGGAGCACCCGCCGCACTGATAGTCCGGATCGGTGAAGTAGACCGTCCCATCTTCGGCGATCACCAGATCGTTGGGCGAGTTGAACGGCGCACCATCGAACCGATCGACCAGGATGGCTCCCGGTGTCGAGGGCGACTCCAGTTCGAAGCGCACGATGCCGGTCTGCTTATGGTTGGCGGTGACCAGCCGCCCCGCCGCGTCCAGCGCGATGCCGTTCGTCCCCGCGTCCGCGAGGAAGACCGAGAAGCCGTCTTCATCGGTATAGTGGAGCATCTGGGCATCATTGGGGCGACCGCTGAAGTAGAGCTGAGACAACACCAACGCATCACCGACCCACACCGGCCCCTCCAGAAACCCACCATTGGGGGCCGCGGGTACGCCACCGATCTCCATCACCGAGGCTTCGCTGAGGTCCACCGTCAGCGATGACGCGCCCTCTGGGCAGCGGAACGCCACATCTTCGATGACCTCACCGGTGTCATCCCCTTCTTCGTCCCCGGTGTCCCGATCATCGTCCGTATCCGGCGCCGCAGAGTCTTCACCAGAGACGCCGGCGTCCGAAGCGCTGTCTTCATCCACCGCCGAAGTGTCTCTTTCATCGCCACCATTTGTCGTAGGGGTCGCCTCGTCACATGCGAGCAGGCCAACCATCGACAACCAGCTGAGGGGAAGCATCATCTCTCCGTTGGGTTGAGACGGGTGCTTCTTATTTGGGGAGACGACGCCGCGAACCAGACTGAAATCAGCCTGTAACATTTGTATAACCTGGCTTATCGAACAATTGCGCGCGCAGATGCGCGGACCGCTTCAGCTCGGATCGGGGCCGGCAGTCATCTTCGCGGCATGGTGACTGGCCACAACGAAGAGGGTGAGACAGCTGAAGTAGAAGAGCCCGCTCAAGGTCTGAGTGAGGGCAGATCCAAAGGAAACCAAGTTCTCAGCCCATAAATCAATGAACATGGCAACCTGAGCGTAAATGACCCAGACCAACAGTGCAGGCGTGGTGAGCAACCCGACCCAGAACATCTGAGCGGCAGAGGATCGAACCAGCGGCCGGCTCTTCATTATCGCGCCGGGCAGGTCGATCACCATGGGCACACCGAGCATCAAAAGCAGCCCTGGCAGGAGCAGGACCATGCCGATCTGGGTCGGCACCATCCAGACACCATAAAACAAAAGCGCCCGCAGATACTTACGCCCTATCGTCTGTATGGCAGGTTGTTCAGTAATCGCCGCAATGGCGATAAGGATCGCAATGGGCGAGACGAGCAGATCGGAGAGGATGGACAGGCCCGCCAGCGGGAGGAGCAGACTCAAATAATCCGACGATGACGACATCTCTGTCAGAGAGGCCCCAGCATCGGTCAAAGACAGAGCGATCGCATTGGGAATGGCTGAGACCAGTGCAGCGCTCAGAAAAAAGGGAAGCTTCCAGAAGAAGACCCGAACCGTATCCATGAGCGTGTCCACAACGCTGAACGAGGACGACTGCTGGGACCGCGCATCTGGTGGCGCATAGACGTTGTCTTGACTCATCTTGATTCAATCCTGGCGATTCAGGTTCAACATAGCACATAACATAGAATCAAATCAGGTTATATCCGCCGATTCTACCTTCTCATCCACGATCAGCCTGCTGGCCATACGCTCAGGCGTCCATGCTCCGTAAGCAAAGAGGCGGATCATCTGCGCGACCCACCGATCATAGATGATCACAAAACGTTCTATGGATCAGAAGAGTTAAATTTACAGTCTAGAATAAGGCCCTGCATGGTTGGCGTTCGACTCACATGCGAATCACGCTACAAGACTGACCCAGTCACTCCCGTGCTTCTGCACCCAGACAATTGGGCAACAGGGTGACGTAACATATCAGCAGAACGTTCCGACAGGCGACT
>JBCBLB010000369.1:0-9663 GCA_038520555.1 Myxococcota bacterium | reverse complement strand
GCCTTGCGCTTCTCAAACATTCGACCCATTGCGTTCTCCTTCTTCGAGCGTTCAGGCTCATATCGTATCGCCCCGTTTGAAGCATCTCGGCCGCGCATCGAACCGAAATCTCGTTGAAGATCTTCAACGAGATTTCGGTTCGGTGCGCGATGGGTTTGTGAGCTACTCCTGCGTCTCGGGCGTTGGGGCCTCTTCTTGGGGGGGCGGTTCAGTGGGCAGCGTTATCGTGACTGCGTATCCGAAGTGATCGGAGAGGTGGGTCTGTGAGCCATCGGCGAGGGTGATGGCCTCGTCTCGGGTGCGGGCGCCGTTGGCGGCCGACAGCTCTCGAATATAAATATGGTCGATGAGCTTGTCGGACGTCTGGTCTGAGGTGAGGTCGTTATCTGCACAGAACGTGCACTCTCCGACGTCCTGTGCAGGATCCATCAAACGGGCGGCGACGAGCGCGGCATGGCTACGGGGCAGCTCTTCGGTGAGGCCCGGCCCCGCCGGACCAGTGTTGAAGTCCCCGGCGATGATGACGGGGCCGTCGAAGTCCTGGGCGTGTTCGATCAAGCGAAGGGCCTGGTGGAGGTTCTCTTCCTCCCAGCTCTCGAAGGGGCCGGGGTAGGGGGCGGTCTGATCGAGGTTGGCGCTCAGATGAGTGCAGTAGATCCGGACAGTCTCTTCGCTGAGGGTGACGTCCGCGAACAGCGCCCGCCGCCGGTTGAGGGTGGCGATGTCGGTGAAGTCCACTTCTCCGGCGTTATCGAGGGGACGCTGGCTGAAGATCATCAGACCGTCAGAGCCTTCATAGGCGTATACGTTTGCCTTTCGGATGGGGCGGATGACCGTCCACAGCCCCTTCCAGGCGGGCTTCCCGACCTGGGCCATGATGGCGTTGGCGCACTGGGGGTTGTCGTCTCTCAGGTCGCGCAGGATCGGACCGCACTGGTCGACCACGCACGTGGTCAACGCGTCGCCCTTGAGCCCCTCACAGTCTCCGGTGAGGCAGCTGACGAACCGATCCGCTCCAAACAGCTCCTTCCGTCGACACGCCGGTGACCGATCCGCCCGCTTCTGTGTGACCGGAAGCGCCCAGCTGCTGGGGTAGGCTGGGGACAACGCGTCCTCGAATCGAGCGCGGTCGTCGTCCCGCCAGACCTCCTGGAGGCAGAGAACGTCGACGCGCTCTGTCGAGAGGGCGTCGACGAGCGCAGGCGTCCGCGCCTCGGCGGCGTCGACGAAGCCGTGAGCCAGGCCGACGTTATAGGTCTCGACCCGGAGATGCTCCTGGCCCCAGGCCAGCGGCGTCATCACCCATCCAATCCGCATCATCTCTGGCTCCTGTCGGCTGTTGCGTCGACGAGACGATACTCGAAACGAAGCGTGAGGGGAGACGTTAAAGGGCCCTCCTGCTGTTGAACGGAGACGCGGACATGACGACGATCGGTACGCCGAACACCCCCTCGGCGGTGAGACTTCTGATGCTGGGCGCGGGTGAGCTGGGCCGTGAGGTGGTCATTGAAGCGATGCGCCTTGGTGTCGAGGTGATCGCCTGCGACCGCTACGCGAACGCGCCGGGGATGCAGGTCGCCCATCGCAGCTACGTGCTGGACATGCAGGACCCCAGAGCGGTTCGCACGGTCATTGAGACGGAACGTCCCGACTATATTGTCCCAGAGATCGAGGCCATCGCCACCGACACCCTGATCGCGCTGGAGGGGGAGGGCTGGACGGTCATCCCCACGGCCAACGCGACCCGGTTGACGATGGATCGAGAGGGCATCCGACGGCTCGCGGCGGAGCAGCTGGGGCTGCCGACCAGTCCTTACCGGTTCGCCTCCTCGCTTGAGGAGCTGCAAGCCGCGGTCGATGTGCTGGGGCTGCCGGCCGTGGTCAAGCCGGTCATGTCGTCCTCTGGCAAGGGGCAGTCGGTGATTCGGGCGCCGGATGGGGTCGAGACGGCATGGCGGTATGCGATCGAGGGCTCCCGGGGCCGCTCCATCCGGGTCATCGTCGAGGGCTTCGTCGAGTTTGACACCGAGATCACCCTGCTGACGGTCCGCACCCGGGGAGAGGGCACCCTGTTCTGTCCGCCAGTGGGGCACCGTCAGGAGCGGGGTGACTACCAGGAGAGCTGGCAGCCTGAGCCCCTGCCCCCCGCGGTCCTCGCCGAGTGTGAGCGCCAGGCCGCCGCGATCACCGACGCCCTCGGTGGGGCCGGGCTGTTCGGGGTGGAGCTGTTCATCCGCGGCGCAGACGTCATCTTCTCTGAGGTCAGCCCGCGCCCACATGACACCGGGATGTGCACGATGGCTTCGCAGTACATGAGCGAGTTCGAGCTGCACGTGCGGGCGATCCTGGGGCTGCCGATCGGGCGCATCGATCTGCGGGCGCCCGGCGCGTCCGCGGTTGTTCTCGCCGATCGGATCGGCACCAACCCCCGGTTCGAAGGGCTGGCCGCGGCCATGGCGGTCGACCCGCGGGTCAAGGTGCGGGTGTTCAGCAAGCCCACCACCCGTCCCTATCGGCGGATGGCCACCGCCGTCGCCTACGCGGATACCGTCGAGGAGGCCCGGGCGCTCGCCAACCGGGCCGCCGATGAGGTCCGCGTCATCGTCGATGAGGGGTGAGCATTCGCCGTGAGTGAGCCGGACTTTGAGAATTCGATCCTCGTCGAGGTCATCACCTACACCATCTATGTCGGGTGGCTGTCCCTGTTGGCGGGCGTCGCCCTGTACTTCGAGGTTCCCCCCCTGCCATCCATCCAGGCGGCCTTCACCACGCCATGGCAGGGCACCGTCGCTGCGATCGGGACCGGCGTCGGCTTCTTCGTGGTTTCCCGGTTCATCTATGACGCGGCCCGCTCCCGGATGGCGCCATCCACGCCAGAGTCGGATCCCGAACCGGAACCTTCCGCGCCGCCCGAACCTGTGCCTGCACAGAATGTAGCCCCAAAGTCGAAATCAAAGAAGAAGCGCAAGAAGCGCCGCCGCTGATGATCGGGTATCCTCCCAGGCATGCAACCTGAACCGACGATCTTTGCGTTGGGCGGGGGGGGGGGGATGATGGAACCCGACAACCCCCTGCTCGATGACTTTATGCTCTCTCTCGCGGACGTCGACGCTCCGAAGATCGCGTTGTTGCCCACCGCAGCTGCGGACAGCGACAACACGATCCGACGGTTCTACGACGCGTTTGTGGGCAAAGCCCGACCGAGCTATCTCCCGCTGTACCGCCGGGACCGGCCCGCAGAGATGCTGCTTGAGCAGGACATCATTTTCGTCACCGGGGGGAACACCGTCAACGCGCTGGCCATCTGGCGCGCACACGGCGTCGACACCATCCTCCGACAGTGCTGGGAGAAGGGCATCGTCCTCGCAGGCATCTCCGCAGGCTCGCTGTGTTGGTTCCACGGTGGCATCACCGACAGCTTTCGGGTGAAGGAGATGGATCCGCTCCTCGATGGGTTGGGGTTTCTCCCCGGCAGCCACTGCCCTCACTATGACGGTGAGCCGCAGCGGCGGCCGTTGTATACCCGGTTTGTCTCTTCGGGCACGATCCCGCCTGGTGTGGCTGCCACCGACGGCGCCGGGCTGTTGTATCGGGGCACGACCCTGAAACAGGTCGTGACCTCCCAGGCCGATGCGGCCGCCTGGCGCGTCGATGAGCAGGGACAACACCATCCGCTACCAGCGACCTGGCTGGGCCGCGACACATGACTCGGATCGCCATCATTGGGGATGTGCATGGCCGGTGGGCGGACGAAGACGTCTCGTGGTTCAACCAGTCGGACTACGATCACATTTTGTTTGTCGGGGATCTGGCCGGTTCGCGGCATTCAGGGGTGCTCAAGATCGTCGCACGGATCGCAAGGCTGACGACGCCGACGCTGTTGATGCCCGGCAACCATGACGCCATCCATCTCCTCCAGATGGGCGCAGAGATCGCGGGGACGCCAGGGCTGGGGCGTCCGTTTGTCCGCGGAAACCACAGAAAGCTCGATGAGATCGTGGCGGCGCTGTCTCCGCACACGCTCGCGGCCTGGAGCCTTCACCCCATCGACCAGGACACCGCGATCGTGGCGGGACGCCCCCACAGCTTCGGGGGGCCGGGGTTCAGCTTCGCGGACTTCCTCTCGGAACGCTGGGGAATCGCGACGCTTGACCAGTCGATCGACCGGATGCGCGCGCTCATCGACCAGGCACCCGAGCGCATTCTGTTCCTGGGACACAACGGCCCGGCCGGGCTCGGTGCAGGCCGGGCGGACATCTGGGGCTGCGACTTCAAGCGGGAAGGTGGCGACTGGGGCGATCGAGATCTGCGCGCTGCCATCGACTATGCTCGTGACTCTGGTCGAACCGTCCTGGCGGTCGCGGCCGGTCATATGCACCACGACCTCAAAGGCGGCGGCCAGCGGCCGTGGACGGTCACCGATGACATCGGCACCATACACGTCAACGCCGCACAGGTGCCGCGGATCCGCGATCGGAAGCACCACCATGTCCGGATGATCATCGACGGGGACGCGGTCTCGGTCGAAACGGTTCAGGTCGCGCGGTAGGGCTCAGGGCGCCCCATCGTCGCGGCCGATGAGCCCATCTGCGAAGCCCGGCAGATCGATGAGCTTGCCCTTGGCGAACCGGAGCAGAAACATGTCGAGCGCCTTCGGCGTCGGCTCGCGTGGTGCTGGTTCGTCAAGACCCAGCGGCACAATCGGGATCTCCTCGATCAAATCATCCCGGAGAACGACGATCTGTTCGCCATCAAAGATCGCCTCCTGGAAGAACAGTTGAACGGCCGTGACGGGGGCCTGTCTGTGATACCGCGGCAGCGCACCCCAGTGGAAAATCTGGCCCCCCGGCGCCTTCAACCAACGCAATGCGGGCGGGAGGACGTGCTTCTTCGCCCCATCGTTGAGCGCCGTGAAGAACGCCCGGAGGTAGCGTCGGTGGTTCTCAGCCAGCGCTTCATCTCGGGGG
This sequence comes from Myxococcota bacterium, assembly GCA_038520555.1. Classification (GTDB taxonomy): domain Bacteria; phylum Myxococcota_A; class UBA796; order UBA796; family UBA796; genus JBCBLB01. Next base: position 4,696 of record JBCBLB010000369.1, on the reverse strand, counting down.
AGGATGCCAAAGCGCTCGCGGACGGGAACAAGCCCCTCCAGGGAGGGCTCAGCCTCACGGATCGCGTCGCGCAGATCGCGCGTGTAGACTTCTCCGAGGTGGTAGGTGCAGACCGGCTCGGGGACCAGGAAGCAGCCGTGAACCTTGCCGTAAATCCGGGCGTGTGGATCCATAAAATCGTTGTACAACCCATAAATCTCGCCGTCCTCTGTGACGACCTGCCATCGGATCCGCTGGGTGAGGGGGGTGTCCCACCACCCCAGGGGCATCGGCTTCCAGAGCTTGTGCCGTAGCGGGAACAGGACCATCATGAGGAGCCCGGCCAGCAGGGGCCATCCACCAAACGTGCCGCCTTCGAGGAGCGCCAGGCCGATCCCCAGTGCGAGGTTGGCGCCGATCCAGTCCCAGAACAGCAGCCCCGAGGCGGCGAAGACCCCGACATGAAACGCCGACCACAGGGCGCAGAAGGTGATGGCCATCGACGGATGCAGCAAGGCGAAGGGCGCGAGCAGCTCGACACCGAAGGCGAACCCTTGCATCGGCACCTCGCCGATCTTCAGGGCGCCGACGAACCGCCGCCACTGTGTCCACGGGATGAACCGTGCCCACCCCCATGACCACGCGCTGGCAGCGAGGTGGTGGAGGCGGTTGTCGGTCACCCATGACCAGGGCATAGGGCCAAGGTATATTTTGGCGAGGGCGGTGATAAGATAGTGGCTGGCGTGGACGACCAATAAGAACCAGATCAAGGCGCCGGTGTCGTGGACCAGCCCCATCATCGACAGCGCAACGAACGCGGTCGTGGCTTGAAGGTCTCGCATCGGCAGGGTGGCGTGGTGCTCCCACAACGCGAAGGGGCGGGTGAGCAGCGCGGCGACAACGAACACGGCGGCGGGCTCGAACCAGACACCGATCGCAGCGGCGACGAGGATCCGGCGCTCGAGCCGGGGATCGTACCCGGTGACCACGTCGACGTCCCGGGTGGCGGCCTTCCAGGCCATCATCCCTGAGAGGAGCCCGGCGAGGACGCGGAGGACGTCAGGCTGGGGAAGGGCGGACCAGTCGGTCAGCCAGGAGATGCCCAGCGCGGCGAAGACCAGGACATCCAGGCGGATGTGCGTGGGGAGAATCCGGTCGAGCGCACCGCCCCGAAGGCCCTGGTCGATAAGCCAGTAGCCGCCCGTGAGCGCTGCGATCTCCAACAACCAGGGAGTGAGGTCCATTCTGCTCCTCTCATCGGGCAGAGGGTGTAACCGCTGCGGCGGTCACGGTGGCAATCGGGGCCCGTCTTCGGTTGCATGGGGCCAGATCTTTATGGAGCCGCTTGATGGATACACGACATTCGTTTCCACTGCGGGCTGGTCTGGCGACGACCCGGCGCGTCTTCCCGATCGCGGCAATATGCGACAGCGAATCGATGGTTTGTCAACATCTTCATCTTCCTGTTGCCGTTGGCGCTGCTTGGGGTGTTCAATCAGAATGATCTGCCAGAGGTCTGGGCGTGGACGACGGTCCCGGTGGCGGTGCTGCTCAGCTGGGTGTTCTACTTCTGGGATCTGGTGCAGGAGTACAGCGAAAACCCCTTCGAAGGCTTGATTAACGATATCCCGATGGACGCGCTGTCCCGAACGATCGAGCGTGACCTCCGCGATATGCTACAGGAGACCGAGTTGCCACCGGGGCTTGCGCCGATCGATGGTCGGGTGTTGATGTAGGTGCGCCGATCGAAGCCCGGCGCTGGAGAACGGCGCCTTTGTCGGTTTCCCGAAGATATCGCTCAGGTACAACGCCGGGTTCCAGGCCGCGGAGGCGTCAGATGTGGCGATGGTCGTAGGGGGGGACTTTGTTCGGGACATCTTCAGAATGGTGTTCCGGCGTTGACTGGACCAGACTGGGCTTATGTCCTCTCGACGCCTCCGGTCGGTCGCGCTGGCGAGCCTTGCTGGGCTCTTTATCGGCGGGGTGGTCGCATACACCAGCACCCGCCGCCCGACCATCGTTGATGCACGTCCAGTAGGGCCGGCGTTGACCGGAATATTTGAGGGGATCGACATCGAGCGACGCCAGATCCCGGTTCGTCTCATCCCTGTCGTTGAGGGGGTCGGTCAGCCCACCGATCTCGCGTTTGTGCCCGGACACCCCGACAAGCTGATCGTGTCCTCGAAGTGGGGGACCTTACACCTCGTCGATCTGACCGCAGGAACCCGAACCGACTGGCTTTGGCTGCCGGTCCTCGACGCCCTTGAGGGCGGGGTGCTGGGAGTCGCCTTTGATCCAGAATTTAAGCGCAGTGGGCGACTGTTCGTCCACCACAACCCGCGCTCAGGTGATGCGGTGCTCAGCGTCCTCAGTGAGATCCAGGTCGATCCCCAGACGCTACAGGATCCAGAGATGGTGGGCGACCTGTTGACGATCCCACAGCCGTACGGGACCCATAACGCCGGCAAGATCGCCTTCGGACCGGATGGAATGCTCTATATGGTGCTTGGAGACGGGAAAGCCGGGGAGCCCATGCGTCGCTCTCAGGATCGCAGCTCGTTGTTGGGCAGCCTGTTGCGGTTGGACGTCTCTTCGGTGGGCACCTACACTGTGCCGAAGGACAACCCTTTTGTCGGGGTGCCGGGGGTGCGGCCTGAGATCTGGGCGTATGGGCTGCGGAACCCCTGGCGGTTTTCGTTTGATCGGCGGGGACGGCCAGTGGTCGCGGACGTGGGAGAAGCCCGCTGGGAGGAGATCAACATCGTCGCGGCGGGCGACAACCTGGGATGGCCCGAGCGAGAGGGGTGGGACTGTTATGAGCCACCCGAAGGCTGCCCGAGAGCCGGCCGCATCGATCCGGTGTTGACCTATGATCACACCGAAGGGATCTCGATCACAGGAGGGGTCGAGTGGGCGGCAGATGGCCCGCTGCGACAGATGTATCTGTTCGGGGACTTTGGGACCGGGCGGCTGTGGGCGGCGCAGCTTCCGTTCCCTCGTCGACCGATCCGTCAGGTGACCGCGCTCGGCCGGTTCAATATCTCTCCCACCGCTTTCGTCCGCGCGCCGGATGGGCAGGTCTGGGTCGCTGATTTCCGCTCGGAGCGCGTGTACCGGATTGAGTCTGCGCTATAATGAGACGGATGGAGGGTCTGGTGCGCATCTCGTTGGTGTTTCTGCTCAGCGGAGCGGTTGGCTTCGGTGTGATGTGGAACGTTGCCCAACCCCCCGGCCCGCCTGCGCAGTGGACGCCTCCGCCGTTGCGCCCGCCGCCACTTGACCTGTCAATGTACAATTGTGTACAGACCACGTCTGAAGATACGCCCGACGAGTGGTCCGTCGAAACGGCAGAAGCGTATCTGCTTCGGATCGTCTCCGAATATGAGTCGGTTGATCTGCTCGGCCTGGACTGTGATGAGGCGCCCTGCATCGCCTGGGTGCAGCTCAATGATGAGCAGCGACACCCAGGGCTGACCTACCGCTGGTGGTCGCTCGAAGACATGCCGCAGGCCACGATGTGGACCGCGTCACACAGCTTCCAGGATGACAAGCGACTGGTTCAGGCCGTCGTCGCGGCGCCTGCGCGGCCATCATCTGCTGAACTCAGTCGTGTTCAGCAGCGACTCGATGCGGGACTGCAGCGTTACGCCCGCTCCGGGACGCTCTGAGCGGCGGACGCTTTGCCGTCTGTGGAATGTGTCGCGACATGACGCGACACGATGACACGTTTGTAGCGGTTTTTTCGCGCTGCCAGACCAACGAAGCAGACGTTTCGTTGTGTCTCATCCCGTCTCATTGATGGCATAAACTGTGCAATAACAAACCATCGCAGACATCAATTGGGGCGCAGATGAATTACGGTTTCGTCATCAACAATCACCGATGTATCGGCTGTCATGCTTGTTCGACCGCATGCAAGAGCGAGAACGATGTGGCGCTTGGGGTCAACCGGACCTGGGTGAAGTCGGTTGAGGTGGGTCAGTTCCCCAACGTGACGCGGTCCTTTCAGGTCACCCGGTGCAACCACTGCGCCAACCCGCCATGTGCGCGGATCTGTCCGACGGGTGCCATGTACCAGCGCGACGATGGAATCGTCGAGTTTGACTCGGACAGCTGCATTGGTTGTAAGGCCTGCTTACAGGCCTGTCCCTATGACGCCATCCACATCGATCCGGTCTCACATACTGCCCAGAAGTGTCATTTTTGTAGCCATCGGACAGAGATCGGCCTGGAGCCGGCCTGTGTGGTGGTCTGTCCGGAGCATGCGATCATCTCTGGCGATATGGATGATCCGAGCTCAGAGATCAGCCGCATCCTGTCCGAGAGCCCGGTGACCGTCCGCAAGCCCGAGCAGGGGACGGCGCCGAAGCTGTTTTACATCGGGGGCAACGCCGCGGCGATGCACCCCACCGCGGCGTCGACTGCTCCACAAAGCTTCGCCTTCGCTGATGTCGTGACCGAGCAGAACCAGGGTTCGCTCGATGGCCATGATGTGAGCACGGTCGTGCACCGATCGGGGGCTCGGGTGCGGGTTCCCGGTGCTCAGGGGATGCCCCGGGGCGGTCCGATTCAGGTGGCGGCGGGCCGGATGGCTGGCCAGATGGTGCAGGTTCACTACAACGCGCAGCATGACGTGCCCTGGCACTGGCCGGTGCCGGCATACCTGGTGACCAAAGCCATCGGCGCAGGGGCCTTCTTCTTCCTCGCGCTCGGTGTT
>JBCBLB010000926.1:0-2910 GCA_038520555.1 Myxococcota bacterium | reverse complement strand
GTCCTTCGCGCTTCGTTTCTGATGGATGCAGGCCCCGATGGTCAACAGCAGCGCCACGATCGCCAGGGGCAACGCCAAGACAGAGGGATAGCGCCCCACCAGGCCGCCAGGCAGCGAGAAGAACACCACGTTCGGGGCGTCCTCGTCCAAATCACCCGATGACAGGCCGTCGATCATCGACAAGATCATCTCGCCATGGTGTTGTAGCGAGCGCACGGAGAGGTTCTCCGGCGTATCAATGGCGGTGTGGTAGTGGAGGAACCCGCCGATGAAGCTGAAGTTTACGCCAGGAACGCCAGCGTCCCGGAGGACGGAGAAGTCCGTGTCGTTGGGGAGGTTTCGGTAGACCTCATAGGCCGTCGAGTTCCCAACCGGGACAGGGGCCTGAGCGAAGGCATCGATGAGGTCCTGGTTGTTGGGGCTGGTCTCAAACAACAGGGACGGCCCACGGGCGCCCCGCCCCTCGATGTTGATGGCGGCCCGAACGTTATCGAAGATCCCATCCTGAGCGGCATACGCCTTCATCCCCAGCAGACCGAGCTCTTCTGCATCGGTGAACACCATGCGGACCGCGGGCGGATCCGGCCGCGCAGAGAGGATCCGAGCGACCTCGATCATTGCGGCGACGCCGGCAGCGTCATCACCGGCGCCCGGGCCGGTGGCGACCGAATCATAGTGGGCAGAGACCAGAATCTCAGGGCCCGGCCGAAGCAGCCGGGCCTCCAGGTTGGTGAGCTGAACGTACTGTCCGGCGAACGCCCCCATCGGATAGAGGGCCGGTTGGAGACGAATCACCCAACCCAACGCCCCCATCTCTGCGGCAATGTACCGCCGAGAGCGACCATGATGCCGAGTCCCAACGGTCCGGTTCGCCGATGCCAGCGTCTCCACATGCCGAAAGGCGCGAGCAGCCGAAAACTGTCCCATGTCACTGTTCATGGGCTTCGCCGCTGGTGGTCGGAGGCTGTGAACGCCCAGCACGAACCACAGCCCCCACCACAGCAGAGCGAGCGTCCATCCTCTCATTTTCGCACCTGTAAGATTCGATTATGTTTATCATCAATATGGATTACTATCATCATCTTATCTTACATCCTGGGAGACAGAAACGCAGTCAGTTCGAGCATCTCGACATCATCGTTATGGCTGAGGCGGCCATCGGTCATCCACAGCGTTGCCTGTTCACCGGCGGGTTGAACCAATCCGGTCACATACCGCACGCCATCTGCGTCCACGACGAGCGACCGAAGCCGTCCCCCCACAGCGTCCACTGAGGGAGCGATGTCCGCCATCAGCGCCGCGGCCTTCTCATGGTGGGTGTGGCCACAGATCTGGAGGAGCCCCTTCGGGAGCGCTGTGGGTTGGTAGCGTCGATTTCCACGTTGTCCCCACGCATCCATCGGGAGGGTCTGCGGACGGTGATACAGCAACCCACCCCCCTCCTGTCCGCTCGTCCCGGCTCGATGAACCGGCCACAGGCTCAAGGCTGCGGTCTCACCGTTCTCCCATTTGGGGCGCACCGCTTCGAGCCGCGCGGCGAGCAGCCCATTCAGGGCCTCTGCGATGCACACCGGATCGCGCTCTCCCGGGATCCCAAGGAGCATCAGCTCACGAGAGGTCACCGCCGCATGCGTGGCCAGCGCGGCGTGCCCCCCGGGGGTCTCCACCGCTGCGGCGAGCACCATCCGTCCCGACAACAGCAGCGACTGGACCCGCTCTCGCTGTTGGACCGAGAACGCCGCATAATCCCGGAGCGCGATGCCTGGAGAGGGAATGGCCGGGAACTGATTTTGGAAGTCTTCTTTCGGTCCTGTCGCCGCGAGGTCTCGGGCCTGCGCGAAGTCTTCATCGGACAGATGGGCCAGCTCCATGACGCGAGAGACGTCGTGGTTGCCGGCAAGGGTCATCGCCCGACCGCTGGGCTGCCTGTCTAACCAGTCGAGGATCTGGACGCCCTGGTCGCCGACGTTGGCGAGATCCCACCCTTCCGGAGCAGCGAAGTCGAAGTGGTCCCCCATCGAGAGAAACGAGACGCCTTCGGCGAGATCACCGCTTGCATCCAGGGCATCGTGCCTCCGCAGGACATCCTGGAAGCGGGTGAATGGGGCCTGAGGGTCACCGAGAGCCAGCAGTCGAGGGTTCATCTTGGATTCCGGGTTCCTGGGAAAATGCGATGTGTTTCAGGATTTTTACTGTTGAACGAACGATTTTTGTCATGCCCCTCTCATGATCCGTCGGTGGGAGAGCCGATCTTCCGGGCACGCCACGAACGGGTTCGGGCGCGTTGAACATAAACGGCAGAATTGAGGAGTCCAACATGCGAACGATGTCGGGTGTGGCGATGATGATGGGACTGACCACAGCCTGCGACGCACAGGATGTTGGTGACGTGCAGGATGTTGGTGACGTGCAGGACGAAGACGAAGAATGGACGGAGGGAGACGCGTACAGCGACGGTGCAGAGGCAGACATCTCCACGACGCCAATGCGTTGTCATGATCCGTCGCGGCTCGTCGAGATCCAGCCGGGCATCTTCAGCGCGTTCTGCTCCTCTCATCCGGACGACTACAACGGTCAGCTCCGTCAGCTCGTCCTCGACACCACGAAAGACACCCCCACATGGTCGTTGTTGGAGCACTGGCCCACGGACGAGGAGACGCCTGGGATCCGCGACTGGCATACCGGGTGGATGGCCCAATTCGGCTACGACCCTGATCATCAGGTCGAACACATGGAGATCTCGGCGGTCGCGCCCACCTTCTATGATGAGCGAACCGTCTACTTCCACTTCTACAACGGGCCAGGGCGGCTCTGGGCGTCGCAGAACGGCAAAGAGCCGGCGATGTTCGCAGGGTTGTATCGCGCGACGGCCACCGGAGAGTACCCCAACCAGACCTGGGTCCTCGACGG
>JBCBLB010000561.1:0-6612 GCA_038520555.1 Myxococcota bacterium | reverse complement strand
GACCGATCACACCATCACGATCCCGGACACCGACGCGATGACCGCGGTGGATCTGATCACGCTCAGCGAGGCAGGCGGCTCCACCGAAGACAACAATGTCTCAGGAGATCTGGATGTGTGGATGCATCCGGGAACCCAGCTGAACATCTTCGCCACCGATTGGTACTGGGGCGCAGAGATCGGCGCGGGCCTTCTCGAAGATCGTATCCTGGACATTCACTCTCAGACCGATCTGCATATGGCGGGGATAACCCTGAGTGGCGGGATCAGTGACAAAGATGGCGGATGTCTGCGCATGATGCACCCCAGCGGCGCCAACATGGACGTCTTGGAGTCTCGGTTCATCGACTGTGTGGCGCTGGACAACGGCGGAGGGGCAGCGGTCAGCGGGACCGTCTTTGGCCTGTGGTCCACTGTCGAGGACAGCTTCGCGACCCTCGACGGGGGTGGGTTGTGGGTCGGCGGCGATCTGGAGCTGCTGGCCTCCAACATCCAGGGCAACGAGGCCGGCAATGATGGCGGCGGCGCCCATGTCAGCGGGAACGCGCGGTTGTATGAGTTCTCATCCATTGAGTCGAACCGTGCTGGAGAAAACGGGGGCGGGCTATGGATCGGCGGTGACCTCTATATGGAACAGTCCGAGGTCCTGGGCAATATCGTGACCTATTCAGGATTCGAATCCCCCCTGATCGGGCGTTACGGCGGCGGGGTCTTCGTCTCCGGGGAACAGATGAATACCCGGGTCGAGATCCTCCGATCGACCATCAGCGGCAATTTCTCTGGGATATCCTCAGCCATGCACATCGACGGTGGGACGACCCCCTTCACCCTCCAGATCACCAACTCCACGATCAGCATGAACGAGGATCGCCACCCGATGACCTTTGCGCCGGCAGTCGGCTGGTACCGGCTGATCAGTGCATCAGGGGAGGACGAAGAGGCGCGACCTGGATCGGTTTATGTCGTACAGTCTACCTTTGTCTGCAATCGAAACGTCGACGAGCCGCCGAAGGACGGCTTCAGCGATCCGGATCTCTCGGGCGGGTTCGACCTCAGCACCAACATCGATCTCAGCGGAGACGCCTGTGACATCGATAAGACCCTCGGGATCGGGTATCGGGGCGCCGGGTTGCCTGCGACGCCCATCACCAAGACCTACCTCAGCCTGTATGAAGATATGCTGGGTGCCCCATCGACTTCACACGGGTTCAACGCAATCCGCTCGCATGTGCCCGCGGTGACCACACACAGCACAGATGCGTTGGGCAGCATGGTGTCTGGTTTCGGCATCATCGCTCCTCTGGCTCAGCCTCGACGGAGCATGCACGTCCACTCCATCGTGCTCAACACCAACCTGCACCCGGCCCACGATCTCGTCCCCTGCGAGCTCTCTCTCGCTGTGGATGAGGACCAGGTCAGCCGCGGCCCCAACCCCGAGCCGCGTCCCGGAACAACGCTCCTGATGAATGAACGATGTGACGCCGGCGCCTTCGAGATTCGATCCCTCAGCAATCCCTGACCTTCAGTGTTTCGCGCCCTTCACCCCTGGAGATTCCGCGAGCGCTTTCGCCTGAGCAGGTTCCTCTCCTTTAGTAGATGGGAGCTTACCTGTCTCAACGGTGTCGTGGACCGCTTTGATGTAGTCCAGAACAGCGCTCTTCACCCATCCCTGCTGCTTCAGAAATCGAGCAGATTGGATCATCGAAAGCTCTCGTTCCTCATTTGACGAAATGCGGGATGGTACGATCCCGAGGTGAACAGAGCTCTCAATGAGGCTCCCAGAACCAGACGGCGTCACCGTGTGGATCCCCGAGCCGCTCAGCAGAAGCCCATCAAACATAAACCGGACCGTTCTGCTTGACCCAAAGCACACGAATCGATACTGACCAGCTCTCAGAAGGGGATCATACAGCTTGACAAATGATGTCAGAACCTGGTTCTCCTTTATGCCAGGTATTTTATCAAAAGATAAGAACATATCAAAACTATTGTAAATCTGCTCTTCTGGCAGTTTGAGTTCAATTTTGTTGTATGCCTCTACAAACGGCCGGCTTTCCGCGATAGGATAGAGTTTCTCACACAAGTTGGTATATGCTTCATCAGCAGGCGTACCCATCAGCGATCGGACGGGGATAGGCGTCTTATATAGTGTGTGTAAAGACAAGCTGAGGGGAACCTGGGCATACTTCTCTGGAAACAACTCCGCGACACCTTCAAATTCATTACTACGTTTCAAGCGTAGCTTACCCAGATCCCGAACCGTATCTGCCGTCAGCAAGCCATGGCGCTCCAGGCACCCGATCACCTGCTCGACAAAATCGACCAGATTAGAGTACTGTGCTGGAATTTGCTCTTGACCCAGCGGAACCGCACGGCGAAGCTCTTCAAGCGTAAATGCGCTAAGCAAAAGGCCAGCCAGCTTCTCCCGAGCTGCCTTCTCTGCATCTGCCATCTCTTTCGCTGTCTTGTTCATCACACCCTCCGTCCTGAGCATAGACTCGCGAGCATTCGCAGCATTGGGGTTACCGTGCAGGTATGACACGGCTTCTCTCTCAGCCTGCTCGTATCCCCCTCTCACACCGCAGCCCAGCACGATACGTGGAATGCTTTCGACTGGAGACTGTCCGGGTATTGCTCCTGGAATCCTGTCTTCCCATTTGCATATTGGCCCGCCGGTCTGGATTCGGCGATGCAGAGCGCCCGAAAGCGCTTGCCGAGAGCCTTCACCCCCGAATACGCCACGCTCCCTGGACGGACTCGATGACGAGTGGGGTCTGGAAGATGTGCTGGTATAACGCAGCGATCCGATCTATGCCGATCGTCTCGACGAGCGCGCTGAAGCTGGCCTGGTTGAGGGTGGTCTTTGGCCAGAGGTGTTCGTTGAGCGCGCCGATGGTCCAGATCTGGCCCATCTCTGCTTCCGAGATCCGGGAGGGTGTCCAGGGCGTTCCGTGGGCGTACCGGACTTCTTCTTCCATCCGTTCGGACAGAACCGTACATAGTCCTTCCACCCCATATTGTTCTTCGAGGGAATAGAGGGACAATGACTCTTCCTCGTTCTCATCGCCCAGCCAGATGAACCCCTGGCGCTGGAGGGTCTGGATGAGCGCACCAAACGCTTCGGCGTCTACCGTTGAAGGAGCGGGGGCGTCAAACCGCATCGCCTCAGCCAGCCCATTGCGATAGAGACCTTCGATCCACCACCAGGCGGGCGTAGGGAGTTGATCGTTGATACCTGGAACGGCCCACAGAAACTCCAGCCGTCCGTCTCTCCATGTGCGTACGGCTTCCGTCACTTCCTTGAACAGTTCATCGGAGATCTCGATACGCATCCCGCCGCGTAGCTGATTGAACAGGGCGAAGCCGATCTTCTCAGAGACTTCCAGGAAGTCGTCGTAGGGGGTGGTGAGTCGCATCTCTTCGAGCCCGGGAAGCGCCTGGAGCGCCTGGAGCGCGGCAGGGAGCTGCTCGATGATGTGGTCTGCCTGGTAGTTGGGGGTCCAGTCGAATCCCGTCCCCTGGACGAAGGGGAGGGTGAGCGTCTTCACTGCAGCCAGATCCGGGGAGGCCGCGATCCGCTTTGCCAGCGCTTCCGTCAGGCCATCGGGGGAGAGGGTGAGGTGGTTGAGGCTCCGAAGGGCAGGCGCGGGTCCAGCCAGGGCCTCGAGGCTTTCTTTGTCGATGCCACCGATCAGCGCCAACGTTTCCAAGTTCTGGAGCGGTGCTCGAACCAGATCGGCGACGCCGTGAATCCATGAATACTCGACACGAATCAGTCGCAAGCTTCTTGCGGCGGGATGTGCGATGAGTGCGGCGAATGTTCCGGAGTTCACTGCAGAAGTGTATGCTTCGGTGGTCCGGATTGTGAGGGTCTGGAGCGTATCCGGCTCAAGATTTGACAGCACAAAGCCCAGCGATCTGCTGGCCCCTTCAGCCATCTCGAGATGTTGGATCGTCTTGAGACCCGGATGGGCGAACAACGGTTCCAGCCGGTCTGGAGCGGCAAAGCGGAAGTCAGGATCATCATGACAGGCGAGATTCAGCACGTTGCCGTTGAGGTTGACGGTGGTGTCACCGCTGAGGATCAGCTGCAATGTAGACGAAGCGATGATTTGATACACGACCGCAGTGTATGCCAATCCGCATGACGAGGTCGTGCTCAGAGAGATAAGAAGATGACGCATCCGGTGCCAAGGGCGAGGAGCAGCCAGGTTGAGAACACGGCACACTCCTTCCTTGCCCGCCTCCAGAAGTCTGCTGGTGGTCTGTGACAGATCTTGACGACACGACATACACTGGCGTAGTCCAACCGGATCTTCCGTCCGAGACTACACGGAGGAAGAAGTGCATCATCGAATCTGCTGGCTCTCCCTGGCGGCCCTGATCGGCTGCGAGGAGGGCGCTGCGCTCGACACAGCCACGGACTTCATGGTCGATGAAGTCGAGATGATCCCCATAAGCTCCCCCTGCTCTGTCGGTGTCGAGTATTTTGGCAGTCGTTACTGGCCGGTCTCTGCGAGCGGTTCGTGCTCGATGTCGCTCGGAATGCTGGATGGACAGTACATTCGCATCGTCAACGAGCGGTCAGGCAAGTGCATGGACGTCGCAGGGGGCTCGACGGCTGATAACGCAGCCATCAACCAGTATACCTGCCACACGGGCTGGAACCAGGTGTTCCTGGTCGACGCGTCCGCCGGGTACTTCGGCGGCGCGAGGCTCATCCCTGCGCTCACGGTGACATCCATCCTCCCGAAGTGTCTCGACATCGAGTGGGCCTCGACCAGCAACGGCGCCGATCTCCAGCAGTACCTGTGTACCGGGGTCGATAACCAATTGTTCGACTGGAACGCCTCCGATAGCGAGCTGACTGTCGATCACTCCGGCAAGTGCATCGACGTCCCCGGCGGGAGCACGAGCAGCGGCGTCCGCCTCCAGCAGTATGACTGCCACGGCGGCACCAACCAGAAGTGGGAAATCCACAGCCTCACGACCGGATACGTCTACTGAGACTCAGTGGCGATGCTCTCCCACAGGGCCTCTGGTGCACACCCAATCAGCATAACAGCGCCCATCTTACGGCAGAGCATGGCGTCTTTGCCGGAACCGTTCTTGTGCGCTCGTTGTCAGAGGGCGCATGTTCAAAGCAGACGACTTTCCTGTTCCTGCGCCGTGTGCAGAAAATTGGGATGTGATGGATGGTGACGCGCGTTCTCGGGTGTGTGCGCGTTGCGATCGGGCGGTCCATGATCTTACGATGATGCGTATGTCTGAGGTGGCGCGTCTGGTATCTGGCGCAGAGCCGCTGTGCATTCGCTATCAATACCGCGGCTCAAATGGGCGCATTGTTATGCCGATCGCCGCTGTAGAGGCGGCACTTCATGCCTTCACCCGGGGGTTGCCTGGCGCGTTGCTGAGCCGGGGGTCAGAGCGAACGTTGCGGATGGCCCGGGTGGCTGCCGAGGTCCGCGAAGCGTTCGGCGAGGAATAGCGGCACGAATCGGGGCGCCTGTCTGCTTTTGGGAGCGATGGGATCCTGCACGTGCGTGTAGGGGCTGAAAATTTTAAATGACTGACCAGGTCAGTACTGTTATTGATTACAACGAGCGAGGAAAGGAGGCGTTCGTGTTCTGTCGTCAACGGTGGTTGGTTCTGGGGTTGTTGGTTCTGGGGTTGTTGGTTGGGGTGTTTGGCTCTGGGTGTTCGGGTGGTCTGGCCAAGGTGAAGGTTGGTCGGTTTCTGACGTCGGGGAGGGACGGCTGGCAGCACCCCGAGCAGGTGATCGAAGCGCTCAACATCCGGTCTGGCGATCAGGTGGCGGAGATCGGTGCGGGCAAGGGGTACTGGCTGCGGTCGCTCTCTGCAGCGGTAGGCGCAGAGGGGCGGGTCTACGCGGTCGAGGTGGAGCCGGAGCTGGTGGAGGCGCTTGCGGCGAAGGTCGACCGGTATGGGCTCAAGAACGTCGAGGTGATCCTGGGCAGCTACACGGATCCGCGTCTTCCGGATGGGGCGGTGGATCTGGCGATGACGTGCCTGACCTACCACCATATCGAGGAGCGGGAGGTGTACTTCAGTCGCTTGCGGCAGGACCTCAGCCCGCGGGGGCGGGTGGCGCACCTGGATGATCGGCCGGACGTGTCTGCTCCCATCGCCTGGTTTCAGTCCGCGGGGCATTGGACCGATCCCGCAGCGATGGTCGAGGAGATGGCGGCGGCCGGGTACCGGCTGGAGCAGCGCTTTGACTTCCTGCCGGCACAGAGCTTCCAGATCTTCTCGTATACTCCGGTTGACGAAGGCCCCGCTGCGGCGGAGGAGGGGATGTGATGGCGCGGCGGATACCCGCGAGCCGCTTTGATGAGCTGGTCCGCGCCGCCACTGCCGTGTTTATCGCCCGGGGCTATCGGCTGACGCAGATGGCAGACATCGCAGAGGCCGCCGGCGTGGCGAAGGGCACCCTGTACCGCTACGTCGAGAGCAAGGACGCGCTGCTGGAGCAGTGCCTGTGGCACGCCGATGAGCCTGGGATGATTCCCCTGCCATCTGCGTCAGCCGATAGCCCCGGGCGATAAACACGGCAGTGGCGGCGCGGACCAGCTCATCAAAGCGGCTCGCGGG
>JBCBLB010000764.1:0-4390 GCA_038520555.1 Myxococcota bacterium | reverse complement strand
GCGCCGCCTCCGCCCCCGGCATCTGAATCAGGAAGTCGATCGCCTCCATCTGTCGCGGATCGCCGCTGCCAGACAGCGCCTGTCGGAGCGGCCCGCTCCCGGTTGGGTCGCCCATCTGCACCAACGCCGCAGCCGCCGCGAGCTTCATCTCCGGCTCCAGCCGCCCCAGGCCCGTCGACAGCGCCGCTGCGACGTCTTCACCGAGCGCAGCCCGCCCCACGTCCGCCATAAAGCCCACGTCCAGCGGGAGCGCACCCTGCTCGAGGGCCGCCTTCAGCCGCTGCCGCGCCGCCGCGTCGCCCATCTGTGCCGCCGCCAACGCACAGGGCGCCGCCCGCCACAGCGCCTCGTCCTGATACGCGGCCTGCACTGCGGCCAGCGTGCTCACGTCTCCCAGTCGAGCCAACCGACTCGCCGCCGCGCAGCGGCTGTAAGGATCCAGGTCGCTGTCTCGTCCGACGAAGGTTTGCAGCCGCTGCTGGCTGCTCGGCTCTGGCAATCGGTTATCCAACGCCGAGATCACCGCCCGCTGAACATACGGGCTCGGATCCCACAACCCCCGATCGGCCCAGGCGCCCACGTCCTCGCTCGCGCTCACTTCCACGAGCAGCTCCAGCGCGAGCCGACGCACCGACACGTCCAGACGGCCGGCGGATTCTTCCAAGACGGCGCGCGCAGCCGCGGGATCTGCTTCCGCTGTCTGGACTGCGTCACCACCGGTCGGCCCCTGCGGTGTCTTGGGGGCGCATCCCAGCGCCATGGCCATCAACCCGATCCAGCCGCTATGGCGCAAGAGCGTCCCTCCGAATCCGAGCGATCTGCTCCAGCGCAGCGTCCTCACCCGGGATTTTGTCGATAACCTGCGCGTACAAGGCAGCCGCCGACGCTCCATCCCCTGCGACGTCGAGCGCCACCGCTTGCTGAAGCTGCGCCCGCGCTCCGGACTCTGCCGCAGCGATCTGCTTCCAGGCCGCCTCTGCCGCGGGCCGGCTGTGCGGCGCGAGGGCGGACGCTTGCGTGATGGTCTGCCAGGCATCGGACCCGGACACGTCGCCCAGCTCCAAGACCATCGCAGACGCCAGCCCCGCGAGTCGGCTGTCGACCTTCGTCAAGGCGGCCGATGCATCGTCATCGCCTGGATCGCGGTGCAGCTGCTCAACGAGGCGGGTGCGCAGCTCAGGCAGCATCTCGTCATCGATCCGATCGGCAGAGCGAACCAGCCCCCGCCGCTCTGCAGCAGTGATGACGGGCAGATCGGCATAGCGCAGATCGTCGTGGAGCGCCTGGAGCACCGCCTGCTCACAGGCGACGTAGCCCAACCGCTGCACCTCTTCGGCGTCCGGCGCCATCTTCCGCGCCTGGTACAGCGGCGTCGCCGCCTCCAATGGACGCTGGGCCTTCAACAACGCATGCCCGAGCATCAGCCGGGCGCCCGCTTCATCCGTGATGGGGGTGGGCAGATCGAGGACCGGCTCCAGGTCGTTCGCAGGCGCGGTCATCTGCTGAATGAGCCGCGGTCCGAACGAGACCCCCACGATGACCACGATGACCAGTCCGAACAGAAGACCACCCGCCAGGAACAGGGCGCGGCCCTGGCTGCTGCGCCCGTCGGGATGGGCAGCGGTCGTTTCTTCCCCAAACGGCGGGCGAGGCGGCGGGCGGGGCGGCCGTGGTGGCAGGAAGCTGGGCGCCTTGGGGGTGTGTTCCGGATCGGTGTCGTGCGGGCGACGTCGGATGCCGGACTCGTCCCACAACCGAGACAGCGGATCCGGCCGCACCCCCTGCCCCACCGCCTCAAAACGGAGCGCCGTGGTTCCGACCCGAATCACGTCCCCGTTCTGCAGCATCTGCTGGTAGACCCGCTCATCATTCACGAATGTGCCGTTGGCCGATCCATTGTCCTCGAGCCAGTAGCCGCCCTGGCGTGGCATGATGACCGCGTGGCTGCGGCTGGCGCCGGGATCGTTGAGGACGATGTCCTGCTCCAACGCCCGCCCCATGGTCAGGCCGCTGCTCGGGATGGTGAAGGCTTCTTCGACCCGCCCGTTGTCCGGGTCGAGCAGCATGACCTGCGGCGCCACCGAGCCCGGGTTGGTGTAGTGGGACGCCGGCACCCGGATCCCCCCACCGGTGGTCCCCCCGGGCGCGCCGTTGCTCACCCGAAACTGGAGGACAAAGGGTTCAATCTGCAGCACATCGCCGTCTTCGATCCGCTTTTTCCGAAGCGGCCGCCCCTGATAGAGGGTGCCGTTGCCGCTGCCCAGATCTTCAACGATCACCCCCCCGCTGTCGACGATGATGCGGGCATGTCGGCGGCTCACGCCGATGTCAGGCAGGACCAGATCGTTGTCTTCGGCGCGGCCGAGCAGGACCACCCCCGGCTTCAACAGCAGCCGGCGGTCAGGATGATCGGGGCGTGAGACGACCAGCTCAACGAAGCCCGACCCAGGTAATGGAGATCGCGGTTCCACGGAGAGCTAAGTTAGCGTGTACAGCAACCCAGCGGCCAGTGCCAACGTGAGAATCGCGGCACCAAACAACACCCCCCACCGCCGCGGCGCTGTGTTTGGCGTCTCCTCATCCACAGGGGGGACGGTGTGCGATGCAGGCTCCTTCGTGCCTGTTGGGATGGTCATCTCCAACGTGAATGCATGCTCACCGATAAGCAGCTCTGCGCCAGGAGAGAGCTGGCGATGGCGGACCACACGCTTACCATTGACGAACACCCCGTTTCGGGAGCCCTCATCCTGGACCCAGACCGCCGCGTTGTGCAGCAGCACCCGCGCGTGCTGTCGGGAAACGCCAGCGTCGGGGATGACAACGTCACAGTCGTCGTCACGACCCACCATCAGGCCATCTCGGGTCACCGTGTACCGTTGACCCTTCAGCGGCCCCTTGATGGCGACCAGCAGCGGTACCCGATCCATCATCTCCACCACGACGACTCCAGCGCGCCGTTTTCGTTATAGCAGACCCATGAAGCCGCTGCTGTCTGAGTCATAATCGACTCCACCGAAGCTGTGGCGTTTCGGCGTGCCGGGTTTTCCTTTGCTACGTTGACCCATCGCCCGATACTGGCGCATATATCAAGTGTGATGAAAACTCCGCGATAGGGGCTGAACTGATGAGCGACACCCAGAACGATCGGTTGCACCAAATCCAGGAAGAACTTGCTTCCATCCTCGAAGAACGCCTGACGGCGCTCAGCCAGCTGATGCAGACAACCGAAGCCACCACGCGGCGGATCATCTCCGCAGACATCGAACTGGAGCGGCATCGCCTCAATCAAGAGCGCTTCGAAGCCGAACGCGCCCAGCTCGAAGGCACCATCGATGGAACCCGCGCCCGCGCAGAAGAAGCCCGCAAACAACACGGGGCACTCCTCGCGGAGAAAGAACAGCTGGAAAAAGAAGTCGAAAAACGCGAACGCGAAACCCGCGAACTCGACACAGAGGTGGAGCGGAATCGTGAGCGGATCGGATCGCTGGAAGCCGAAGCCGTCACCCTGCGTGAAGAAAATTCCAACCTCCGCACCAAAGTCAAAACCCTCGAAGAAAACATCGTCCGCATGCAGCGGCTCAAAGAAGAGCTGATGAGCTCGGTCACCGGCCTCGCTCAGCAGCTTCGACAGGCCAGCGGCACCGAGTAGGGGTGACCAAACGCTATGTCTGAGAAATCCAAGACGCAGGCCGCCACCGACCTGCTGGCGACAATCCATGCGACACAGCGTCGCCTGGAGACCATCGCCCATCAGCACCTTCCGCTGGCACGCGCCATCGCCATCGAGCAAAAGCGCCGCAACGCAGCCGACACCCAACGAGAACTGCTCGACATGGTCGGCAGTATCCTCAATCGTGAGGTCGACATCTGGCGCCGGAGCTTCGCCGCCCGGATGGCATACCAACCCGCACAGCGCATCTATCAACCCCCGCCAAGACCACCCCAACCCAGCCACCTCCGGCAACTTCCCCCATCCCTGAAACCCAACCTCGAAGACCTCGAAGACAACGTCGAGCTCACTCCAGAGATCACCCCACCGGTCACCAACACACCAATCGTCTCCGAAGAACAGATCGCCGAAACCGTTGCGCCTCAAGAACCCCCGGTTGTAGAAGACATCTCCGAAGAACTCCTGGTTCCCGATGAACCCCTGGTTCCCGATGAACCCCTGGTTTCCGATGAACCCCTGGTTTCCGAAGAACCCTTCGTTGCAGAGGAGCCGCTGGTTTCCGAAGAACCATTGGTTTCCGAAGAACCCTTCGTTGCAGAGGAGCCGCTGGTTTCCGAAGAACCCTTCGTTGCAGAGGAGCCGCTGGTTTCCGAGGAGCCGCTGGTTTCGGAGGATCCGCTGGTTTCGGAGGATCCGCTGGTTTCGGAGGATCCGCTGGTT
>JBCBLB010000579.1:0-6376 GCA_038520555.1 Myxococcota bacterium | reverse complement strand
TTGTACCGCTGGCGGCCGTGTCCGCTGATGAGCACACACCCGTCAAAGAGCGCCATCTCCAAGGTGTCTGCCATCGATCAGCCCCCTGTGGTGTCGGTGGGTTCATGATCGAGGGGCACAACGCGACCGCTGGGTAGGCGACGCAGGACCACCGGATCGTGGACATAGCGGCCCCCGAGCACGATCACTGGCCAGGGAAACGCGTTCTTCTCCGCGAAGTGCTGCAAGCGCATATGGAGGGCCTGACGGGTAACCCCCAGCGCTGCAGCCATCTCGGCGACGGTGGATTGTCCGCAGCGTAAGCGGTCGTAGAGCGCGGGCAGGCTGGATCGGGGGGTCATGCGTCCCCCACCGGATGCAGCATGTCCAGCAGCCACCTCAGCAGGCTATCCAGGGCTTCAGCGTCGTCTGTGTACAGGTAGACGTTGCGGATATGCATGTAGGCGTGGAGGATCATCCCGCCTCCTCGGCCAGCGCCAGCCGCAGGGCCTCAATGCGCGCCGTGCGGTGGTCCGGGTAGCCCTCGGCTTTGACATAGAGGCGCGGTGAGATCGGCTCAAACTGCGACGAGGACGTGACGTCACAGGACCACACCCCGGCTGGCCTCTCCCAGGTCTCGATGTCGACGGCGCCGTGTTTGGCCTCGACCTGGTCGATCAGAGACTCAAGGGTGCGGGTAGTTACCGTCCTCTTGTCGAGTTGTGAGGGCTGTGGTGGAACATAGTGAGGACGGGGACCTTTCATGCCGACCACTCCCGGATCAAGAGCCACTCATTGCAGGCGTAGACGATCGCCCGACGGATGAGGTAGAGCGGCACATGCGGATGGTCGGCGTGCACTTCGGCCAGGTCGCCGCCGGTGCGGGCATAGGTTGAGACGATGGACTCGACGGACACGCCGACACCCACCAAGGTGGGGACGCCGTCGACGACCTGGATGTGTCGCTCGGTGAGGGGGCCGTCCTGGAAAGCGGCGAGCGCGTCAGGCGGGAGTGCGGTGGGATCCATGGTGGGACTCCTGGGCGGATGAGGGGCGGGGTGAAGGGACCAGTCGGCCCCGGTCGTCGGGGATGCCGTGGTCGGCGAGGATGCCGCGAAGGCGGTTGTTGTCCTGCTGCAACCGGCCGATGCGTCGCATGAGGTCGTCGATGGTCAAGTCGCCGGGGGTGTCGTTGAGGGTCACCGATGACCCCCGTAGGCAGAACGCCAAGCGGCTTGTCGGCGCGGGCCGCCGAACCGCTGGGTAGACGGGTCCCAGCTGACCGCGTAGATGCCGGTCCGGCCATCGCGGAACTTGTCGACGATGACCTCCGCGTCGTGCGGATCGGCGGTGGCGGGGTTGTATTCATGGTCGCGGTAGAGCAGGAGGATGGCGTGGGCGTCCTGCTCGAACTGTCCGGAGTTGCGGAGATCCGACTTCTGAGGCCGCTTGTTGGCGCGGTCTTCGCACTTGCGGTTGAGCTGGGCGAGGGCCAGGACGGGGACGTTCAGCTCTTTGGCCAGCATCAGCAGCCCGGTGCTCACCCGCGCGATCGCCGCCTCTCCGGTGTAGCCCGGCGCCTCGATGAGCTGCGCGTAGTCGATGACCAGCAGGCCGAGGGGCTGGCCGGTGCGGGCGCACTCCATCGACAGCGACCGGGCCCGGCTCTTGATCTGATCGATGGTCACCCCGGCCCGGTCGTCGAGGTAGATGGGCCAGCCTGCCAGCGACTCCGCAGCCTGTCGGACGTCTGCCCAGTCGGCGCCGATGTCCCCGTCCCGGAGCCTGGCTGTGGGGAAGTCGGCTTCGAGCGCGATCAGCTTGTCGGCGATGCTTTCACCGTCCATCTCCAGGCTGAAGATGCCCACCGACGACCCGGCCTTAAGCGCCGATCGGGCCACGCCGAGGGCGAATGAGGATTTCCCCATGCCAGGGCGAGCGGCGAGCAGATACAGCTTCCGGGCGCGAAGCGGGGGGATCTTGTCGGCCAGCTCCGGCACACCCCACGACAGCCCCAGCGCCTCCCCCGCCTCTCGGGCCTTGGCGCGGGCCTGGATCGCCGTCAGGGCCCGGCGGGCGAGCACGGGGCCGGTGGTCCACTCGCTGGGGCGGGCGCGGCTGTTGGACAGCGCGACGGTGCGACGCTCCACCTCCGCGAGCATGGTCGCCGCGTCGATCTGGGTGTCTGCGGCCATCCGGGCGATCTTCAGGCCAAGGTCACGGGCCTCCCGTCGCTGGGCCAGCTCGATGACCTGGAGCGCGTGAGGCACAGCGAGGTGCGCGCGATCCCGGTAGCGGCCGAGCTGAGCGATGGTCTCCCGCCCGCCGTAGGCGTCGGCCTGGCCGTCCGTCAGCGTCGTCGACCAGACACCGATCGACTCGTAGTCGACGGGCAGTCCCCGCCGGTGGCGATCGCTCAGGGCGCTGTAGAGCCGGCCGTGCCCGGTGCGGTAGAAGTGCCCGGCGCGGAGCCCCGCATCCTCCAGGGCGGCGAGGATGCGCCCCTCTGTCTCGACGATGTCCCCCAGAAGGCCGTGCTCCAGGTCGACGCTGTGCAGATCGACGCCGTCCTGCTCCACCAGCGCGCGGCTCATGACGCACCCCGCATCTGGCGGTAGCCAAGGTATGCGCTGATGAATCGGTTCTTTGTTCCGAACTTCCAGTCCCCATCGGTGATGTCACCGAGGGCGTTCCATCCATAGCCGAGCGTCCGCCATGCATGGTCCATTCGGGCCTGCTCTGCGGGGTCATCGCTGAAGGTGGGCAGGGTGGGATCGCGGCGTCGGGTGCTGGCGATGGCCCGTCTGAGGAGCTGATAGGCGCGCTCTGCGTCGTCTCGGGTGCGCCGGCCGGGTCGGCTGAGGGGCAGGACGTTGCCCAGGCCGCGATCTCCAGAGGATCCGGGGCTCTCCAGGGGCCTCAGATAGTCCCGGCTGATGCCCTGCCAGCTGCGCTCGTACGCCGTCTCCAGGCCAGTCAAGACGTCGAGACCGTCGCCGGCGAACCGGGCCAGCTTCGAGAGCATCCGCTCAACCTGGCGGGCCTCCTTCCACTTCCCGCGACCCTTCTGGCGCAGGCGGACCCAGTCTGACCAGGCATCTGAGAAGCCTTCAAGACGAGTCAGCTCAGCAGGGATCGGGATCGTCAGGATCTCATCAAGGGTGAGCGAGGCGCGGCGCTTGGGCTTCGGGGCGGGTGCTGGTTCAGGGGGTGGGTCTGCTTCTGGGGGATCGGTCCGGAGTCCTGAGAGCAAATCCCCCTGGGGGGGTATGGGGGGATCTGGTTCAATGATCGGTTCACTGACTGGTTCAATTACTGGTTTGGGGGACACAGTGTCCGGGGGGGTAGGACACAGTGTCCGGGGGGGTAGGACACTGTGTCCGGGGGGGTAGGACACTGTGTCCGGGGTCTGGGTGTCCGGGGTCTGGGCTGGCTGGAGAGCGATCCAGTGAATCCGGTAGACGCTGCTGGTGCCCGGTCGAGCCTTCGTCGAGATCACGCCTGCGTCTCTGAGTCGGGCGACGATACGCCGGACGCTGCGTTGGGTGACGCCGACGCGCCTGGCCAATGTCGCCATCGACGGCCAACAGCAGGTGTTCTGTCCCAGGTAGTGGTTGATGGCCAGCAAGACGAGCTGATCCAGCCCACCGACGCTGGAGGCGTAGATGCGCTCACACCGCTCTGCGTAGCCGAGCCGCTCAAGGGGGATGTTCATGCGGTCTCCAGAGATCGGATGTGGTCAGACCATGCGGCGCGGGCGAGGTGGCGGGCGCCCTCACGGTCTCTGGTGAGGAGGTCGTAGAGCGCGCCGGCCTGGCGCCGCTGCTTCGAGCCAACGGCACGGCGGCCCCGAAAGCGGGCGGAGGGGTAGCGGCGGACCCAGTGGCACGCCCACCGCTCAGCGACGTCGAGCAGGTCGGTCGCGTTCGTCGGCCCGCTCTTGTGGCGCCAGGTGCGCCGGGCGATGTAGCCGAGGTAGGCGCGGGCGTCTGTGGTTTGGGCGCTCATCGCTCACCCCCGACAGCACGGTATTCCAGGATCCGTCCCCGGCTTGGATCGTCCAGCCAGTGCGTGGCGCTCTTCCGGCTCTCCAGCTCGCCGCGCCGACACAGGAGCTGCAGATCCTGGCTGATGGCCAAGCCCGACACATCCCAGAGATCGTGGAAGTGGGCGATAATTTGTCGAGACGTGACCCAGCCGCCCCAGTCGCGGATCTGGGCGAGCATGGCGGCGCGGCACTCCCCGGTGCTGGGCTGCGTCATCGCTCACCCCCGAACTGCTGCAACACCTTCACCGCGGCGACGATCTCATCCGTGACGTCGCGCAGCTCGGGGTGAAGGCGACCGGCCGTCTGGAAGTACTTCACGACCGCTTCGAGGCCCTCGGCGTAGCCGTCGCGAAAGCCCTCTTTGTAGGAGTCGTCATGGGTGGGCTGTCGCTTCATCGCTCACCCCCAACCGCCAGCTCGGCGCGTCGCTCGACGTAGCGCGCCGCCCGATGCTCAGGCAGCGTCGTACGTGGGTGGATGAGGTAGCCGTTGGTCACGTCCTCGACCCGGAACCACACGTGCAGGTGATCGGGCGTCGACTCGTGGCTGATGCGGATGGTGATGCCGTCGAAGTCGACGGTTTCGTGATGAGTGGCCATCAATCAATCCAAGCGGTGGGTGGGATGGGGCGCCGGAGATGGGTGGTGGACAGGGGGGAGCCATGGCGGGCCCGGTGGTGCTGCGGCGCCCCGCGCAGCCCGGGTGAGGCGTGGATGAGGGATCAGGTGTAGATGCTGGCGATCTCGCGATGGCCAGGGGTGTCGCCGCACCTGGCGGCGTGATCGGCCCACGCCTGAGCGGTCGCGCTCACCACGAGCTGACCGTCTACGCGGGTGGCCGGCGCGCCCGGCGGGATGCGCTCGGGCGCAGGGTTGTCCTCGAAGTGCACCGTGAAGGGCTGGGCCGGCGGCACGATCGAGGCGTCCCCCATCAGCTCGGCGACCTCGTCGTCGCCCAACAGCTCAGACAGAATGCGCTTGAGGTCGTCTTCGTCTGAGGCAGCGATCCAGAACTCGCCGTCGACGTCGTAGAGGTGCATCAGTGCGGCCCGGCGCCAGCGTGTGACGGCTCGGGCTTGTTCCAGGGGAACAGCTTGAGCTGCTGGCCGGTGAGGTCGATGCCCCACGCCCTGGCGCGGGCCTTGGAAGTGGGGTGGCCGTTGATGGCGGCAGCGAGCTTGGCCTGCTCGGGGCCAGCCACACCGAAGCGCATCACGGTGTCGGCGAATTCCTCGACGTCGTGGGATAGGGCGATCGGCTTCAGCTTGCCCTCCTCGGTCTCCTCGATGCCGCAGTGCCCCAGCTCGTGGTGCAGCAGCCGATAGCGGGCCATGTCGTCGGCCAAGAGCCAGTAGGCGAGGCTGAGCTGGACACGAAACATCGGCGCCTTGCCGTTGCCGGGCCAGGTCAGGCGCTCACGGGCGGCGATGGGGCCAGCCTTGCCGAGGACGATCCGGTCATTGGACGCCTTCTTGCCGGTCCACCACACGATGTGGACGCCGCAGCCGTGGAGGTAGTCGCGCTCTTCGCAGGTGTTCAGCAGCAGCTCGATCATCGCGTGGGTGTCGGGCAAGGCCGCGTCCGTCAGGTACGCTGGAGACAGGCGCTTTGCGTGCTGGAGATCGCGCTCACGGAGCCAGGGCGGCAGCGGCTTGAGTGCCTTGGCCATCCTGTCGATGCCCCCGGCGGCGCTGCCGAACGCCGACTCAATGTTGGGGGCGCGGCCAACGGCGTCTTCGAGCGCAGAGAGCCAGTCTGGCGCGGGGCCGATGCTGTTGTCTTCGTTCATTACGATTGTTCTCCAGGGATGAGTGGGGTGCGCCAGCTCCAGCCGGGCTGGCAGGTCGTGGGGCCGCTGTGGTCGCGGTCCCACCAGATCGCGGCGTATGCGGCGCTGTCGGTGCCGCCGCCGGTGAATGAAGGACGCTCGGCGAGCATCCAGATGTGACGGGCCGGGTGCTCCGCCCAGAACGGGATCCGGCGTTTGCTTTCGACGAACGCGAGGCGCAGCAAGAACACGACGTTGGGCGCGAGGCTAAGGGCGTGGCGGATGTGCTGCCCGGCCTGGCTGTAGGGCGGGTTGCCGACGATCCAGGACAGCCCGCCGCGGGGCTGGCACTGGAGGAAGTCCCGCTGGCTCGACCACAGGACACCGTCGAGCTGGAGGCCGGGCGCCTCGCTGTCGAGGTCCGTGGCGAGGATGAATGCGTCGGGGTGCTGCTCGACCAGGGCGCGAACGAACGCGCCGCCGCCAGCGTGGGGCTCCAGGATCCGATCGCCGGGTCGGATCGGCAGCTCGGCGACGATGGCCTGGGCCAACCGATCGGGGGTGTAGTAAGCGTCGAGAGGG
>JBCBLB010000338.1:0-10382 GCA_038520555.1 Myxococcota bacterium | reverse complement strand
CCGCTGTCTCCGGCATCACCTTCCCGCCGTTTGATGGCGAAACGGCGACATTGGGGTACACTTTCCAGATTCGCTAGGGGCATCTGGGAAAGAAGTGTTAGCTGAGCGCTTCACTCCTATCCAGAGAGACAGCGATGGCGGACAGCCTTCGAAACATCGCGATCATCGCGCACGTTGACCACGGCAAGACCACCCTGGTCGATCAGATGCTGCTTCAAGCGGGGACCTTCCGAGACAATGAGACGGTCGAAGACCGGGTCATGGACTCGATGGACCTGGAGCGGGAGCGGGGGATCACCATCCTGGCGAAGAACACAGCGATCGAGTACAACGACGTCAAGATCAACATCGTCGACACTCCCGGGCACGCCGACTTCGGTGGAGAGGTGGAGCGGGTGCTGAAGATGGTCGACGGGGCGTTGTTGCTCGTCGATGCTTCGGAGGGGCCGCTTCCGCAGACGCGCTTCGTCCTGGGCAAGGCGCTCGATGCCGGTCTGACGCTGATGGTCTGCATCAACAAAGTCGACCGCCCCGACGCGCGTGTCCAGGAAGTCGAGAACGAGGTCTACGATCTGTTCATCGACCTGGGCGCGGATGAGGATCAGCTGGAGTTCCCGATCCTGTACGCCTGCGGCAAGGACGGCTACGCCCACTACGAATACTCTCAGGAGCCCGGCGATCTGCGGCCGTTGTTCGACACCATCCTGGAGAGCGTCCCAGCGCCGCAGGGCGACGTCGACAAGATCCCGCAGTTTCTGGTCACCCAGCTCGACTACGACCAGTACGTCGGCCGCCTTGCGGTGGGCCGGATGTATAACGGCACGATCCGCCGTGGCGACGAGCTTGCCCTGGTCGGCCCGGATGACACGCACAAGGTCCGCATCAGCAAGCTCTACAGCTACAAGGGCCTCAAGCGGATCGAAGCGGACCAGGTGTTCGCTGGCGACATCGCTGCGATCGCGGGCATCGCAGAGCTGAACATCGGGGACACGCTGACCGACCGCGAGAACCCCGATCCCCTCCCCCGGGTTCGCGTCGAAGAGCCCACCATCGGCGTCACCTTCATGGCGAACACCGGGCCGTTCTCGGGCCTCGACGGCAGCATGGTCACAGGCCGCCAGCTCCGCGAGCGGCTGGAGAAGGAGATCCTCCTCAACGTGGCGATCCGTCTGGAGGAGACCGAACGCCCTGATGAGATGCGGGTCTTCGGGCGGGGCGAGCTGCAGCTGGCCATCCTCATGGAGCAGATGCGCCGGGAGGGCTACGAGATGTGCGTCTCCAAGCCCGAAGTGCTGATCCGTACCGACGAGGACGGCAACAAGACCGAGCCCTATGAGCTCGCGACCCTGGACTTCCCCGAAGAGTTCATGGGGGTCATCAGCGAGAAGATGAACCTGAGAAAGGGCCGAATGACCGAGATGAAGATCATGGGATCCGGCCGGACCCGGGTCGTCTTCCGGATCCCCTCCCGCGGGCTCATCGGCTTCCGCGGCGAGTTCATGAACGACACCCGTGGACAGGGCATCCTCAACACCCTGTTCGACGGCTGGGACGAGTACGTCGGCTATATCGAGTTCCGCGCCAACGGCTCGCTGGTCGCCGACCGAAAAGGACAGACCACCGCCTACGCCCTCTACCACCTCCAGCCCCGGGGCAAGCTGTTCCTCGGCGCCGGTGAGGACGTCTATGAAGGCATGATCGTCGGGGAGAACGCGCGCGGCAACGACATGAACGTCAACGCCGTCCGCAGCAAGCAGCTCACCAACTTCCGCTCGGCCGGCGCCGACGAGAAGCTCATCCTCGCGCCGCCCGTCCAGATCACCCTGGAGAAGGCGATGGAGTTCATCGCCGAAGATGAACTCATCGAGATCACGCCCAACCACATCCGGCTGCGAAAGAAAGTCCTCGCCGCCAACATGCGGTCGGTGGTCCGCGGACCGAAGAAGAAAAAGAAGAAATAGCCTGAACGCGTACTCTGCTTGATTCGCCTTCACAGACCCCCGAATGAACCGACGGTCAGAAGCGTGAAGGATGACGATGCAACATCGCGCCCGTATCTGATGGAGGTCGCGACACTTCTCGTCGACAAACAGCGGAGAAGAGAATGAAGAAGGCTCGACTGCTCATATTCGTCATCACCTGCACCCTTCTCATCGGACCGTCGGTTCATGCTCAGGATGCTGATGAGACAGCGCGCATCGACGAATCAACGGACAACGACGAGGACAGCGGTATCGAGGACAGCGGTATCGAGGACAGCGGTATCGAGGACAGCGGTATCGAGGACAGCGGTATCGAGGAAGAGGACGCGCAGGTGGTTGAGATCGTCTTCGATGATGAGGACATCATCTACGCTCGCTATACCTGTGATGCCACAGGCTGCGCGCAGGCCTGCGGCTCCAATTCGTGCGTGAACTGGCGACCAAACGGGGCATACGGCTGCACCTTCTTCTGCGTCCTCAGCAACGTACGGGACGAGCGATCCGTCTTCGAATGAGATCACCGCTCCCATCTGCCGCTCCTCCCCCAGGAGCGGACAACGAACAGCGGTCGGGCGGCGGGAGACGCGAAGGTGTACGCTCAGGGGCTTCGGTGCGGTTAGGGACCCAGAGATGAGCGTTCTCTACACAGTATTGGGGGGGATTCCGGTTCTGATCCTCTTCTTGATCGGCGGCGCGCTGTCGATCGTGAATTGGTCTCACCATCCGGCCGCTGCGCGGCTGTCACTGGTCGGTGTCTGTCTACTCACGATGGGCTATATCGTCGAGCGCGTTGGGTTCGGCATCATCACTACCGGGCTCGTAGAGGCGTTGCCCGAGGTGACGCTCAGCTGGATCCTCGGGGGCATCGGCCTCCTCACCAGCTTCATCAATATGGCCGGCGTCCTGTCCATCGCTGCGGCGACGTGGAGCAACCGCGAGGCACCGACGTGATGGACTACTATGTGCTCGAATTGTTCGTCTGGCAGTTGCTCGGCAACAGCCCCGCTCACCTCAGCTGGTTGCTCGTATTCATCATGGGCGTCGCTGTCGCGAGCACCCGAAGCGGCGCGGCTGGCGGCGCGTTGATCGTTGCCGCACTCGTCCATGCTGTGCAGATCGCCCTGACCGGACTGCAGATGCTCATGATAATGCAAGACGGCGTGGACTTTGTCACGCTCTCAGTCGGCTTCAGCGTCGCCCTGACGATCATGACGATCCTCAAGTACGGCTTGCTCATCGGGGCGGTCTGGATCGGACGGCGGAGCTGACGCCTGAATGTGAGGGGTCAACCCGCAGCTCCGCCAACATGCGGCCCGTCGTCTGGACCGCTTACCCTGCTTGATCGGCCTTCACGGACGCCTGGATGAACCGGTCGCTGGTGGAGGCGTCATCGGTTGCGCCCCGCACCACGAAGCCCTGTCGCGCACGCAGACGGTGCTGAAGGAACATCTGGCAGTAGGTCGGCGAGGCCCCACTCAAGGCGTCGCGTTCGGTCTCAGTGAGCACTGCAGGTTGTGTGGCTGCGGTCGATTTCATGTCACGCCCTCCACGGGTTGGGGTCCATATTGTTGTGGCAAACGGTGTTCCGCCCCCTCCTGCCCGCAACATGAACCGACTCAGAGGGGGTCTATGTAATATAGACCACATTCCTGTGATTTCTTACATAAAACGGTCCCTTCATTTTCGAATACAGTTGACATGTCAATGCTGACACTCATGTCATTTCGACTCACTTTGTACCAAATGGTATGCCACTTCAGCCTATCCTCCGATGATGGGATAAACTCCTGCCGATGGTGATCCCAACCCTACTGATGCTCGCCGCCTGCGAACCAGATGCTCCACCTCCGAGACCGGTTCGGGATGCCCATTTCCTCGCACGCGACCGGAGCGCGGTCCTCGACCTGACGCTCTCCCCGCGAAATCACCGCGGTGACATCCCCGAACGCTTTCCCATCTCCAACGGGTGGCAGAAGAAAGACGTCATCGGCGATCTGATCCGATATGAGGCCCCGAACCCCATCGTGAAACGGATCCGACCGGTCCTGCCTTCGGGGTACACGATCGTCTCACCGACCGGCGCTCCCCTCCCCTACAGCGACATCGATCTGCCGGACACCTGGGCCGTTGATGGAGACCGTCTCCTGCTCCGGCTCCCAAAAGGCGAAGTGGCCATCGGATACGCTGTCCGTCACCCCGAAACGTCGGCACACCTCAGCGGCTTGAGCTTCGAGACCGCAGGTCGGACTCCGGAAGCGTTCACCTTCCGCTCGGAGCGGCTCAAGGGACTGCGACGGCATGGGATATACCTGCCCGCCCCCTCCGCGGTGACCTTCGCCGTCGCCTTCCCGCCCGATGGCACGTTGCTCGCCGATGTCGCGATGATGCGGAGCCGATGGAAAGATGCCCCGCCCTCCGATGGGATGACCCTCATCGTCGAGGTCCATCCAGAGGGCGCTGCAGCAGACGGGTTCATCGAAGTGTTCCGGAGAGACCTCGCGTCAGGGACCTGGACCGACCTCGACGTCGATCTGTCCGCATACGCCGGACAGCAAGGGACCATCCGGATGCGAACCGAACCCGGAGACACCCCCATCGGCGATTTCCTGCTCGTCGGCGACCCTGTCCTGTACACCCCCAAAGACAACCCCCGACGGATCGTGCTCGTCTTCGTCGATACCCTCCGGGCCGATCGAATGGGGATGTTCGGGTATGAGCGCGATACGACCCCGAACCTCGATCGATGGGCGAAGAACGCCCGGCGGCTGTCCGGGGTCCGTACCGTGGCGCCATGGACGTATCCAGCGATGAAGGCGGCGCTGTCGGGCCGGCTGCCCGATCGGTGGGACGACGGACCGGTCCTCGCCGAGCGGATGGCGGAAGCAGGATGGGTCACCATCGGGCTGTTCAACAATGCGTACCTGTCCCATGTGTTCGGAATGGATCGCGGCTGGGGCTGGCACTTCTACGTCCCCGACCTCAAGACCCCCGATGTCATCCGGACCGCCATGGGTGCGCTTGACAAGAACCCCGACCGAGACACCCTGATCGTCCTCCAGCTGATGGACGTCCATCTGCCCTACGCCGAACCCGAGCCCTATCGGAGCTTATGGGCCAGCGCGGCCCCCGCCGGGCTGGCGGATCCGATCCGGCGAAGCGATGTGCTGAACCACGACGGCGATCCCGCGGCCCGAAAGGCGTACCTCTCCGACCGATACGATCAGAGCCTGCGATACCTCGACCGTCAGCTGATGCCCCTCCTCAACCGCCTCGATGAAAACGACGCGGTCATCTTCTTCAGCGACCACGGTGAGGAGCTGTTCGACCATGGCGGGTTCGCGCACGGCCACAGCCTGTACGAAGAGCTGCTGCGGGTGCCCGTCGTCATCGCCGGCCCCGGCGTGACACCTGGTGATGATGGACAGCCACGGAGCCTCATCGATCTGGTCCCCACGGTCCTGGACCTCGCTGACGCCCAGATCCCCGATGATCTCACGGGACGCTCGATGCTCTCTGATGCCTCTGATGC
Organism: Myxococcota bacterium; assembly: GCA_038520555.1. GTDB lineage: Bacteria > Myxococcota_A > UBA796 > UBA796 > UBA796 > JBCBLB01. Next base: position 4,871 of record JBCBLB010000338.1, on the reverse strand, counting down.
CCCGCAGCCCTTCGGCCATCTGTTGTACGGCGTTGATGCCTGGGGCGCCCATCATGAGGGAGACAAGTGGATCGTCCAGGGAACACAGATCGGACGATTCGACCTGAAGGCAGACCCATCCGAGCAGACCTTCCTCCCCGACACCCGCGGGGTCGATGTGGTGGGTCAGGCCTTCGACAGAGCCGTCGTCGCCGCGCAACGCATGGTTGCGCTTCGATCTCCCCCGCAGCGCCCGCGCACGGTCCGTCTCCAGGCGCCTGGCGGCTTCCGGGACGCATGGGCGGGGATGGAGTCTCCTGAGGTCGCGCTGCCGACTCCTCGACTTGAAGGAGATGCCCTCATCCTCCAGGCGAGGAACACGCAGCAGATGCCGCTGGAGTTGTTCCTTCAGACCCATCAGGCGGACGCAGCGATCACGATCCTCGGAGAGGGCGCCGAGTCATTCGTTCTCGAACCGGTTCGCACCCTGCGGTTTGATGAAGAGACGGTTCCGATCCGCGATGCGGCGGTTCAATCTCAGCTCCGCGCGCTGGGCTACCAGCAATGAGTCGCCTTCGTCGCCTCGCGGTTGCGGGGTCGCTGCTGGTCGTCCCCCTGTGGCTGATGGTCGAGGCCGATGGCGAAGCCATCGGGGCGTTTTCCTTTGATCAGGCCGGACACATCTGGACGATCTGGCACGCCACCCGAGAGCCCCTGACCACCACCACGCTGCAAGCCTGGCCAGAAGGGCTCGACCTGCTGCCTGCGCTCGGGGGCTGGGCAGACATCGTCCTCGGCGCAGCTCTCACGCCGCTGTTCGGCTTGACGACCGCCTATAGCCTCACGGTCGCCGTTTATATCCTGCTCGCCGGGATCGGCGGGTATGCGCTGACCCGGGTGCTGGGGGGGAGCCCCGGAGCGGCGACCCTCGCCGGGATGATCCTCCAGCTTGAACCCAGCCTCCGAACGACGATTCGGGATGGGCAGGTTGAGCAGGTGGGCATCGGCGTGCCTGCCCTCGCGGTCGCCGGAGCGATCGCCAGCTGGCGGCAGCCGGGCGCAGGCCGCGCCGTCGCCACCGGCCTCGCTGGTGCGCTCACCGTCTTCGTCAGCTGGGAATATGGCGCCCTGCTCGCCGGTCTGATGGTCCTCCTCGCCCCAGGAATCACCGCGACGGGACGCACCCCGGCCGCATGGAGGCGGTGGGCGATCGCGGCGGGCACCACGATGATCGTGGCCGGCCCCTGGGCGGTGTGCTTTCTGCTCCGGGTCAAGGGCGTCCGGGTCGCTGACGACGAAGGGATGAGCCTGATCAACGCCACGGCCAGCGCGATCGCCCTGGTGGACTGGTTCACCTACCGCCCCGGGCTCGGCGCCGTGATGTTCGCGCCGCTGCTCGCGCTGCCCTGGACGATGAAGGCGGATGATCGATGGATCGGGGGGGGGATGGCCGCTTCGCTGATCCTCGCGGCGGTGCTGGCGATGGGACCGGATCCGCACCTGTTCGGCCCCAGGCCGCGCGACGCGGTGGCCCGCCCCTGGGCCCCGTTCACCTGGCTGCAGGCGCTGCCGGCGATGGGATGGTACCACTGGCCCTCTCGGATCATGATCGTGTGGCCCGTCGCTGGTGCCGTGGCCACCGGGCTGCTGGCGGATGCGGTGGGAAGGCGATCGCGGCTCGCCGGCGTCAGCGCCGGCGCCCTGGTTCTGATCGCCGCAGGATGGACGCTGCGGGACCCACGGGCCAGGGTGGGCCGGTACACACCGACGGCCCCCATCGCGGTCGAGGCGCTGGCCCGGCTGCCCGGAGACGGCGCGGTGCTGGACCTGCCCATCGAGCAGAACACCCCGAAGTTGCTGCAGGTGCAGATGTTGCAACTGTTTCATGGGCGGCCGCTGGTGCTCCACTCGTTTCCGCGGCACCTGTATGAACAACGTGCCGCAGCGCGGCTGGCGGAAGACGCAGCGGGGCAGTGGCTGCTTGCGGCGCAGACATCGACCGCGCTGGCGCCCGAGCCGGCGGCGCTGCGGGGGGCGCTGGCGCGGCTGGGCGTACGGTTCGTGGTGATGCACCCCCGCGCGATGCTCCATCAGGAGGCCCCTCGGCTCCAACGCCAGCTTACACAACGGCTGGGGCCGCCCCGCCTGCGTCATCCCCAATGGATCGCCTGGGATCTGGAGGGCGGTGCGGAGCCAGAGTGAGCCGTTGGGGTGATATCAATGGGGCGTTCCCCTCCATTGTGTAGGAGTTTTGGATGTCAACTGACACAACGGCCAAAGATGTGATTGTCAAAGTCGAGGATGATCGGACCGGAATGAGCCCGGAGACGCTTCGGCGCGCCGTGCTCGACCATCTGCGGTTCAGCCGGGCCAAGACCCTCTCTCATGCCCACCTGCTCGACATTTACCACGCCGTGTCGTTGATGGTCCGGGACCGACTGGTCCACCGCTGGATCACCACGGCCAAGACCTATAACGACACAGACGCCCGCCGAATCTATTACCTCTCTGCAGAGTACCTGCTCGGCCGCCAGCTGGAGAAGAACCTGCTCAACCTCGGGCTCGTCGATATGGCCCGGGCTGAGCTGGCCCGCTACGGCGTCCGGCTCCAGGACGTCTATGAGCGCGAAGCCGACCCGGGACTTGGAAACGGCGGCCTGGGCCGCCTCGCGGCGTGCTTTATGGACTCGCTGGCCACGTTGGAGCTGCCCGCGATGGGCTACGGCATCCGATACGAGTTCGGCATCTTCCGCCAACAGATCCGGGACGGCTGGCAGGTCGAGCAGCCCGATGAGTGGCTCCGAAACGGCAACCCCTGGGAGATCCGCCGCCACGAGTACACCGCCACGGTCCGCTTCGGCGGCCGTGTCGAGCAGTCCCTCGACGCAGAGGGCAACATGCGGTTCGTCTGGGTCGGCGGTGAGACCGTCAACGGCGTGCCCTTTGACACCCCCATCGCCGGGTTCGGGACCGCGACGGTCAATACGCTGCGGCTGTGGTCGGCCCGGGCCTCAGAGCAGTTCGACCTCGCCGTCTTTAACGACGGGGACTTCCGGCGCGCCACCGAGCAGAAGGCCGTCTCGGAGAGCATCTCCAAGATCCTCTACCCCCGAGACGACTCGGCGGAGGGCAAGGAGCTTCGGCTGCGTCAGCAGTACTTCTTCGTCTGCTGTTCGTTACAGGACATCCTCCGCCGCTACAAGCGGTATCACGACGATCCCACCCTGTCGGGCATGCCCGACAAGGTCGTGGTGCAGCTCAACGACACCCACCCCTCGATCGCAGTGGCAGAGATGATGCGGCTCCTCGTTGACCGCGAGGGGCTGGGCTGGGAAGACGCCTGGGAGCGGACCCGGGCGATGATCGCCTACACCAACCACACCCTGCTGCCTGAGGCGCTGGAGCGGTGGTCGCTACCGCTGTTCCGCCGGCTGCTGCCCCGCCATCTGCAGATCATCTATGAGATCAACCGCCGCTTCCTGCGTCAGGTCCACCTCTATGCGCCCAACGACGCGGACCTGAAGTCCCGGCTGTCGATTATCGAAGAGAGCGACCCCAAGCAGATCCGGATGGCGAACCTGTCGGTGGTCGGTTCTCGGATGGTCAACGGCGTGGCCCAGCTTCATAGCAAGCTCTTGCGCGAGCGCGTCCTCAAAGACTTCGCCGACATGTACCCCGAACGGTTCACCAACAAGACCAACGGGGTCACCCCCCGGCGGTGGCTGATGCAGGCCAACCCCAGACTGCGCGCACTCATCACCGAGGCCATCGGCGATGGCTGGATCACAGACCTCGACCAGCTGCAAGCGCTCGCGCCGCAGGCCAACGACGCCGCGTTCCTCGACGCCGTCCGGGACATCAAGCAACAAAACAAGATCCGGTGGCAGCGCTGGCTGGCCCGAAAGACCGGACAGCTCGTCAACCCCGAGATGATCTTTGACGTCCACATCAAGCGGATCCACGAGTACAAGCGGCAGCTGATGGTCTGTCTGCACACCATCCACCTGTACCGGCGAATCAAGTTCCTTGGGGAGGATATCGTCCCCCGAACCGTCATGATCGGCGGGAAAGCTGCACCAGGCTACGCTCGGGCCAAGAAGACCATCAAGATCATCAACGACGTGGCCAACACCATCAACTCCGACCCGGATGTCCAGGGCAAGCTGCAGCTATACTTCCTGCCAAACTACAACGTCTCGATGACCGAGAAGCTGATCCCCGCGTCCGATCTCTCCGAACAGGTCTCGATGGCGGGCAAGGAAGCCTCTGGGACTGGGAACATGAAGTTCCAGATGAACGGCGCCCTGACCGTCGGCACGCTCGACGGCGCCAACATCGAGATCCGAGACGCGGTCGGCCCGGAGAACTTCTTCCTGTTCGGTCTCAACGCCATGGAGATCCGCGAGCTGCAGGCCAACCACTACGTCCCCAACGAGTGGCTCAACCGCAGCCCGGCGCTGAAGGAGACGGTCGATCTGCTGGATTCGAGCTTCTTCAACCCCGATGACCGGTGGGTGCACAAGGAGATGGCCCGCTACATCCGAGAGGACGACCCATACTGCATCTGCGCAGACTTCGAGAGCTACATGGAGATCCAGGAGCGGGCCGCCGAGACCTGGACACAGCCAGAGACGTGGTGGCCGATGGTCGTCCGCAACATCGCAAACTCCGGCCGGTTCTCCTCTGACCGCACCATTCGTGAATATGCCGAGGAGATCTGGAACCTGCCCCCGGTGAAGGTCTCCATGAAGACCGAAGAGTAAACCCACCGATCACCCACTCGAACCGGCGACAGGCCCACCTGGGGCAGCGATAGGCCAGTCACTGCGACTCCAGAAGTGGAAGAGTCGGTTCGAGCATGGGGATCATCGGATGGATTAATCATCATTAAT
>JBCBLB010000949.1:0-2575 GCA_038520555.1 Myxococcota bacterium | reverse complement strand
GCGGTGAGCCGCTGGCGATGTCTCAGGCTGAAGATCTGTCGCGAGCGTACCTGAAGTATCGTGAGGCTCACTGCCCAGTTTGAAGACCAACGGCTGACGCGCGAGCTCTTCAAGCCAACCCGCTACGCGATACTTCGACTTTGACTCTTTGATCGCGGTCTTCTCTGCGCCCTTCCCGAGCGGCCACAAGATGAACCACGCCCCAAGACCCAAAAACACCGCGAAGCCCAGAAGGATCGGGTGGTAGAACGCCAGCAGCGTCAGACCCACGATCGCGCCCAAACCAGCACCAAGCGCGTCGATGAACAGCGATCCGATCGACTTCTGGACCGTCAGGACATCGAAGAACCGGTTGACCAGCTCAGGACCATAGGTGCGGTCGAACGAAGACACCCGCACCCGCGGGAGCCGCCAGGACAAGTCCATCACCGTACGAACGAAGACCCGACGCTGAATCATCTCCACCGCGAGACGCATCAGCGCCCGCAGCAACGCGGCCAGCGATAAACTGATGAGAAGACCGATTGAGAGCACGATCAGCGGCTGGCGGATCGCACCGAACGTCAGCCAGTTGATGAGAAGCTGGATGGTCAGCGGCGTCGCCAGCGACAGGATCCCGACCGTGATCGAGAACAGAGCAACACCCCAGACCGCCTCACGCTCAGAAGACAGCAGCGACAACGCACGACGAACCGCCGGCATCGCTCCGCCTGCCATCGACTGTGCCGGCGACGCAGGCTCCAGGATGCCCCAGAACCGAACCTCACGCGCATCGCCGTTGAGCATCTGCTCTGCGAAGCGCTCCGGGAAGAGGTAGTCACTGCCGCGCGCAGACGGGAACTGGCGTGAATAGACCCGACCGAGGGTCTGACCCTCAACAGACACCCACCAGCCACTGCCCTGCCAGAAGTCAACCCAGGTCACAATCGGCAGATCCGCACGGGCCATCCCGACGATAGTGTCGACGTCTGCCCGGATCCAACGGACACGGATTCCGAGCGCACGCGCCGCCATATCAAGCCGCGCCGTCCACTCAGGCTGATCTTCCTCAAGCTCCACATCCTCCAGACCGCGCATCGCGGCCTGGACTTCGTGGGACTCTGCCTCGCGACCGGTAACCTGGGCGCTCAGCACCTCCAAAAGGAGGCCAAGTCCTTCATCCACAGCGCCCCCCAGGAACGATTCTCAAGAGTATCTCCAGACTGTGTACATGAGCTATCCACGAATCACCTTTCGGGGAAGCCCTGACTTACAGTCAGCGACAAATTCCCGGTGTACCAAGTGGGTTACACCAGAACGTCGAGCTTCTCGTGGGAACTGCATAGGGTGATGTTCTCTCTACTATCTGGACCAGACACGATGTCAATACACCGCTATTATCGCCAGGATTCAGAAATCCTGAATCAAAAGCACAGAATGCACTCGATTCAGTAACGTTACTGAGACGGTTCAATCACCCACGCAGCCCCACGTCTGGACATGCGCAGCCCCATCGTCTCCAGAACCCCATGCAACGCAACGTCCCAGGCGACATCATCCAGACGGGCCGTCACCCGACCCGTCACCCCTTCGACAATCACAATCTCAACACCCACGTCCCGAACGATCTGGTCAATCACCGCCTGGAGTGGCGCGTCGTCTACGTCCAGATCGATCGTTTGTGCCGCCACCGTCGGTGGCGGACCACCATCCACACCCACCGTCAACAACACCCGTGCTGCATTGGATGAAGACATCATCATCAACAGAAACAGTATTCTCATAACCACCCCTTATCCCAACACTGCTCATATGTACAACCATATAAAATCTGGACATATTATGTCCAGATCAGCCACAACCCTGCCCTTCTCAATTTTTAATAAAAATTATCTTTAAACCTTATTTATTTATCAAACATTTCATATATTTGGACATAATATGTCCGCTTCATGGATGTAAAGCTGTATCAGTCCAGCATAGAGGAGTAGAGCCTGGTTGGCGTGTGAGTTCGCTGACAGGTTTCGCACCATCATGGGAGATAGGGATGTCTGACAACGCGCGAAACAAGAGCATCGAAGCAGCGATCAGCAATATTCAGCGTCAGTTTGGCAAGGGCGCGATCATGCGATTTGCGGATGGGGCGGTTCAGCATGACATTGACGTGGTTCCGACGGGCAGCCTGTCACTGGACATCGCGCTGGGCATCGGCGGTTTGCCGCGGGGCCGGATTGTTGAGATCTACGGTCCGGAAGCATCGGGCAAGACGACGATGACGCTTCACGCCATCGCCGAATGTCAGAAGAAGGGTGGTGTGTGTGCGTTCATCGATGCAGAGCATGCATTGGACATCAACTACGCGCAGGCGCTTGGCGTGAACAGCGCGGATTTGCTGCTGGCGCAGCCGGACAGCGGTGAGCAGGCGATGGAAATCGCAGAGACCCTTGCGCGATCGGGGGCGATCGACATGATCGTTGTGGACTCGGTCGCAGCGCTGACGCCACAGTCTGAGCTTGAGGGGGACATGACCAGCATGCAGCCGGGGACCCAGGCGCGTCTGATGAGCAAGGCGATGCGGAAGCTCACGGCGGCGATC
>JBCBLB010000584.1:0-6306 GCA_038520555.1 Myxococcota bacterium | reverse complement strand
CTCCGGGCATCCGGATGTCACACAGGATGATGTCATAGCAGGCTTCGTCGAGCTTGGACCATGCCTCTGCGCTGTTGCTTGCTTGGTGGACCGTCATGCCGCTGCGTCGCAGGGCGGTCATCACCGCTTGCTGAACCAGCGGCTCATCATCGACCACCAGGATATCGCCCTGCAAGGCACCCGGGGGCGGAGAGGGCAGGCGTGTCGGCGCGGGCACCTGGGGGGATTCAACGGTCAGTAGCGAGATCTGGACCGCGGTCCCCTCACCGGGGGTGCTGTCGATGTGGAGCGCTCCGCCCGTCTGCTCCACGATCCCCAGGACCGTCGATAGCCCAAGCCCGGTGCCCTGACCGGGCGGCTTGGTGGTGAAGAACGGCTCGGTGGCCTGCTCCAGCGTCTGTGCGTCCATCCCTTCGCCCGTGTCGATGACCCGAAGCGTGGTCCAGCGCGGCTCGGTGCGCGTCTCGATGGTGATCTGGCCCCCCTCGGCCATCGCGTCCCGGGCGTTGAGCACCAGGTTGGCCACCACCTGCTCGAGCTGGCCCGGATCGGCATGGACGAAGGCGCCGTTTGGATCCAGCTGTGGGACCAGCGTGACTTCTGGGCCGACCAGCGGCGTGAGCATCTGGAGGGTCTGCTCTACCAGCTCGTTGAGGTTGAGGTCGAGCAGGTTCTGGGGGTGTTGGCGGCTGTAGGTGAGCAGCTGGGCCACCAGCCGACTGCCCCGCAGCGCGGCCTCCCGGGCGTCGCTCAGCTCTTCGGTGACGGCCTCGGGAAGGGCGGCGTCCAGCGACAACTCCAGGTTCAGCAGGACCGCCGCGAGCAGGTTGTTGAAGTCGTGGGCGATCCCACCGGCCAGCCGACCGATCGCTTCCATCTTCTGGGCGTGTAGCAGCTGTCGGCGGTGGCCCTCCAGCGCCGCTTCTGTGGCCTTCTGGGCGGTGATGTCTTCAAAAACCCCGACGATCCGCTTGATCTCCTGCTGCTCCTGGATGGGGAAGGCCCGGTAGTGGATCCACCGCCACTCGTCGTCGGATGCGCGGAGACGGATCGTCCCGTTCATCGGATCTGGCCAGTTGCTGGCGATCCGCCGCTTGACCTGTGTCAGGTCTTCGGGGTGAATGCGTGCGGCGACCGCGTCGAGCGATGGGTAGGGGGGCAGGGGACCGCCGACCAGCGAAGCCCCGATCGGGCTCATATAGTCGATGCGCGCGTCCTTGACGTCGACCATCCAGAAGACCTCGTGGATGTTCTCCAGCAGCAGACCGAACAGCTCTTCACGGATCCGAAGCTGCTCTGCGGTGTGCTGCGCGGTCCGGCCGGACGTCATCAGCTCTCGAGAGAACTGGACGAGGATGCCGAGGACCATCAACATCACCGCGACCGTGATGCTCCACCGGGTCACCGGGGTCATGGTGATGGCCGGCTCAAAGCCAGGCTGCAAGCTGACCACAATCGATCCGGTCACCGAGATGAGCGACAGCGAGCCCATCGTGATGGCGCCCCGCTGGCCATCGGCCACCGCGCCGATCAGGATCGAGATCATCAGCGCGTTCCCGATGATGAGCACCGACTCGCCGCTGAGCAGCAGCTCAAACGTGATCCCCGACCACAGCGTCAGGCTCATCGTCCAGGCTGCAGCCCGCCCCTTCCCCTGGTGCGCCTGGAACCAGATAAGCAGGTAAAACGTGCAAAACAGGGCCTGTGGATAGAACCACAGGGGCGTCAGGCCGTTGAGGCTGGTGTCCACCAGCAGGATGGGGGCGTGCAAGATGAAGGCCGCGGCGGCGAACTCACGCATCAACCCAGCGATGCGCGCTTCGGCCAGACGTGGGAGCCCTTCCCCCCCCACAAACGTGTCTTCGCCATCGCTCATGACTGGCGACTTATCCCGATTCTCGCCTTAGAACATCAAACCGAGCACGCTCAAGACCGTCAACACGCCGAGGATCGGGGCGCTGACTGCGGCCATCAAGACCACGGGAAGGACCGGCGCTTTTCGAACGGTCTGAAAGGTGTATGGGAACCACCACAGGCCGAACTGCAACGCGCCGCCGATGCCTGCGGTCAGGACACTCAGCGGCAACATATGCGCGCCCACCGCTGGCGCCGCCAGCACGCCCACCGCCGCTCCCCACAGCGCGCCGATGATCGGGCCGAGCCCCACCAGCAGCGCCGCCAGCGGGATCCGGCCGCGCAGCCGCTCCAGCAGCCCGGGCATCAGCGCGCCCACCCCGCCGCCGGTCACCGCGCCGGCGATCCCTGCCGCGGCGACGTAGCCGATGGGCAGGCCGACCAGCAACGCACCCATCAGCGGCATCGAGACCGACGCCGAGCCCCCGATCACCGCCATGTCTCTCGCCCATCGCGCCGGGCTGCCCGTGACCTCGCTCATCCTCTCCTCCATGGTGCGCGGGAACGCGCACCAGATCTATGCCCCTGGTCGGGGGACGGTGGGCGCGGTTGATCGGTGAACAGTCGACAGCAGCGCCTGAGCGGCGTCTGAGCGGCGCCTGAGCGGCGTCTGAGCGGTGCCTGAGCGGCGTCTGAGCGGCGCCTGAGCCGCCGGGTCAGGGTTTCGCCGCCAGCGCCTCTGCGATGGCCTTGCGAAGCGCCGGGTCGTCGGGTGTCACCCGCGAAGAGAACCGGGCGACCACCTCGCCGTCGCGGCCGACCAGGAACTTCTCGAAATTCCAGCGAATCGGCTTATCTTCGCCGACCGGCGAGCCGATCAGGCGGGTATACAGCGGGCTCCGATCGGCGCCGTTGACGTCCTGCTTCTCCAACAGGGGAAAACTCACGCCGTAGTTGGCGCGACAGAAGGTCTGGATCTCTTCGGCGGTTCCGGGCTCCTGTCCGCCGAACTGGTTGCAGGGGACCCCGATGATCACCAGCCCGTCGTCTCGAAAGGATTCATAGAGCGCCTGGAGGCCATCATACTGCGGCGTGAACCCACAACGGCTGGCCACGTTGACGAACAGGACCACCTTGCCCGCGGTCGCGTCGGTGGCCACCGGGGCGCCGGAGAGGCCTTTGAGGGTGAGCCCGTCCAGCGCGCCGGCAAATGCTGGGCTGGCGCCGAGAAGGGCGATGAAAACCATCAGGGTTGTGAGGGCGGTGTGACGCATTCTATCCTCCTTGTTGTGGGCTCTAACGCCCATGTTGTTCGTTGCTCTGGTAGCCTTGCGCCGACATGCTGAGGACGCTCCTGCTGATGTTGTTTGCATCGCTGTCGCTCGCCGCGACAGAGGCGCCCCCCATGCTCCGGATGCCGTTCCCTCGGGGCACGGCTGCGGTGTGCCACTGGGACGCCGATCGGCGCAGCGGGTCCGTCGAAGACCGCTTCGCCGTCGATCTCTCTCAACCCAACCACGACGGCACCATCGTCGCCGCCGCCGATGGCGTCGTCAGCCGCGCCGGTGAGAACGAAGAACTCGGCAAGCACGTCATCATCTCTCACGGCCGCTACGACACCGTCTATGCCCATCTCGCGGATGTCCTGGTCAACAACCGCCAGCGCGTCGTCTCCGGTGAGCCCCTCGGCTTCATCGGCGGCACCGGCCGGAGCCAGGGCATCCGCCTGCGCTTCAGCCTCAACCTCTCCCGCCCGGGACGCCTCGGGCCTTCCATCCCCATCTCGTTGCTCACTGCGCCAGACAACGGCTCGTTTCGGGTCATGCGCGCCGTCGACCTGGACTGCTCCCAGCGGCAGGCCGGCCTGCAGCGGGGGATGTACGCCTCGGAGAATGAGGCCGGGCAGCCCCCCCATGAGGGGCCGCCCTCGCCCCGGATGAGCATCGACCTCGAAGACTCCCGGCGGCGCATCGCCGAGGGGATCTTTCAAGAGCGCGCCCTGCAGCGGGTCCTCGATGCACAGCCGCAGGCCGGATCGCTGCGCACCGTCGCCCGCCTGCGGCAGCTCATCCGCCATCAGGACGGCCTCATCCTCTGGAAGACCCGCTTCTGGATGGGCGTGATGATGTACCGCGACCTCGGACAGCTCGAGCAGGGGCGGGCGTTCCTTGAGCAGGTCCGCACCATCGAGACGCTCGATCGGTTCTATCCCTGGATTCGACCCTGGGCGCTGTGGCACCTCTCCATCATCTCCATCGAGCTCGGCGAGTGCGAAGATGCCGCTCGCAAGCTTCGTCAGGCGCGACGCGAGGCGCAAGAGCGCGGCGCCCTCGAAGAGCTGGAGGAGACCCTCCAGATCACCCTCGACGCCGTTACGCCCTGTTTATAGGCGGTCGGTCCAGGTCAGCCGGTGGGCTTCATGGCGCCCTGGCGCCTGCCACTTTCGCACCATCCGCGCAATCACCGCGTCGGGGACCCGGGCGCGTCCTGTTCGGGATGCGTTCTGAGAACGCTGCCGCTCCGCGGTCGCTTCCACCGCCACGATGTGAACCCGGGCGTTGTAGTCCCGGAACAGCCCCAACAAAGGCCGCCGGACCTCCAGATGCAGGTTCGTGGCGTTCCAGGCAAAGTCCTGACCAGACCGCAAGAATTCCTTCGCCCGTTTCTTCGCCAGCTGGATCACCCGCCCCTGGTTTCCCGTCGGCCGCACGCCCAGCTCTCTGCGGATGCCGTCCAGGCTGATGACCGGCAGCTCGGGTCGGTGCGCCCGAAGCCAGGTGTCCTTGCCCGACCCGGGCAGGCCGCTCATCAACGTCACCTCACAGCGGGTGTCGTCATAGGCGGTGTAGGCCGGATCCCGCTGTGGGCTGGCGAACCACAGCACCCTGGCATGGTCGTTGGGGAAGCGGTAGGGGCGGTCCAGACAGTTTGTGTCTTCGGCGAGCGCCTGGAACAGGGCGATGTTGTCCAGCAGCCGCTGGGGGTCTGCGCAGATCCGACCCCGGGCGTCTGCCTCACACAGGATCGCAAGGTGTCGGCTCAGGGCCACCTGGCTCGTCTTGATCAGCAACGCCTGCGGGTCGGTCTGCTCGATGCAGAAGTAGGGCACCTGGTGCCAACGGACCAGCCCGCAGACCTGCTCGCGGAGGTCAGAGCCGATGCCCATCCGCCACAGCATCCCCCGGGCCCGGATCGCCCCCTTCGGCGAGTGATGGCGGGCGGTGATTCGCCCATCGTCTTCGATGCGGGTGGTCTCGGGCTTGGAGACGTCATGGAGCAACGCTGCGGCGAAGATCGTGGACCGGTCGACCGGATGAAGCGCGCGCCATGTCCCCATCGTCGCCAGAGCTTCACAGACCATCCGGGTGTGAATCCAAACGTCCCCTTCCGCGTGATGGATGGGATCCTGTGGACAACCCGCCATCGCCTGGACCCAGTCAAATGTGGCGTTGATCGCCGGCCAGTCCACGGTCCAGTGTGGCGGCTGAGGGGTGAAGGGAAACCATGGTTGAGGCGCAGACATGGCCGAAAGGTATCCCGGGCAGATACAATGATGCGAGGACGAACGCTGAGGGGCGATGATGATCTGGTGGGCGATGATGGCCTGTTCCGGAAACAACGAAGACTCCGGAACGGCGATGCCGGACTGGCAGCCGATGGTCCGCACAGACGCCTGGATCCTCACCGACGCCGGTGACGACCCCTTCCCCGATCGGCCCGATACGGTCGACTGTTCTGAGCTGGGCCTTCAGGTCGAAGGGGCCGCGTTTGAGGTGTCGACCGTCGACTGCCCCTATGCGACGCTTCGACAACCCCTCCTGGTTGACGTTCCCGCCGGCACCGAGATCGAGATCGTCCTCTGGCACCTGGACCTGTGGGCCGAAGAAGCAGCGATGGGGCACATCGCCGTCGGCCACGATGATGGGGTCCTGTATGAAGCCCAGGTGGAGATCCCCGCCGGCGCTGAAGTGTATCCGATCACCGCTTCCGCTGAGTGGGACATGGTCGCCGGGGAGTGGATGTACTTCCATGTGCACAATCATGGCTACAACAGCTGGTCGTTGGGCTCTGTTGAGGCGTTCACCCTGCCCTGAGGGCCGTCGGCGACGAAAGGGGTGTTATGGAAGGGTTGGGCTGTGTTGGGTCGGTTTCAGGCCTCGGTTCCTGAAAGCGCGTGAAACTGTGTCGATTGTTGGTCCGTTTTGGTCTGGTGACAGAGACGTGTAGGAAGCCTGACATCATGCTCATCCGATGGCCCGCTTACATTCCTGGCGTCAACGCGTGATTGTGTGAGCCGAACACGATGCTCTGCCAGGGTTGACACACTTCTCCATCTGAGGTTTGCCAAAATGGCCAAAATGGATCGTCGCCATCAAATTCGAGGGCGTTCCCAGCGGCAAGGGCGCCGGAAGGCAACAGCAAGGCGAGGCAGGTCAGGCGGCGAAGGCGACG
>JBCBLB010000917.1:0-2976 GCA_038520555.1 Myxococcota bacterium | reverse complement strand
CGATGCCTGCGACCTCTGCCCGGAGATCCCGTCCTACGATCGGCTGGACTTCGACGGTGACGGCGTCGGGGACGTCTGCGACAACTGCCCGGCGGTCTCCAACCGCGATCAGCAGGACGCAGACGGCGACGGCATCGGCGATGTGTGCGACGACTCGCCGCTGCTGCGGGGCGGCGGCAGCCGGTGTCAGTCGGTTCCATTGGGCAGCTGGGTGGCCCCGCTGCTGTTGGTGCCCCTGGCGCTCCGGCGCAGACGACTTCGCTGAGCGTTCGCTTCAGTCGACGTCCGCTTCATCCCCGCCAGAAGCGGCGACGTCGGGCCCCTGCTGGTGACGGCGATCGCGGATGCGCTCGCGGTGACGGCGGGCGGCCTGGGCCATGGCGTTCATGACCGCGTCGATGCTGGTGTACATGTCATCGGACGTGTCAGAGGTCCGGAGCGTCTCCCCGTCGGTGCTCACCGTCAGCTCGACGGTATGACGATGGCGTTGGATGCTGCAGACCATGTGGGCTTCCGCAGACTCGTCCAAGAACCGGGTCAGCTTGCTGAACTTCTTGTTCGCCCGATTCCGCATCGCATCCGTGCCTTCGAGGTTCCGAAAGGTCATCGCCAGGTTCATCGACGCTCCTTGTGAGAGAGGGTCCGATAAACGTATCAAACACCACAGCGACCGGCCGGCCGCTCAGAACATCTTCTTCCGCTGCGTCGACGGGAGGATGCCCATCGCTTCCCGATACTTGGCGACGGTCCGGCGAGCGATCTTGATGTTCTGCGTCTTCAGCGACCGCGCGATGGCGCTGTCGGACAGCGGCTTGAGCTTGTCTTCTGCGCTGACGATACGCCGGATGCGCTCTTTGACCGCTTCAGCGCCCAGGTCGTCGCCGGTGGTCCGCCCGATCGACGCGTTGAAGAAGAACTTCAGCTCATAGATGCCATGGGGGCACTGGACGTACTTGTTCGTCGTCGCCCGAGAGACCGTCGACTCGTGCACCCCGATCTCTTCGGCGATGTCGCGAAGGACGAGCGGCTTGAGCGACCGGGCGCCGTGCTCGAAGAAGTCCTGCTGGCGACGGAGGATGGCGTCCATGACCTTATAGATGGTCTTCTGGCGCTTGTAGATGCTCTCGATCAAAAACTTGGCCGCCTTCAAGCGCTCTTCCACGTACTTCTTGTCGTCCTTCGAAGACCCCTCCCCCAAGAGCATCTGCCGATAGTGGGGGCTGACCCGGAGCCGCGGCAAGCCGTCGTCGTTTTGAACGATCTGCCACTCCCCCCCGACCTTCACCACCTCAATGTCTGGGGTGATGTACTGATCTTCCTGCTCGACATAGGGACGGCCCGGCCAGGGATCGCACTGCTGGAGCATCCGGTGATATTCGATCACGTCTTCTTGATGCATGTCCATCGCCTTGGCGATGGTGCCATAGTTGCGGGCTTCAATGTCGGCCAGGTGTTTGGTCACAATATCCGGGAAGAAGGGATCTTCCGGCCACTTCGCCTTGACCTGGATCAGCAGGCACTCTTCCAGCCCGCGCGCCCCACAGCCGATCGGGTCCAGGCTGTGTAGAATCATGGCGGCGCCTTCGACATCATCCATGTCTGCGTCCGCTTCTTCAGCGACATAGTCATATGTGCAGTCGAGCCACCCATGGTCGTCCAGGTTGAGGATCATCACCGCGGCAGCCCGGCGTTCACCATCCGTACACAGCTGAACCGACAGCTGCTCAAGCAGATGTTCAACCAGGCTGATGTTGGTGGATAGCGTGTTCTCAATGGGGGGCAGATCGTCATAATACCCGGCGCTGGCGCCGGTCTTGAAGCCCGCAGAGCTGTCCTGCGCTTCGAGGAACTTTTCCCAGTCGACCGAGTCTTCGCTGGTGCCGTTGTGCTGCTCAGCGGTCTCTTTCTGCTGATCTTTGGTCTTCTGATTGAGACGCATCTCTTCTTCAGAGACGGCCCGGGTTTCGGTGCCCGGGATCTCTTCAAGGGTTGGATTCTCCCGCATCTCGGCTTCAATCGAGGCGACAAGCTCCATATGATTGAGCTGTAGGAGTTTGATGGCTTGCTGAAGCTGTTGGGTCATCACCAGCTTCTGTGTCTGGGTGATGCGTAGCCCAAGGCTTTGATTCATCGACGCCATAACTGTCTTACGCCTTTTGTTAGGGGATCCTGGAATGATCCTTGCATTGATCCATATCCAGTTCAACCCCAACCTGGAAGGATTCTTGCATATCCACCAAAAAAAATCGCCCCAAAACCCAGATCACTGCTCCGATCCAGACGATATACCCACCATCTCTCCAAACCCTGCCCCCAGATACCGCCCCCGAACCCGATCATCTGCCGCCACTTCCACGGGGCTCCCCCGAGCGATCACCTCTCCCGCGTCCAGAATCACCGCCCGATCGCAGATCGTCAGGGTCTCCCGGACCGCATGATCGGTCACCAGGATCCCAAGGCCCCGATCCGCCAACGCTCGGATCTGACGCTGTAGCCCCTCAACAGCGACCGGATCTACGCCGGCAAACGGTTCATCGAGGAGCAGCACCGATGGCTCGCCGGCGAGGCTCCGCGCAATCTCCAGGCGGCGGCGTTCCCCACCCGACAGCGTCCCCACCACTGCATCTGCCAGATGTTCCAGACCCGCCTCCTCAAGGACGGTCTCTACCTGGTCTTCGGATGTTTTTCTGGCTCGAAGCGGGATCAACAGGTTCTCTCTGACCGTCAACCGCCGAAACCCCATCGGCTTCTGCGGCAGGTACCCCAACCCCGCGCGAACCCGCCGCCACAACGGCAGCCCGTCAAGGACCGCTCCGTCGAGGCGGACCGAGCCCGCTTCCGGACGCGTCGCCCCAACGATCATCCGGAAGCAGGTCGTCTTCCCAGCGCCGTTGGGTCCCAGCAGCCCCACCACTTCGCCAGGAGGGACGGACAGATCCACTGCCCGTGCGGCGATCCGATGCCCATACCGGCGGG
>JBCBLB010000930.1:0-2864 GCA_038520555.1 Myxococcota bacterium | reverse complement strand
GGTCCAGACAGGCCGCGCAGGACCCGGAGCACGACGCACAACACGATGCGAGACCAGACGCAGGCGCCCAAGGGGTCCGATGCGATCGCATCGGACCTCGACTTACACCGTGTACACCCCTGTAAGGGGTGTCGTCTTCGCCCGGATTCACCGCAGCTTCAGGCGACCATAAGCGGTCCATACCGTGGGTGGTCTACGCGCTGGTGATGGAGACCGCCATGATCCGTCTGCCCCCGGGTCGGTTGGCGTCAGTCGTCCCAGGCGTCTGGCGTGCCGAAGTATCGCTCACTGACCGTTGGATCTCCCGCAAAGTTCAGGGGATCCAAATTCGATGCACACTCGCTCGCGTTGGGGAGGGCTCCGGTGCGCAAGAACTCAGAGACCAGCTCGCGCGCACAGTCCCGGGACCCGCTCGCGAACGGGGTCCCTCCGATCAGTTGGTGTGCGCCCGTGCTCATCTCGATATGCATGACGTTGTCGTGGTCCCAGGCATATATCACCCCGCCCAATGGATCGAGAGCGCCCGTGAGCAACAACGTTGGTGAATCCGGCCACTCATGATATTCGAACAACCAGTCTTCTCGTTCGAGCGGGTAGCCCGGCCACGCGGAAGCGGACTGCGCCAGTTGTGCGTTGATGCCCATTGAGATCGGCGGAGACGTCTCTGGCTTCGGTTCCCACAGCTCCGCGTGTGCGAAGTGATGGAACGCGGCGACAGACGCCCCTTGTCCGGTGTTCCCCTCCGTGATGGGGAGCTGCCCGAGCACCCGAGGCACCTGTGCGTTGAGGTGCTGCAGCCGTGCGATATCCTGCGCTGTGCACCGATCCAGGCGAAACACAGCCGCCGGAATCAGGTCGCGCGTCTCTGCACGGCGCAGCATCTGGCCCAGCAGCTGCCCGGCTTCTGCGGTGGTCATGTCCAGCGCTGCGCACCGCCCTGTGTCCAGCGACGACAGCGCCGCGTCTGCGACGACCTCTGGCTCATCGGCGAAGCGGTCGGCGCAGTCCTGGTCCGCGTCACACAGGGCCAGCACTTGACGGGCGATGAAGTCCGTCCCGAGATCCACGTCGTTGAGCGGCCGATCCGCGAGGGAGGTGGGTGCCTCCAGGATGATCTGGACCGCGCGCTCTGGGAGGTAGTCGACGTACCGATCGAGCAGCATCGTGCCGTAGCTCACGCCGTACAACCACAGTGGCTTCTCGTTCGCCAGCGTATTGGTCAACGCCGCCAGGTCCCGCGCGCTCTGGGAGATGGTCATGTACGCCAACGCAGCGCCCCACTCGTCCTGAATGGTCGCAGCACAGTCCGCCCATGCGGCTTCGTTCTGCGGCTCCGATTCGCCGCAGTTCAGCCGGCTGGTCCCACCCACGCCGCGGTGGTCGACCGCATAGACGGTTAACCCCTGCTCCAGGGCGAGGGCGGTGATGGGCAGCGCGCCCAGATCATCGATCGCGGAGGCGCCCGGTCCACCCGTGACCACCCACAGCTGCCCCGTTGAGGTTCCCGGCGGCGCGATCCGCTTGAGGGCCGCGATGATTGAGCGGCCATTAGGATCGTTATGGTCCAGCGGCAGCTTCGCGCGGGTGCACTGCGCCCCCCCGTCACCGCTGACGGGGGTCACGTCACAGGGCTGCCAGGGCTCCAGCCTCGCCTCTGCGATCGGAGGACGTATTCTATCCCGCCACCCGCCAGAATCCCACGCTTCAAACTCTTCTCCAATCAAAAATCCAAAACATCCCAATACCGTTAGTAACCACATCTCTCTCTCCTGCGCGCCCGTGGATGACCGTGGCTGTAGGTTGAGCGATTATTGGCAGAGGTGCGACCTCTTCTTATCAATTATGATGGCGAAAGGATTTTTACGGAGCGTATTGTGTGTCACGTTCATTTCGACTGTTCAGGGGCGTCTCTGACGCCGCCTGATGTTGGTGATGCGGTGACGTCGTTTCGGAGAGGACCACTGCGCGTCAGCTGTACTGTTCGCGGAGCCGCTTCTTTTGGACTTTGCCCATGGTGTTTCGGGGCAGGGCGTCGACGACCACGAACCGTCGGGGGACCTTGAACCCGGACAGCTGTGCGCTGGCGGCCTGTCGGATGGCGTCGATGTCCAGGCCATCTCCGACGAGGGCGGCGGCGGGGACCTCGCCGAGGTCGTCGTCGGGCAGGCCGAACACCGCGACCGCGCGGACGCCGGGCTGCTCGATGAGCACCGCCTCGACCTCTGCGGGGTAGATGTTCAGCCCGCCGAACAGGATCAGATCGCTGCGCCGCCCGACGAGGTGGATGTAACCGTCTTCGTCGACAAAGGCGTAGTCTCCCGTCCGCATCCAGTCCCCGTTGAAGGCCGCGGCCGTCGCGTCGGGGCGGTTGTGGTAGCCGGCGAAGACCGAGCCGCCGCGGATCTGCAGCTCACCGACGCCGTCCGCTCCCGGATCGACCACGCGCGCGTCGACACCGGGGAGGGGAAAGCCGACCGCGCCGGGCCGCCGCTCGCCGTCGTAGGGGTTGGAGAGGACGATGCCCACCTCGGTCATCCCATACCGCTCGAGGATGGCCTGCCCGGTCCGCTCCTGAAAGTCCCGATGCACCCGCGCGGGGAGCGGCGCAGAGCCCGACGTAAACAGCCGCACATGAGAGAGGTTCGGGACGTCCGTGGCCTGAAGCAGCCGGGTATAAAAGGTGGGGACGCCCATGAACACAGTGCCCCCTCCCTCGGTCAGCTCCCAAAGCGCCGCATGAGGCTCAAACGAATCGAGCCATCGCATCGACGCGTTCGCCCGCAGGGCCCCATGAGCAGCGACGAACAGGCCATGGACGTGGTACAGCGGCAGGGCGTGGACGAGGACATCGTCGGCCCGCCATC
>JBCBLB010000589.1:0-6265 GCA_038520555.1 Myxococcota bacterium | reverse complement strand
GTCTGGGAGGGCAAGACCTATGGCGCGCTCACCAACCCCCATGAAGCGCTCCCGCCCTATGCCATCGCACACAAACAGATCGGCCACGTCGATGAGAAACAGTTCGTCCCCTTCGCCTTCTGGCGCAGCGTGGACGCCAGCAGCCACTGCTTCTTTGTCGAATCCTTCATCGATGAGCTGGCCCACGCCGCCGGCGCAGACCCGCTCGCGTACCGGCTCGGGCTGCTCGACGGCGCCGCCCGCGACGTGGTCGCCGCCGCTCGGGACATGTCCGGCTGGCAGACCGGCGTGGATGAAAACGGCCGGGCCTATGGCGTCGCGCTCACCTACTGCTTCGGCAGCTACGTCGCCCAGGTCGCCTCGGTGTCCATCGAAGACGGCCGGCCGCGCGTCCATGACGTCTGGTGCGCCGTCGACTGTGGTCGCATGATCAACCCGAACTCGGTCGTCGCCCAGATCCAGGGCGGGGTCATCTATGGCCTGAGCGCCGCGCTGTACGGCAGGATCGACATCAAGGACGGCGCCGTGGTGCAGAGCAACTTCCACGACTACCCCGTCGTGAAGATGACCGAAGCCCCCCGGGTCCATGTCCAGGTTCTCCAGCGAGACACCCCGCCACAGGGGGTCGGTGAGGTCGGGACCCCGCCCATCGCACCCGCCGTCGCCAACGCGATGGCCGTCCTCGGCGACCGCCGCCGTCGCCTGCCGCTCATCGGTTAGTCCACAAGCCCATCACGATGGGACGGCGTCGACCGGCAGGACGCGACCGTTTTACCGGATGTGTCCAGCGTCGCGCAGCCAGGCGACCGTGTCTTCCAGCGTCTCCCGGCCGCTGCGTGGCGTCCACCCCAGCTCCTGCTGCGCCTTCTCGCTGCTGACGTAGTAGTACAGCGTCCCATAGTTGATCGCGTTGGGATGCTCCGGGCTGGGCAACCCCAGGCGGTGCAGGGTTCCCAGCACCACCTTCAGCAGCCCCGTCGGCAGGACCCAGATCGGCTTGCTGCGGCCCGCGACGTCCAGGGTCATCGCGATGATGTCCCGGATCGAGGCGTTTTTGACGCCCAGGATGTATCGCTCTCCGATCCTGCCTTTCTCCAGGCACAGGACGATCCCCTCTGCCACGTCGGCGACATGGCCGAACATCGTCCCCCCATGGGTCGCGAACGCGGGCCAGGAGTTGATCGCTTCCTTCAAGTAGCCGGTGGTCAGGAAGTCGTCGTCGTTCGGGCCGTAGGTCTCGGTCGGGACAGCCACCACCACGTCGAGGCCCTTATCGACGAAGTCGTCGACGATCTGCTCGGCTTCGTGCTTGGACTCGATGTAGGTCAGCCCGCTGCCCGCCAGCTGAAAGTCACCGGTCTCGTCGCTGATGCGCTCCGGATCGTGGGAGCCGAAGATGACCGCGCTGCTGACGTGGACGACCCGCTCCAGCCCGACGTCGAGCGCCGCCTGGAGGACGTTGCGGGTGCCGTCGACGATGGTGGGGCGTGCGTGGGGCCGATCCAGATCGGCATAGCTGGAGACGCTGGCGAGGTGGATACATGCGCTGCATCCCGCCATCGCCGCTGCCAGGCTGGATGGGTCCATGATGTCGCCGGTGACAGTCTCAACGCCCAGGCCATCGATGCGGTGGGTGCGGCTGGTGGCGCGGACCAGGCAGCGGACCGGCCGGTCGCGGTCGCGCAGGGCGCGGACCACATGGCTGCCGATGAAGCCGTGGCCGCCGGTGAGCAGGATGGGACGCATCGATCCTTCCAGGTGAGGGGGAGAGCCTATTATCCCTCCGGACAATGCAGTGGTTGCTCTCCCAGCGCGCGGCGCCGGCCCGCCGCGCGCTGGGAGATGACCGCGCTGACCCGCGCCATCGCCCCCGGGCGATGGGCCTTCGTCATCTGGTGGGCCCGATTTCTCGCCCGGGGGACGCGCAAGCGCGCCATCCCCATGTGGGAATTGTAAGCCTGAGAGAACGGCTTTGCGGATTGGTGGTCTGAAGGAAACAATCCGTCTACCCGAGCCGTCCTTCTCCTTCGGCCTTAAAGGCGTAGAAAGAGGATGTCTGTTCCACCTTTTGGAGACCATGATGAAGCGCAACGCAACAATGATCGGCCTGTTGGCCCTGATGAGCACTCCCGCACTCGCTGATGACACCTATGGCGTGGATATCGACCACTCCGCCGTTATCTTCAAGGCCAAGCACTTCAACGTCGGATACACCTTCGGCAACTTCCGCAAGGTCGATGGCACCTACTCCGTCGAAAATGGCGCGCCCACCAGCTTCAACTTCACCATCCCCATCGACAGCCTCGACTCGGCCAATGAGAAGCGGGATCAGCATCTGAAGAGCCCGGACTTTTTTGACGCCGCCAATCACCCGAACATCACCTTCACCTCTACGAAGGTCAAGAAGTCCAGCGACACCGTCTACGACGTCACCGGGGACCTGACCATGCACGGCGTCACGAAGCCCATCACCATCCCCGTTGAAGTCACCGGTGAGGGCGATGATCCCTGGGGCAACCATCGGACCGGCATGCTCGCGACCTTCACCGTCAACCGCGGCGACTTCGGCATCAACTGGGGCATCGAGGACGGCGCCATCAGCGCAGACGTCGAGATGATCGTCAGCCTTGAGGGCATCCGCAAGTAATCATGGATCCGACCACGACGCTGGTCGGCGTGGTAGCGATCCCGGCTGCGATCGCGGCGGCGCTGCTCGCGCTCGGACGCCTGCGTCCGGGCGCGTCTGCCTTTGGCGCCCTCGCTGTGGCCCTCGCCGCCTTTGCTGCCGCCTACCATCTCTTCGGCTGGCCCAACCTTCCGCCGTCCCGTTCTGCAGACTATGTCCTCCCCATCGGCCTGATCGGCTTGATCTGGTCGCTGGTGCTGCCCGGCGTGCGCAACGCCGTCGCGCAGGCCGCCGTCCGCGTCCTCCTCAGCACCGCCCTCATCTGGGCCCTCACCGTCAACCTGCGGAAAAATCGCTGGGAAGACGCTGAAGCGCTGCTCTGGTCGGCCGGCCTCTCCGCGGCCTTCGCCGCCGCCTGGATCTTCAGTCGGGCCGCCTTTGAGGACCTTCGCCCCCGAATCGGCGTCGCCGTCTTCGGGGCCTGGGCGGCGGCGAGCGCCGTCGCCATCGGCGCCACCGGCTCGGCCACCCTCGCCCAGATCGCCGGCGGGGTCGCCGCAGCCGTCGGCGGCGCCGCCCTCGTCGTCCTCGCCTCGCCGCGGAAGGAGGACATGGCAGGGCTCACCGAGGTCGGCCTGCCCATGATCCTGATGCTGCTCTTCTCCGGGAGCCTGTTCAGCTTCCTGCCCTACCCGGCCGCCGGACTGCTCGCCTTCAGCCTGCTCCCGCTTCACCGCCGCGGATGGCGGGGGACCGCCGCCTCAGCCGTGCTCATCGCTGCCGGTGCTGTATGGGCTGTTCAGGACGGCTTATCACCATCTCTTTTGGAGATCTTTTGATGCGGACACTGTCCATGATCCTCCTCGCCGGATGCGCCAAGACCGGCGGCACCGGCCCGGCCGCGGAACCGGCGCGGGCTCATCGCTATGCCCTGCGGGCCGCGGATTTTGTCGCACAGCCCGCACGCCTCGACGAGCTGATGACCCAGTACTTCGACGTCAAGCTCCTCATTGAGGCCCGGTATGCCGACGGGGGGCCGCTGCGCCTCGACGTGGCCTCGATCGGCGAGGACGGCGAGAGCCAGAACACCTGCGCGCCCACACAGGCCTTCGATGATCTCGACCTGGGTGAGGGCGGCGCGTTCACCGCCGCGGCGGACTCGCTTCGCTTCGTCACCGATGGCACCCCCGTCGAGCTGGTCGACTTCTCTATCGCCGGGACCATCGCCGCAGAGAAGATGACCGCCAGTCGGATCGAGGGCGTCGTCGACACGGCGACCCTGAAGGGGCTGATGGGCAGCGACGATCCGGACGCCATCTGCACCCTCGTCGGAAAAATCCTGCCCTGTGAGCCCTGCCCTCACAACGATCATGAGACCTGCTGGACCGTGGTGCTCGATGCCGTGGATGTGCCCGCGGTGGAGACGGGCCTGACGGTGCGGGGCGCCGATGCCATCTGTGCCGACCCGACCTGCGCAGAGGCGCCCACCTGCGCTGCTCCCTGAACCCGGACGCCAACAAAACAAAACGCCCGCCTGTAACTCACGGTTACAGGCGGGCTTCTTCGATATGGCGGATCACTCAGCCGAGTTGGGGTTGATGACCGCGGTGGTGCCGTCCGCGAACTGGGCGAACAGGAAGGGGTTGCCGCTGTTGTCGCTGGCAGCGATCAGGTTGACGCTGTTGCCAGAAGCGATGTTCGGCAGCGAGAAGGTCGCATCGCAGGCGCTGTCGTTGTTGACGTCCAGGCAGATGTCGTAGGCGCCCGCGTCGAACTCCGTGGTGACCGGGGCGTCGGCGTAGCCGACGTTCGGAAGCAGGGGCGTCGGCGTACCGGTGACGTCCCAGACGTCCACCTCAGCGAAGTCCGGGTGGGCGGCGGCGTGGAAGATGGTCGCCCGGAACGTACCCCCGGTCGGCGTCGTGTTGTCGTTGGCCAGCGGCTGGACCGCGAATGCGTTGCCGGTGCGGTCGGCGTCGGTCAGGTAACCGTGGGCGACCGCCGTGTATGAGATGCCCTCTTCCAGATCCAGGTTGTCGACCGTATGGGCCGGCGATGCCGAGGTGCCACCCTCTGCCGAGATCTGAACGCTGTAGCCGGTCGCCGGGATGACGCCGAAGGCGGTCGCGTCCTCGAAGGAGGCGCCGCGGAAGACCGGGTTGTCCGCTTCGTTGACGAAGACGTCGACGGTCGGCGCGTCCGGCGACAGGTGGATGACGCTCAGATCGGTGGTGCGGGTGACCGGAGCGATCTCCACGGCGGTGCCATCCGACAGCTGCGCGATGAGGAAGGGGTTGCCTGCGGTGTCGTTCGACGCGATCAGGTTGACCACTTCGCCCGCGTTGATGTTCGGCAGATCGAAGACCGCGTCCGAGATGCCGTCGTCGTCAATGTCCAGGCCCACAGTGTACTCGCCCGCCGCCAGCTCGGTCACAACCGGCGTGGTCCCATAGCCGAAGTCCGGGATCAGCTCAGAAGAGCCGTCTGCGCCAAGCGCGTAGACGTCCACCACCGTGAAGGCGTCCGCTGATGCGGCGTGGAACACCCGAAGCCGGAAGTTGCCCGTCGTCGGCGCGGACTTGTCGTCGATCAGCGGCTGAACCGTGAAGCTCTCATCGCCGAGGTTGCCGTAGGCGACCACGGTGTGGCGAAGATCGGGCTCAAGGGCGATGCTCTCCACTTCGAACGCGTTGGCTTCAGCGGTGTTGCCGTCTGCAGAGATCTGGACGCTGTACTCACCCGAGGGGATCGACGCGAAGCCCGTCGCGCCCTTGAACGGTGCGTCCTCGAACGCCGGAGCCGCTGCAAGGTTGACGAAGACGTCGACGGTCGGCGCGTCCGGCGACAGGTGGATGACGCTCAGCTCGGTGTTCTGGATCGTCGCCACGTCGATGCGGGCGCTGTCGCCGTTGGCGAACTGCGCCAGGATGAACGGCGTGCCGTCCACCTCGTTCGAAGCAATGGCGTTGACGATGCTGCCGTCCTCGATGGATGGCAGGTCGAAGATCGCTTCAAACAACCCGTTGTCGTCCGTGTCGAAGCCCAGAGTGTACGCGCCCGCATCAAGCTCGACGGTGAACTGCTCCGAGGCGTACGCGAAGTCCGGGATCAGCGGCGCAGGAACGCCGTCGATGTTCCAAACATCCACACCCTCATACGCCGGATCCGCAGCGCCGTGGAAGACGTTGATCCGGAAGCTGCCCGACTCCGGCGTGCTGCGATCATCAACGATGGTCGACACCTCGAAGGTGTTGCCCGTGCTGTTCACATCGTCGAAGAAGCCGTGCGCCACCGCCGAGATGTTCGAATCCGCCGGAAGCGCCAGACCGGTCACCGTCGCCACGTTGTCCGATGCCGGGTCGCCGCTGCCAGAGATATAGACGTCATACGAGATCGCCGGGACGTCCTCAAAATTCGTTGCATCTCCAAAGGATGCGCCCGCGAACAGAGTATCACTGGGAAGATCTGTCGAACCCGCTGCTGCAGCGAAGACATCCACGTCTGGCCCGCCTGGAGACAGGTGGATGACGCTCAGCGCCGTCGTGTCAGCGTCCGCATCGGTATCGGTGTCCGTATCGGTGTCGGTATCGGTGTCGGTATCGGTGTCGGTATCGGTGTCGGTGTCGGTGTCGGTGTCGG
>JBCBLB010000233.1:0-12771 GCA_038520555.1 Myxococcota bacterium | reverse complement strand
GATCATGAAGCGACGGCCGCTCAGGTTGAGGCGGTCTGTGAGGTGGTGCGCGGGCTGGGGTTCAGCCCGCGCCCGATGCCAGGCGCCGAGCGCACCGCTGTGGGCATCGTCGGCAACGACGGGCCCATCGAGCCCGCCCGGTTCGCTGGGATGCCCGGTGTTCGCCAGACCATCTCGGTCAGCGCGCCGTATAAGCTGGTCAGCCGGGAGTGGCGTCGTGAAGACACCGTCGTCGCGTTGGCCAACGGGACCCGGATCGGTGCCGAGGGGGTCGTCATCATGGGCGGCCCTTGCGCGGTCGAGTCCGAAACGCAGCTGATGGCCGCCGCGGAGGTCGTGGCCAGGTCTGGCGCCACCATGCTTCGCGGCGGGGCGTTCAAGCCGCGCACCTCGCCGTACTCCTTCCAGGGCCTCGGCCAGGAAGGCCTGCGGCTGCTGGCGAAAGCGCGGGATCGCTTCGGCCTCGCGGTCATCACAGAGGCGATGGACCCAGAGGGCGCCCGAATGGTCGCGGACATCGCGGACGTCATCCAGATCGGCGCCCGCAGCATGCAGAACTACGCGCTGCTCCGTGAGGTGGGCCGGCTGGGGCGGCCGGTGATGCTCAAGCGCGGCATGTCCGCCACGGTCAAAGAGTGGCTGCTGGCCGCAGAGTACATCCTCCACGCCGGCAACCCCAACGTCGTCCTCTGCTCCCGGGGCATCCGTGGCTTCGACACCGCGACCCGGAACGTCCTCGACGTGGGAACGATCGCGTTGGTCAAGCGGCTGTCGCACTTGCCGGTCATCGCCGATCCCAGCCACGCCACCGGCGTCCGGGATCTGGTCGTCCCTGCCGCCCGTGCCGCAATCGCCGCCGGCGCTGACGGGGTCATCGTCGAGACCCATCCCGCCCCCGCTGAGGCGCTGTCCGATGGTCAGCAAGCCCTCTACCCCGCTCAGTTCCACAGCATGGTCACGCAGCTCGAAGCCATCGCAGCAGCCATCGGGCGCCCAACGCAGCGGCGGGGCGCGGCCGACGACGTCCTCCGTGAAGCCAGCGCGCACCCGCTCTGAGCTCCCGAGTGGTTCGCCTTCATCCAGGGTGGTGATATTCAGGTGGTGATATTCAGGTGGTGATATCCGCTTTCCGATAGTGCTCCCGAGAACTGAACGTGCCGCGTTCGGGTGCAGACGGGGACTGGAGATGGGGAGGAATCGGACGGAACTCCGTCAGCTGCTCCAGCTGGCCTGGCCTGTCGTGCTCGGCCAGATAGGCCAGGTGCTGATGGGGGTCGAGGACCTGATTATGGTCGGCGACCTGGGCGCCGGGGCGCTTGCGGCGGTGGGGATGGGCAACCTGTGGAGCTTCGGGGTGTTGGTGTTGGGCTTCGGCGCGCTCCGCGGCGCCGATCCGCTGTTCAGCCAGGCCTATGGTGCTCGCGACGACGCCCGCGCCGCCTTGTGGCTCGGCCGCGCGGTCCTGCTCGCCGTGATGCTGACGGTCCCGATCATGGCGGCGCACCTGCTGGCGGCGCCAGGGCTCGCCGCCCTTGAGCAGCCCGCTGAAGCGATCCCCGCAGCTGCGGGCTACGCTTGTGCGGTGATGTGGGGGACCGCGCCGATGCTGCTGTTCAACGTCCTCAGCCAGCACCTTCAGGCGCGAAATCAGGTCCTGCTCCCCACCCTGGTTATCCTCGGCGGCAACGTCTTGAACGTGCTCCTCAATGGCTTGTTTTTGCACGTCTTGGAGTGGGGGGTGGTCGGGGTGGGGTGGTCGACAGCGATCGGTCGGCTCGCGTCAATGGTTGCGCTGTTTGCGTTGTGTGCAGATGGCTTGCGTCGCCTGCCGGCGCCGTCCGTTGGGGACGTCTTCTCGTTGGCGGGGGGAGCGCGCCTGCTGCGCCTGGGCGCTCCGATCGGGGTGCAGTATGGGCTTGAGGTCTGGGCGTTCAACGCCACCGGGTTGATGGTGGGGTGGTTGGGCACCGCGGCGCTCGCCGCCCACCAGATCGCGTTGAACATCTCGGCGCTGGCGTTCATGATGCCCTTTGGGCTGAGCATCGCCGCGTCGGTGCGGGTGGGCAACCGCCTGGGAGCCGGCGAGGACTGGACCCGCTCGGCGGCCACGGCCATCATTGCGGCCTCTGCGTGGATGGGGATCTGTGCGCTGGGGCTGTGGCTCGCCGCTCCGGCGCTCACCCGGGCGTATACCGATGACGCCGGCGTGATTGAGATCGCGGTGCTGCTGCTGCCCATCGCCGCTGCGTTCCAGCTGTTCGACGGCATTCAGGCCGTCTGTGCCGGTGTCCTTCGCGGTGTGGGGGACACGCGCTCTCCGGCGATCGTCAACCTCATCGGCTTCTGGGGGATCGGCTTGCCGGTGGGCTATCTGCTCGGGGTCCATGCCAACAGCCCGCCGGGCGTCTGGTACGGCCTCATCGTTGGGTTGGGGGTGGTGTCTGCCCTTCTGCTGGCCCGGGTGCGCGGGCTGGCCCGGGGCGGGGTCTCCGCCTTAGCGTGAGGCGCTCGGTTGGGCATCGCTCGCGGAGACATCGCTCGCGGAGACATCGCGCAGCATGTCATGGAGGGTGTCCAGCAGCACCTGACCGCGGATGGGCTTGATCAAGAACCGGGTGTGTGTGTCCTGGAGCGTGTCGAGCTGTGGCGGCTGGTTGCCCGAGTACAACAGCACCGGCAGGCTCGGGCGGCGCGCCCGCAGCATGGCCATCAGCTCCAGGCCGTCGATGTCTGGCATCCGCATGTCCAGCACCGCCGCGTCGGGTTGGAAATGCTCAAACCGTTCGAGGGCGTCTCGGCCGCGTTCGCAGCCCAGAAAACGCACCCCCATCCGCTCCAACAGGCGGCCCGTCGAGCGCAACACGAGCGGGTTGTCATCGACGAGCAGCACAGACAGCTGCGGTGCCTCTTCACGGGACACCGACGGGATCGGCTTCGGCAGCTTCAGCGGCTCGGCCGCCGCGTCGAGCACCGGCAGGATCCAGCGGATCGTGGTGCCGACGTTCTTTTCGCTCTCCAGCTCAAGGACGCCGCCGCTGGCCCGGATCACGCCCTCGACCATCGCGAGGCCGATCCCGGTGCCGGAGGTCGGCGACTTGGTGGTGAAGAACGGCTGGGTGGCCCGACGCAGGATCTCGGCGTCCATCCCGACGCCTGTGTCCCGAACCTCCAGCACCGTGGCCTGATCGGCCGGGGAGGGCAGGCGGCTTCGCTCGACCTCTGAGGCGTCGCGGAGGCGCACCTCGATCGCGCCGCCGTCGGGCATCGCGTCAAACGCGTTGAGCACCACGTTCATCAGCGCCTGCCCCAACGCAGCCCGACGACCGGAGATCAGCGGCCCCTCGGCTGGGCCACGGATGGTCAGCGCGATGTTCGACGGCGCGCTCCGGCGCAGCAGCAGCACCATCTCCCGCGCGATCTGAGAGAGCTGAATCGGCTCCGGCTTCTGGTTGTCGGAACGCGCAAAGTGAAGCAGGTCCCGGGTGATCTCACCGCCGCGCTGGCTCGCCGCGAGGGCGTGACGCAGGTCCTCCAGGACCGGCGCCCGGATCGTCTCTTCCTCCAACGACGACTCGACCAGCCCAGAGATGACCATCAGCAGGTTGTTGAGCTCATGGGCGATCCCGCTGGCCAGGGTGCCGACCACTTCGTGGCTGGGATCGCCCATCGACGCGGGCACCATACACAACAGCGCAGAGGTGGCATTGATCTTCTGCAGGTGGGTCTGCCAGCCGTGCGGGGCCGCGACCTGGACATGCGGCGCGTCATCGAGCTGCTTCAGCAGCGTCCCCCATCCCTCCGATGTGCCACGATTCAGCACCAGATCAATGGCGCTGTTGTTCATCTGTTCGCTGGAGAAGCCGGTCAGCTCTTCGAGGGCTTTGTTCGCCGTCGACACCCGCCCCATCGGCAGGCGAAGAAGCGCCGCGGGCATCGGAAGCGCCAGCAGCGCCTTCCACAACATGTCCCGCTCGTCCCGGATCTCCTGCTCGTGCTCCCAGCGCCGGGTGATGTCCTGGTGGCTGAGCACCGCGCCGCCGGGGATCTGGCGGCCGACCATCAGAAACCGCCGCCGCTCGTCCGGCGAGTCGCAGGGGTACTCCAGCGCCAGCTCGTCCCGCTCGCCCGACAACACCCCGCGAAGCGCCTGGTAGAAGGCCGGGTCGCCCGATGACTGCGCCACGTTCAGATAGGAAGAGCCGATGTAGCCGTCGGCGCTGCCGTTGTTGTCCCGCGAGAAGCCGTTCCAGGCGGCGTTGGTCTCCATGATGAAGCCTTCGTGGTTCAACACGGCGATGTGCTGGGGCAACGCGTCGAGGATGCTCTGCAGGTATCGGTGCGCCCGGGTCAGCTCGGTGACGTTCATCAGCACCGCGCAGGCGCCAGCGGCGCCGTCCGCGGACTTCGCCAGCCGCTGCGCTTTCACCAGGATGGTCCTCCCATCCGGGAGCGTCGCCAGCTGTTCGGCGAGTTGGTGGCTGCTCATCGCATGGGTCAGCGTCTCGCGGATCGCGATCGTCACCGGATGATCGTGCAAAAACGACCCGAACGGCTCGCCCAGATCCGGCCGCTCCAGATCGCTGAACTTCTGGATCGGGCCCAGGATCTTGCGCAGCCGGAGCCGCTCGTCGACGAAGACCGCGGCCACCTCCGCGTTCTGCATCATCAGCTCCTGCTCGATGCCCAACTGCATCAGCTCCGTGATCCGCGCCTCGCGCTCCGCGGTCATCGCATACAGCTCTTCGTTGGTCGCCTGCAGCTCCTCGTTGGTCGCCTCCAGCTCCTCATTGGAGCTCATCAGCTCCTCATTGGTCGCTTCCAGCTCCTCATTGGAGATCTGGAGCGCCTCGACGGTCTCCTGGAGGCCCCGCTGGGTCGACAGCAGCTGGGCCTGAAGCTCAGTGACCAGCCCCTCCAGGTTCAGATCCTGTGCGGACGCTGGCGTCTGGTACGCCCTGGTCGCCTGGATGGTCAACAACACCAGACCCTCTACCGGACGAAGCGTGACGTTGACGACCTCGTCATCGATCGGGACCCGGGTGTACGTCACCACCTCTCGGGTCTTGCGGTGCTCCGCCAGCGCGGCAGACAGCACCCCGCTCAGCACTCCCTTTGACAGGGTATCGATGCGCAGGCGGGTCACCCCGGGCCGGATCGTGAGGTACTTTTCGATCCCGGCGAAGGCGTGGAGCAGGTCGCCGTTGTCCGCGATCAGGGCGGCAGGAGGCGCGTACTGCTCGACCAGCGCGGTATACCCGATCTGATCCAGGCTCCGCGGAGTGATCAGCGGTCGCCGATTCTCCCGACGCCGTTGGCTCGGCCTCACCAGCGCGTTGCCAGGCCCCTGGATTCGCTCGAACAGCTTCTCTTTGCGGTCGATCAGCCGGAAGAACGGGTTGTGAAGCGTCTCACTCTCGCCCAACCACAAGTGCCCACCCATCCGAAGGGTGAACGCGAACCGGCGGATCACATCTGCCTGGAGAGGGCGCTCCAGGTAAATCAGCATGTTCCGGCAGAGGATCAGATCCAGGTTGATGAATGGCGGATCCTGGAGCAGGTTGTGGCGGGTGAACACGATCTGGCGGCGGATGATATCGAGCACCCGCCGGCCCTGGCTGTGGGGCTCAAAGTAGTGTCGGAGGGGCTCAGGCAGCGTCTCCAGCGCCATCTCCGGCCAGATGCCCGACTGCGCGAAGGCGACGGCGCTGCCACGGATGTCCGTGGCGAACACCTTGATCTCGGTCTCTGGAGAGTGCTTGCGGAAGTAGTCGTGGGCCCAGATCGCGAGGGTGTAGGCCTCTTCGCCGGTGCTGCAGCCAGCGCTCCAGAACCGCAGGTGGCGACGGCCGATGAGCGCTGGGAACAGCCGCTCCCGGAGACGCTCCCAGCCGTGCGCGTCGCGGAAGAAGCTGGTCGTTCCCACCAGCATCTGATCCACGATGCCGTCGACAGTAGACGGATCTTCGAGGAGCTGCGCGAGCCAGTGGTGCAGCGGGAGCTGCTCGTTCTGCGCCAGACGGTTGAGGCGGCGCAGAAGCGGCATCGTCCGGTATCCACGAAAATCCACGTCTTTGCGGGCGAGAAGAATCTCGATCAAGCGAGAGAGATACGGCTGCGCCATGATCTGCTCGTCGCTCATCGCGTTCTCGACGCCGGTGATGACGATGAGCTGCTCTGTGATCTGCCGGAGCGGCAGAACCTCATCCGCGGCGTTGTTCTGGATGACCGCCCGTGGCATCGAAGGGAACGCGGCTTCGGTCGGTTGCTGGACCAGCACCCGACCCCCCGACGCCCGAAGCGCCTCACACCCCCGGCTGCCGTCGCTGCCGCCCCCGGACATGATCACCCCGATCGCCTGGTCGCGGTAGTGGTGCCCTGCGCTCTCAAACAGCCCGTCGATGGTCACCGGCGGGACCCGGTGACCCGACTGCAGCCGAAGATGGTCGCCGGACACCTGCACCTCAATCCCGAACGGCTGAAGGTACACACAACCGGACCGAAGCGGCATCCCATCTTGGATCGTTTGAACCTGAAGCTTCAGCCTTCGCTGCAACAACTCAGGGACCATCGAGCGGGGCTCGCTCGGGAGATGCTGCGCCACCACGATCGCCGCCCGCAGGTTGTGGGGCAGGGGGATCAGCAGCTGCTCCAGCGCTTCAAGACCGCCGGCCGATGTTCCGACAACAATGAGCCACTCTGGACGTGAATGGTCGTTTTCGACCATGTCATCTCCACGAAATGTGGGGAACATCACACTGGGAAAAGGGTATCCTGTTTATACAGGATGCCACCAAAGGGCTCAACGTTGAATAAATTATCCCCTTCGAACCGTATCTCGGTTGTGAAAGGAATTTTATTTTTCTAACAGTTTCTTACGTTTCGTTTCAATAATAAAACAGATACGGTTCTCTTGAGCATGAACGGTCTCCCCCTCACCCCAACCATCCAAACTGTGCGTAAAATGGTAACGTTTCTCTACGTTTTCCTACGGTTTGCGTGGAGTCTTCGACTCAAACGCTGGATCGGATCACCATCACCCGAATCGGTAAAATACGACGTTTTAACAAAGAACGTGCGCTGAAACGTCGTTTGGTGTGTGGTGGTGTTTCCAGAAGAAATTCAGTGGCATATGAAGCGGACGGCCTCCCACCTTGCTGTGATGCGCCAGACCTGACCGCGTTTCTTGATGGGCATGGGAGGGGCTCGCTGAGCGCGTGGTTTTGAGGTCGCGGGAACCGGGGGGATGGCGTCAACCGGTACCTGGCATCGCGAGCGGAGTGGGTGACGAGAAGGCAGGTGGCGCGACATGGCAGGGGGGCGGCGCCATGAATTTCAGCGTGGACCTGTGAGAGCTGGGAACCATCACCGAACATCATCCCTGGGCCGGTTCGATGATGGGCGAGCGGGGGAGGATAGACGACTCAGGCTGCCTTTCGAGTTTGTTCTGAGGCCAGACAAAGATTGGCCTTTGTGCCATGGGTGTGTCCGCAGCACGAATGGTGGTTGACAGTTCAGGAAGGTATGGGAAACAATGCGCAAGTGGGTTTAGTTCGGGCACGAAACAAACCTGACAATCGATCCATTTGCGCTGTTCATCGACCCCCCCCTGCATCAATACATATCGATGAACACGAACTTTTCGGCTCATGGGCCGATGCCTCAGGGCTTCCCTGACCACGGAGGAGAAACATGAACTTCAAGACCTGGATGCTGCTCGCTGCGCTGCCCATCGCCATGCTCGGTTGCGGGGATGACGACGACAAGGACAGCGCTCCGGAGAACTCTGAGTCGGACACCGACACCGACACTGACTCGGATACCGATACGGACACGGACACCGACACCGACACCGACACCGACACCGACACCGACACCGACACCGACACCGACACGGATACCGACACGGATGTCGACAATGATGATGCCATCCCGTGGTCGTTCGAAGAGGATCCGGACCCCTTCTCCTTTGTCACGTTCGAAGGCCCCTTCACTGCCGAGGTGGTGGTCGATCCCACGGACTCGACGAACACGGTCTTCAAAGCTGAGATGCCTCATCCTGGCACTTGCTATGACGGCGTCACGATCGTAACGATCTCTGACCCGGAGAACTCGATTCCGGCGGCTGACTTCTCGATCTCCACCAAGGTTACGGCCCGTGTGTGGTCGGAACGTGCTGGGGTGCCGATCTTGATGAAGTTTGAAGAGGTCAAGGAGACCCCCAAGACGGTTGAGACCTTCGCGACCACGACTGTGGCTGAAACCTGGGAGACTCTGACCTGGGACTTTGCCTCGCCGTCTACGGGTGACGGGATTGACTCGGCTGCCGTGTACAACCGGGTCAGCATCTTCCCTGACTTCCACTGCTATCCTGAAGGTTCAACCAGCGGATCTTCTGCGGTTGAGATCTTTTATATTGACGACATCGCGTACGGCGATTGAGCCTGGGGCGATACTGAGTCGCTCAACCTGTCCCCCGGCAGCGCTGCTGTTGGGGGGCATCTGCGTCTGGGAATTGCGTATGAATCTGCCTGACTCGTGTTCTTTGGAACCATGAGCCAGGGAGGTGAGCGATGACAGACCGAGCCCACAATCAGCGTTAAAGGCTTGCCTTCGTCTGGTGGTCGATCTGTCTCGCGGTCATCGGCCATGGTGCCTGAGAAGTGTCCTCATCATGGGCAAGAGGCCTGGAGAACTGAGTTGCTCTCCATTCCCCCTCAGATGCCGCTTCCCAGGGCGGACTGGATTCCGTCGTAGTCGATCTCCAAGCCATTGTCGCTGATCCAGCTGTTGGTGATGCCCAGGGCCTCGAAGAAGTTATTGTCGTCTTCATACTCGATGGTGATCTCGTGATCGCCGGGGGTGAGCGAGAAGGCCGACAGGGTGCTGCATCCACCGTCCAGGTCGCTGGGCGAAGCGATGTTGGTGCCATCGACGAAGATCTCGGAGTCGTCGCCGCGGCAGAAGGTCCAGGTGATGGATCGGGTCGAAGAGGACGGGTTGGTCACATAAAAGGTGACGTAGAACGACCGGTCCCGGGACAGGGAGATGCTGCCGCGGGTGACGGAGACGTTGACCTGTCCGCCCAGATAGAAGGCGCCGCCAGAGGTCGCGAGCAAGAAGCCGTGGTGGCCCTGGTCATAGGTCGCGGACGTCCCGCTGGGGCGGTACTCCCAGACCGCCCAGTCGACGTCAGACATCGTCAACGCCGTGGCATCTTGCAGGTCGGAGACGTCGGTCTGCAAATCGGAGATGTTGGTCTCCGCGATGGTCAGATCGCTCTGCAGGTCGGAGACGTCGGTCTGCAAATCGGAGATGTCACGCTGCGCAGTGGCCAGGTTGCTCTGCAAGGAGACGATGTCCCCCTCTGCGGTGCTTAGATCCGACCGGGTCGAAGCCAGATTGGTCTGAAGCGTCGAGATGTCGCCTTCTGCGGTGGTCAGGTCGGTCTGGAGCGCCAGGACATCGCCCTCGGTGGCGGTGAGATCGGTCTGGAGCGCGGCGATGTCGCTCTCGACGGCGGTGAGATCGGCCTGTGCGGTACTCAGTCCGCTCTGTAGGGTCGAGACGTTGCCTTCAATGCTGGTCACGCTTGTCTGCAGCGAGGCGATGTTCGTCTCTGCAGTGTCGAGGTCGCCCTGGGTGCTGGCGAGCGCGGTCTCGACATCATCCACTTCAGACTGAAGCGTAGCGAAGCCGGACTCGATGGTGTCGAACTCAGCGTCCAGCGTGGTGAAACTGGCGCTGAGGGTGCTGACGTCGGACTCGACACCGTCGACGTCAGTGCTCAACCCGCTCACCGTCGTCTCTACGGCGGCGAGATCCGTATCGATTCCGGTGATCGTGGTTTCAAGCGTCGTAAGGTCCGCGTCCAGGCCCGCGATCGTGGTCTCCAACCCTGTGACGTTGGTTTCGACGAGACGCAGATCGGTATCCAGCCCAGTGACCGTGGTTTCGAGCGTTGTAACCGTGGTGTCGATTCCTGCGACGGTGGTTTCGACGGTGTCGAGTTCGGACTGGGTGGTCGAGAGGCTGGTTCCCAGGTTGGTGATGGCGTCTTCGACGGTGTCGAGGTCGGTCTGGATGAGCGAGACCTCGGACTGGGTGTCGGAGAGGCTGGTCTCCAGCGCTGCGATCGAGGTGTTCGCGTCGTCGAGGGAGTCCTGGAGGGCGTCGAGGTCTTCGCTGGTGAAGTCGATGCTTGCGATGGAGGTGTCGAAGTCGCTCTCAAGGCCGAGCAGGTCGTCGGAGATCTCGAAGATGTCGTCCTCAAGCAGGCTGACGTTGTCGTCGAGGTCGGAGACGTCGTCCTGGAGGGCCTCGATGTTGGTCTCGATGTCGGTGATGTCGGCTTCGACGCGATTGATGTCGGTTTCGAGGTTGATGATCCGGGACTGTGAGGCGGAGATATCGGACCGCGCGCTGGCGAGTCCAGACTGCAGGGCGACGATGTCTGCGGCGTTGGTGGCGATGTTTGTGGTGTTGGTCGCGATCGCGGTGGTGTTGGTCGCCAGGTCGGTGGTGTGGGTGGCGACCCGGTCCTCTGTGGTGGAGACGCGCACAGTGAGGGCGTCGACCTGCGGGGCGGATGCGTAGTTCTGGGCGTCGACCCATCCTTCGGTGGCGTAGGGTGCAGACTCGATGGCGGTGAGCCGCCCCTCCTGATCCTGGGTGACGGCTTCCAGGGCGGTGACGCTCTCTCCCAGCTCGTCGACGTCGGTGTTGGCGTCGAACGTGTCGAACTGCTCCTGGAGGTCGCCGAGGGCGTCGTCCTGGGCCTGGTCGGTGATCGCCTGTTCGGCGCGGAGGGTGTCCAGCTCAGCCTGGAGGTCGGCGAGCTGCTGCCTTAGCTCATCGGCTTCCGCGGCGGATATTCCGCCGCTGCTCTCCTGCGGTTCGCTACGACATGCGGCCAGCGCGAGGAAGATCATGAGGTTCATGGCGGGTCTCCGAGAAGATGGGCGGGCCGCTCGGTGGGGGTTCTGGTGAAAGTCCGATTCGACAGTGACACTTCCCAGAGGGCCCGCGTTTTGAGGGAAGGGGAGTTTACCGCAAAGCGTAGCAGAGCTGGCCCGGGTTTCAGGCCACAGTTTCCGCCGGGTCAGGTTTTTTCCTCGATCAGGGGTTT
This sequence comes from Myxococcota bacterium, assembly GCA_038520555.1. Classification (GTDB taxonomy): domain Bacteria; phylum Myxococcota_A; class UBA796; order UBA796; family UBA796; genus JBCBLB01. Next base: position 1,646 of record JBCBLB010000233.1, on the reverse strand, counting down.
TGTTGTGTGGATGGATGTGCGGTCATTGGAGACCATGCGCACGCGGTCCTGCTACAGTGGCAGGCGCGATGATGGAACCTGCCCCCTGGTTCTGCCGACTCCGCTTCTGATCGAGGACGTTGAGATGTCGAACGAGTTGTACAACAAGATCCGCGAAGCGGAGGCTTCGCTGCGTCAAGGTGATGCGAAGGCGGCCCGCCTGCATCTGTCTCGGGCCCGCAGCATGGCGAGCCGGGCACAGCGGACCACGACGGCGTTGCAAGGGGACGTGGATCGGTACCAGCTTTTGATGGAGCGGACCCTGAAGGTGACGTTGGCCGATGGCCTGGAGCCGATCGCGGAGCAGATCCTGGACGGGATGTTGGCCATCGTCGACGCTCAGCGGGGCTTCGTCGGGCTCATCGGCGATGACAACCGCTGGACCTTTCTGGCTGCGCGGAGCGTGGCCCAGTCGGACATCGACGATCCGAGCGCCCAGATCTCGCGGAGCATCATCGCCCAGGCGATCGGCTCTCGTGAGCCGGTCATCACCCACGACGCCGCCGGTCAGGAGTTCTCCGACCAGGCCTCTGTGCACCAGCTGCAGCTTCGCTCGGTGGTCTGCCTGCCCCTGGTCGAGGACCAGAAGGTCTTCGGCTTTGTCTACCTCGACGATCCGAACAAGCAGGGGGTGTTCGACGACGCAGCGCTGACGGCGGTGCAGTCGTGGTTGCCGGTGGTCAACGGCGCAGTGGTTCGCGCGCGGGCGGCGGCGAAGCAGGCGCCGACCGAAGGCCTCAACGGCGTGGTCACCCGCTCCGATGCCCTCACCGAGCAGCTCACCGAGCTCGCCCGCATCGCCCGGTTTGAGGTGAGCATCCTGTTGACCGGCGAAACGGGGACCGGCAAGAGCCTCATCGCGCGTCGCCTCCATGAAGCCAGCGATCGATCCGCCCGGCCTTTCGTCCACGTCAACTGTGGCGCCATCCCAGAGAGCCTGATCGAGAGCGAGCTGTTCGGCCACAAGAAGGGCGCCTTCACCGGCGCGATGGCGGACAAGCCAGGAAAGTTCGAGGTGGCGGAGGGCGGGACGATCTTCCTCGACGAGCTGGACAGCATGCCGCTGTCCTGCCAGGTTCGGTTGCTGGTGGTGTTGCAGGAGCGGGTGGTCACCCGCCTCGGCGGCAACAAAGCGACGCCGATCGATGTTCGGGTGATCGCGGCGATGGGCACGGATCCATCAGACGCCATCGATGAGGGGCGGCTGCGCGAGGACCTGTACTATCGACTGGCGGTGTTCGTCACGCACATCCCGCCGTTGCGGCAGAGGATGCAGGATGTGCCGCTGTTGGCCAGCCACTTCCTCGAAGACACCCGGAAGCGGTACCGCCTGCCCCCGATCCGGCTGTCGGAGACGGCCCTGGACGCGCTCCTTCGCCACGACTGGCCCGGCAACGTCCGCGAGCTGCGCAACACGCTGGACCGGGCGGCGCTGCTGGCTCGGGACGGTGTGATCGAGGACGTCTCGTTCCAGGGGCGCCGGCGGGCATCGGGCAGCGAGGACAGCCCCTCCGGCCTCATCGAGCGGATCGAGCGCACCGCCCAGCACTTCGTTCAGATCCTCAGCGAGCGTGAAGCGCTTCGGTCGTTTGAGACGGCAGATGTTT
>JBCBLB010000331.1:0-10573 GCA_038520555.1 Myxococcota bacterium | reverse complement strand
TCGAAGACGGCGAAGCGGTCGTCGAGGAAGCAGAAGAAGAGGAGATCGGCCCGCCGCCGCCGCCACCGCCAGCCATCTTCGACCGGTTCGGGTTCGGGTTCGGGGGGGATGGTGTATGCGCGGAGGCGGAGGTGCTCGGCGAGGAGCGCGAGGGCGGGCTGTCCGTCGATGGGCATTGAGGTTGTGATGCGCACGAGGGCGTCATCGGCGAGGCTGTGGGTCCGGAGCCGCACGCCATCAGCGAGACAGAAGCTTCGGTCGGGCGCGCGGAAGTAGACCGCGGCGGGCTCGATGGCCCCACCCGGCGGCGCTGCGGCGGCGAGCGGAGCGATGAAGCCGGTGGAGAGCAGCAACAGCAGAGAGCGTGTTCGCGAAGTCATGCCGGGCAATCTACCACCGCCCGGCCCCATCCTCTTCCGGGGCGCAGGCCACTCAGGCGGCGCGGTAGATCTGGCGGAGCTGTTGGAGGGTGCCGTGGTCGACCAATCCCATGCTGAGCAGGAGGTCGGGGTAGCTTGGCAGGCGGCTCTCCTGCTCGCCGAGCAGCATCAAGACCTCTGGTGGCTCGAGCAGGCCCTGCTCGATGCAGGCTTCTCCGAACCGCTGGTGGGTGTCCGCGGTGATGGAGAGGATGAGGAAGATCTGTTCGGCGTTGAGGAGGCCCTTCGCGACGGCCAGTCGTCCGAACGGAACCCGTAGGCTCTCGCGGTGCTCCAACACCGAAATAATCTGCTGTTCATCGAGAAGATTGATGCGGCGTAGGTACAGAAGGAATCTCATCGGCGACCTTCAACAGATTCTCCTGCCTTGTCGGTTACGCTGGGCGAGGGGTTTAGTCGATCCGTTTTTAGACAGGGGCACCGTCGCGAACGCATCACGATAGAGTCCTGGAGATGAACGACGCAGACTGGATGAAGAAACGCCGCTGGCGACAGGGCAAAGGTTGCGCGCTGTTCCCCCTCCTGCTCACGACGCTGATCTTGTGGATCGGGGTGATGGGGTAGGATGATCCGGATCCTTTCAGGAGACTCTTCGAATGCAGATGCCGCGTTGGCTGCTGGTGACGCTGATCATGGTCTTCGTGCTGTGGGTGGCCAACCAGCCGCTCGTCTCGATCGCGGTGGACTGGCTGTGGTTCGACTCGATCGGCTACCTGTCCATCTTCCAGACCACCCTCGCCGCGCAGGTGGGCATGTGGTTCACCGGGCTGCTGGTCGCTGGCGGGTTCCTGACGTTTAACGTCTGGTTGGCCGCCCGTGAGGAGCCCATCGACGTCCGCCGCCTGAGCCTGCTGCTGACCGATCTGGGGCTGACGCCTGAGCAGCTTCAGAATCTCATCCGGGGCCTGCTGGCGGTCTCGATCGGCCTGCCCGCCCTGATCTTTGCGGGGGCGGCGGCCAACCAGTGGCTGACGCTCCTGTCATTTCTGAACCGGGAGCCGTTCGGCCGGACCGAGACGGTCTTCAACAACGACATCAGCTTCTACGTCTTTGAGCTTCCGTTCTGGGAGTTTTTGCAGTGGATGGGCGCGGGCATCGTCTTGATGTCGCTTCTGGTGGCTGGCGGCTACTATGTGGCCCGCGATGTGTTCATCAACCGCGATGAGCCCGTGCTCTCGCCGCGGGCACGGGTTCATCTGCTGTCGCTGGCGGGGCTGCTGTTTTTGACGTTCGGGCTCGACTGGTGGCTGATGAGCTACGAGCTGTTGTTCGACAAGGGCGCCGATGAAGTCGTCTGGGGGGCAGGGTATACGGACATCAACGCCCGGATCCCCGGCTTCCGGATCATGGCTGGGGCTTCTCTGCTCGTCTCGATCGCGCTCATCGCTTCGACGCTACAGCGCTCGTGGCGGCTGACGACCATCGGGTTGGTGCTGTATGCCGTGGCGCGCGTGCTCATCGCCAGCGTCTGGCCGGACATCATGCAAGACTACTTCGTCAAGCCCAACGAGCTGGAGTGGGAGCGGGAGTACCTGTCGGCCAACATCGAGTCGACCAATCAGGCGTATGCCCTGGATCGGATCGAGGTGAAGCCCTTCGAGGCCGAGGCGGGCCTGACGATGAAAGCGGTCGACGAAAATCCGCTGACCATTGAGAATATCCGGGTATGGGACACCCGGCCGTTGCTGACCACCTATGGCCAGATTCAGGAAATTCGGACCTACTACGACTTCAAAGACGTCGACGTTGATCGGTACATGTTCGACGGTCAGCCGCGGCAGGTGATGCTGTCCGGTCGCGAGCTGAACTATGCCAACGTCGATCCCCAGGCGCGATCGTGGGTCAACGAACACTTCCAGTACACCCACGGCTACGGCTTGACGATGAGCCCGGTCAACGTGGTCACCCCTGAGGGGCTTCCGGCCCTGTTCGTCAAGGACCTGCCGCCGGAGGCGGTGGGCATCGACCTGCCCATCAACCGGCCGGAGATATACTACGGTGAGCTGACGAACACCTATGTGATGGTCAACTCGGGCACCGAAGAGTTTGACTACCCTGCCGGTGATGAGAACGTCTATACGACCTACGCAGGCAAGGGCGGTGTGCCGATCGGCCAGCTCTGGCAGCAGGCGATCTTCGCGATGCACTTCTCCAGCCTGGACATCCTGCTGTCGCAGTACATCCTGCCGGAGACCCGGGTGATGTTTCGTCGGACAATTTCGGATCGGGTCAGCCGGCTGGCGCCGTTTTTGTCCTTCGACCAGGATCCGTACCTGGTCGTCGCGGACGGCAAAATGTACTGGATGATCGATGCATATACGACCACCCGGTTCATCCCGTACTCCGAGCCGCAGCGGCTGGAGCGGTCGCGGGTCAATTACATTCGGAACTCTGTCAAGGTTGTGGTCGACGCATACAATGGATCGGTTGACTTTTACATCGCCGATGATGATGATCCGCTGATTCAGGTCTACGCCAACATCTTTGAAGACAGCTTCAAGCCACTGTCTGCGATGCCGGCGTCGCTTCAGGATCACATCCGCTATCCGTCGGACTTCTTCGATCGGCAGGCCGAGATGTACCGGGCGTACCACATGAAGGATCCGACGGTCTTCTACAACAAAGAGGACATGTGGGCGATCCCGCGGGAGCTGTATGCCGGTCAGGAGCAGCCGATGGACAGCTACTATCTGATCATGAAGCTTCCGAGCGCCGAAGAGGCGGAGTTCATCCTGCTCCTTCCCTTCGTCCCGCGGGGCAAGGACAACATGATCTCATGGTTGGCGGCCCGCTGCGACAAAGAGAACTACGGCAACCTGGTGCTGTACCAGTTCCCAAAGCAGAAGCTCATCTACGGCCCCCGTCAGATCGAAGCTCGAATCGACCAGAACCCCGAAATCTCAGAGATGATCACGTTGTGGAGCCAGGCGGGCTCCCGGGTGGTCCGCGGCAACCTGCTGGTCATTCCCATCGGCAACTCGCTGATGTATGTCGAGCCGCTGTATCTCCAGGCCGAGTCCAGCCAGCTGCCCGAGCTGAAGCGGGTCATCGTCTCCTATGAGAACCGGATCGCGATGCGCCAGACGCTGGATGAGGCGCTGCGGGCGGTGTTCGCACCAGACGATACGGAGCCGGTGGATTCGACGTCTTCGATGCGCTCCGAACGCAACCAGCGAGACACCGATCCGGACACAGAGCCGGCAGTGGTGGCCGGGACGCCAGGCTGGTCGGTGCTGGCCAGCCGTGCGCACCGTCAGCTGGAGCGTGCGCTGCGTCTGCAGCGTGATGGGGACTGGGCTGGCTACGGCGAGTCGCTCGATGGCCTGGAGAAGACCCTGAACGAGCTCCTCTCTGAGGCAGACGCTGCGACACCGGATGCCGCTCCGGAGTATCCATCTGATGAGGCGCCAGCGCCGGAGGGTGCTCCGGAGTAGGTCCTCTGATCGGGAAGAAACCCATCGGATTTCTTCCCAGGACCGATCGCGGGGCCGATGATGCGGGGAGGCGGTTACACTGCTTTCCTTCTCTCTTCGGCTGAGGTTTCGATGTCCCGATCTGTATTGCTTCCTGTCGCCACGTCGCTTTCTCTGAGCGTTGGGGCTGCGACCCTCTGGATCCAAGCGGCACCAGCAACGGTCGAGCCGGCGCTCCAGCCCGCGCTGCTCCCTCCTCCGACTGAGGTGCTCTTGATCGACAGCGCCCACAGCGCTTCGAAGAAGAAGCATCGTAAGGCGTGGTTCAAGGAGCGCCATCTGGCTGCGCCGGGGGTGGACTGGAAGGCGATCGAGACCCGCAACGGGCTTCGCCAGATCGCGAAGCGGAACCTCCTGTCGGATCGCCGGTTCGCGCCGTTGGGTCGGTGGGTCGAGCGGGGAAGCGACAACCAGGCCGGCCGTTCCCATGTGGCGACCCATAGCCTCGACGGCGATGCCCTGTATGTCGGCTCTTCGCTGGGGGGCGTCTGGAAGGGGACCCTCGATGGCGACGACTGGGTGCCGCTGGGCGACAACCTGTACGGTGGTGTCCACTGGCTTGAGGTTCTCCCGGCAGAGACCGCGGGCCAGCCGGATATTCTCGTCGCGGCGACGGACAACGGGCTGATCCACTACTCGGTGGACGAAGGCGACAGCTGGCTGCAGCCGACGGGCCTGCCGGAGTACCTCACCGCGGTCCGCCGGATGGTGCTGACCACCGACGGCTCGAACATGCTCTTTGCCGTGGTAGAGCGCTGGGAAGTCATTGGAAGCAACTGGGAGATCGTCAGCACGTTGGTTCGCTCACCGGTCAACGGGCGTCGGTTTGAGACGGTCCGTGAGCTGGGCGTATTCTCTGGCGATGTCTGGGTGCCACGGGATGGGGGCAGCGGTCTGTACCTTATCGAAGACAACACGATCGTTTACAGCGACGACCTGGGGGACTCGTGGACGACCCGGGGCGCGCTGCCGGTGGCATCGACAGGGCGGGCAGAGTTGACCGGCTCTGAGGCCGGGGCGCCCCGGCTGTGGGCCGTGGTCCCCTCTGGAAGCGGCTACGCGGTGTATCGAAGTGATAACGCCGGAGAGACATGGGCTCAGAAGCGGAGCATCCGCTCCGATGACGTCTACTTCCAGTACTGGGCAGCGCTCAACGCTTCGATCGTCGATGTCGACATGTTCGCCCATGGTGGGATGGAGTTCTTCTACACGACCGACGGCGGCGACTCGTTCACGCGGATGAATGACTGGGGTGAGTACTACGACCGCCCCGAAGACAAGCTGCACGCCGATATGATGGGTTTCGACGTGGTCTTGGACGAGGACGGCGACGAGATCTGGTATATCAACACCGACGGCGGGACGTATCTGTCGGATGACGGGCTCCAGACAGTGGAGAACCTCTCGCTGAAGGGGCTGCGAATCAGCCAATACTATTCGACCCTTACCGACGCCGATAACCCTGACCTGATCGCAGCAGGTGCCCAGGACCAGGGCTACCAGACCACCGGCGGCGTCGGCCAGGACGATGAGCTGATGGAGTTCGAACAGATCATCAGCGGCGACTACGGACACGTTGTCTCGAACGACGGGACCCACGATCGATTGTGGACCGTGTATCCTGGTTTTTTGGGTCTGATGGAGGGTGACGCCCCGGACTACTTCAGCCAGACGGCGGACTTCCCAGCCGGTGAGAGCAGGCGATATCACGCCTGGATCCCGCCGCTGACCCCGGATCCGAGCGATGACCGCGCGGTGTTTGGCTGCTTCACCCGACTGTACCGTTACTCTGCGGACACCCGGGCCTGGGTGCGGTGGTCGGATCAGGACTTCAGCATCTCCTCTAACGAATATATGAGCGCCCTCGCCTTCGCGCCCTCCGACGCAAGCCGGGCCTATGCGGCGACCAGCACCGGTCGGGTGTTCGTGTCGAATGACGGGGGCGTGAACTGGACCCCCAGCGATCTCGGGGCAGAGGGTCCGGACTCTCACTACTTCTATGGCTCGGCCCTGCTGGTCGATCCGGATGATGCCGACATTGTCTATATCGGGGGCTCAGGCTACGACGGCCCGGCGGTCTATCGAAGCGTCGACGGGGGGGATACCTTCACCGACTACGCAGAGGGCCTGCCCAGCACCCTGGTCTATGACCTGACCATGTCTGCAGACGGCTCGCTGTTCGCCGGCACGGAGACGGCGGCCTACCGCTTCTCGCCTGGGGGGAGCGCCTGGATCGACATCACCGGCAACGAAGCGCCGACCACGATCTATTGGAGCGTCGAGTACGTCGAATCGGAAGACATCGTCCGATTCGGGACCTACGGCCGGGGCATCTGGGACTACGTCGCTGGCGATGCGACGGTAGAGGACGCCGACGCCGACGGCTACCCCGCGGATATCGATTGTAACGATGAGGACGCCACGATTTATCCTGGTGCCGAAGAGATCTGCGACGATGGGGTGGATCAGGACTGTGACGGGGTGGACGCGCCGTGCCCGGATCCGGATCCGGACCCGGATCCGGATCCGGATCCGGATCCGGGCACGGACACCGGGGACGCGCCGGCAGATGGTGGTGGCGGTGGCGGCGATGGTGGCGGCGATGGTGGCGGCGGTGGCTGTGCGACTGCGCCGGTGACGGGTGGATTGTGGATCTTACTCGCCCTGTTGGGTGGGCGTCGTCGACGATACTGATAGGCACGACAGCGAAATTTTCGTGGACTGCTTCAGGGAGCCCCCATGCCCAGCCTGGTCTTCTATCGGGATGATCAGAAGTTGTTGGAGTATCGCCTTCGGCCGGGTCGGACGACCATCGGCCGCGCAGACAGTTGCGACATTGCCCTGCCTGGCGACCAGATCAGCCGCACCCACTGCTTTGTTGAAGGCCACGGTGGGAACTGGACGCTCATCGATCGCAGCCGCCATGGGACGACGCTGGATGGCAAGCGGGCCCGCCGGGAGACGCTGAAGAACAACGCAGAGATTGGCATCGGCGGCTACCACGCGACGTTCATCGAGCAGCGCCGTGAGGCGGCGCCGACGATGGAGGCCTACTCGCCGTTGCGCACTCATGAGCAGGTCCTGTTCACCGAGGATGAGGGGCTTCAGGTGCGGCGGGCCCGGCTGGTGATCGTGGATGGAAACGACGTCGGCCGTGAGCTGGTTCCGCGGCGCGCGCAGGCGACGTTGGGTGGGCCGGGCAGCGACCTGGTCCTTCCAGATCCGATGGCGGCTGCGGAGCACTGCCGGCTGCGGGTGGCCCGTGGGCGGCTGATGGTCGAGCCCCGCAACGGGCCGGTCTGGTTCGAGGGGCAGCGGCTTCGGATGCTGACCCCGATCCTGCCCGGTGAAGAGTTCCGGGTGGGGCAGACGACGCTGCGGATGGACGCTTCTCCGATGCAAATCGACGAGAGCGCCGACCGGTTTGGTGAGATGTTGGGGGTGAGCCGCGCGATGCGGCGGGTGTTCGGTCGGCTTCGCATCCTCGCTGGCCACGAAGAGCCGGTGCTGATCATGGGCGAGAGCGGGACGGGCAAGGAGCTGGCGGCACAAGCGCTGCACCAGAACAGCCCACGGGCGGAGGGACCGTTTATCCCCGTCAATTGTGGCGGGCTGGCCGCAGACCTGCTCAACAGTGAGCTGTTTGGCTATGAAAAGGGCGCGTTTACCGGAGCAGATGAGCGTCGGGATGGCGCTTTTCAGCGGGCGCACCAGGGCACGCTGTTCCTTGACGAGCTGGGGGAGCTTCCCCTGGAGGCGCAGGCCAGCCTGCTTCGTGCATTGGGCGGCAACGGGGTGCGTCGGGTCGGTGGCTTTGTCTCGGAGTTCCCAGACGTGCGGGTGATCGCGGCGACCAACCGGGACATGGTCCGGGAGGTGCGGCGAAAACGGTTCCGAGAGGATCTGTTCTTCCGGCTGGAGACCTTATTCATCCACCTGCCGCCGCTGCGCACGCGTCATGAAGACATCGAACTGCTGGCCCCCCATATCGCCCGCCAGGTCAGGGCTGAGGCGACGGTGACGCCGGACGCGATGCAGATGTTGATGGCGCACACCTGGCCGGGCAACGTCCGCGAGCTGGCCAACGTGATTCGCCGGGCGGTGATCCTGGGCGGCCCGCAGGTCAAGAAGCCGTATCTGATGTTCCATGATCTGAGCGTTGATCAGCCCGACAAAGGGGAGGAGTCCACTTCGGCAGCGGCGCGGAAAGAGACCAGCCGGGACACCATCCTCCACCTGCTTCGGATGCACAACAACAACCGGGCGGCGGTGGCGCGGGAGCTCGGGGTGTCTCGCAGCACGCTGATTTATCGAATGAAGCGGTTGGGTCTGGCCTGACGCATCCCGGTAGCGTTTTCGGTCGGGTGTGGTGTCCAAGAGGATGACGCGATGGTCTTCTGGAGGACACCATGTTGAGCTTGATGATCGGACTGCTGTGCGCGCCGACGGCGCACGCACAGGAGCTTACGCCCGTGGACATCGGCGTAGACGTCGTTCCGCTGGTGGGGACGTCTTCGTGGGCGCAGGGCCGGGATCGGCGGAGCCTGTCGCTGAACCTGATCGCCGGGTACACCGGCGCGGTCGAGGGGATTGAGCTTGGCATGGGGCTGAACATCAACCGGCTGTATATGCACGGCGTCCAGCTGTCCGGCTTTGGCAACCTGGTCGGAGAGGACGTCGAGGGCATCCAGCTGACCAACGGCATCAACCTCGTGGGGGGGTCGGTAGACGGCATCCAGCTCTCCGGCGGGGTGAACATGGTCGGCGGCTCGGTGGACGGGTTCCAGGCCGGCGCCGGGGCCAACGTCGCGGGGCTGGACGTTGACGGCTTCCAGGCCGCTGGTGGTGTGAACGTCGCGGGCGGCTCGGTGGACGGGGTGCAGGCGGCGGTCGGCGTGAACGTGGCCGGCGGCGTGGTCGATGGCTTCCAGGCGGCGGCCGGCGTGAACGTCTCGGGCGGCGTCGACGGCGTCCAGCTCGCCCCGGTCAACGTGGCCGCGGGGCATGTCGATGGGATCCAGGTCGGTCTGGTCAACGTGGCCCGCAGCTCGGACTTCTCGCTGGGGCTGGTCAACATCATCTGGGAGGGGCGGACCCATGTTGACGTCTGGGCCACCGAAGATGGCTTCGGCAACGTGGCGCTGAAGCATGGCGGGGAGACATTTCACTATCTGTATGGGGTCGGCTATCGCAGCGGTCCAGAGGAAGACCAGTTCGCTTGGAGCCCGATCATCGGCGCCGGCGGGCATTTCACCCTCGCCGAGCGGCTGTATCTGGACGCCGATCTCTATGCCCGGCATGTCAATGAGTCCGAGGGGTGGACCAACAGCTTGAACACACAGACGACCGGTCGCCTGGTCGCGGGGCTGTCGTTGGGCCATCGTCTGGCGATCTTTGCCGGGCCGTCGTACAATGTCCGGATCTCTGCGACGGACTGCGCGCCGAAGGTCGCCGGCCCGTGGACGACGGTGTTCATTGATGAGCGTGAAGGCCCGGTGAGCGTCCGGGGCTGGCCGGGGTGGACGGTCGGGGTGCAGCTGCTGTGAGGGATTGAGCGCCCGCCGGGTGCACTTCGCGCTACACTGCTACCCACGCAGGAGACGATGATGATTCGGGTAGCGTTGGATGCGATGGGCGGTGATGAAGGGGTCGCTGAGGTGGTGGCCGGTGCGGCGATGCTCTCTCGAGAAGAGCGACCGGTGCAGATGTTTCTGGTCGGCGATGCCGCGGCCATCCAGGCGAACCTCCGCGAGCACAGGTACGATCCGCGCTGGATCCACATTGTCCAGGCCAGCGGGTGTGTGGGCATGGCGGACAAGCCGCGCGCCGCGTTGACGGCGATGCCCAACTGCTCGATCAACGTCGCCGCGAAGCTCGTGAAGGACGGCGAAGCGGACGCGCTGGTCAGCGCGGGCCACACCGGCGCCACGATCCTCTCCGCGGCAGACCACTTTGAGCGGCTGCCGGGCATCCGGCGCACCGCCCTGGCGGCGGTCTACCCCACAGAGCAGCGGCATGGCCCACGGGGCGATCCGTTCGCCTTGATGCTCGATGTCGGCGCCACGCTGAACGCCACCGCAGAAGACCTCGTCAACTTCGCGGTCATGGGCAGCGCGTATGCGCGGATCATTTCAGACAACGACGCCCCCCGGGTCGCGCTGCTGTCCAACGGTTCGGAGCCCAACAAGGGCACGCAGGCCATCGTCCAGGCGCATAAGACCCTCGCGGAGATGGCCACGGTGAACTTCGCGGGCAATGTGGAAGGGCTCGATATCCCCCGCGGCACAGTGGACGTCATCGTCTGTGAGGGGTTTCTGGGCAACGTCGTCCTCAAGATGCTGGAGGGCGTCTCTGAGGTGGTCTCCGATCTGGCCCGTGACGCGTATGCGCGGAAGTTTTTGTGGCGTCTGGGGCTGACGATGCTCTCGCAAGGCATCCGACAGCTCCGCAGCATGACCGACTGGAAGCAGTATGGTGGCGCGCCGGTCCTGGGCTTCGATCGGGTGGTCATCAAGGCGCACGGGCGGTCGAACGCCCGGGCCATTCGCAACGCCGTCAAGGTCGCTGCGAAGGCCGTGGACGGCGGGCTGGCCGATCAGATCCGGGAGGGGATGATCCCGTTCCGGGGCGGGGCATGATCGGCTCCGCGCTGATCCACCC